>NZ_JBNPUO010000009.1:0-439481 GCF_051168215.1 Bradyrhizobium sp. HKCCYLRH2015 | reverse complement strand
CAAAAACCCACAACAGTTGAGCCTCGCAATATGCGGAAGCTGAACCGGACAGCCGTGGGTCAAGCCCGGGCATGACGGAGAAACAAAATGGCGCCGCATCCAGCAGCACGATCTAGGGCAAGCTTCGCGACCTTGAGCCACCCCGATCAATACCCAACCTGCATCGATCGATCCGGAATCAGGCTTGGTCAAGCTTCACATTCGACTTTAAGAGCTGAAGCAACAACATCACAAAGGGGGAAACAGATGATCAGACCGGGCACCATCATGGCCGCAACCTTCGTTCTCGCCGCTGCAGCAACGCTGGCGCCGCGCGCCGGCCAGGCCGAGACCTACGCCTATGTCGGCAACGCCGACAGCAACGACATCAGCGTGTTCAAGTTCGACGCCGCCTCGGGCGAGATGACCCCGGTGCAGACGGCGGCCTTCGTGGGCGTGGAGAAGCCGGGCTCGTCGACCCCGCTCGCGGTCAGCCCGGACAAGCGGGTGCTGATCGCCGGCGTCCGCTCGCAGCCATTCGTCGCCGAGAGCTTCGCCATCGACGCCAAGACCGGGCGGCTCAGCCACATCGGCAACGGGCCGCTCGCCGACAGCATGGCCAACATCACCTTCGACCGCACCGGCAAGGTGCTGTTCAGCGCCTCCTATGGCGGCAACAAGGTGGCGGTGAACCCGGTGCAGGCGAACGGCGTCGTCGCCGCACCTGGCCAGGTGATCCCGACCGGGCTGAACGCGCATGCCTTCCTGCCCTCGCCCGACAACCGCTTCGTGTTCGCGACCAATCTCGGCTCCGACCAGGTGCTCGGCTTCGCCTTCGACGCCGCGACGGGCACGCTGACGGCCAAGGAGGCGCTGACGGTGAAGACGCCGGAGAAGTCCGGGCCGCGGCACTTCATCTTCCACCCGAACGGCAAGTTCATCTACCTTCTGCACGAGCTCAACGCCGATCTCGCCGTCTACGCCTATGATGCCGAGAAAGGCACCTGGAGCGAGCAGCAGCGCACGACCGCCCTGCCCTCGGGCTTCACCGGCAAGCCCTGGGCGGCGGATCTTCATGCGACGCCCGATGGCAAGTTCCTCTACGCCTCGGAGCGCGGCTCGAACACGATTGCCGGCTTCAAGGTCGATGCGGCCAGCGGGCGCCTGACGGCGATCGGCAGCGTGCCGACCGAAACCCAGCCGCGCGGCTTTGCCATCGATCCCACCGGGCGCTACCTCGCCGCTGTCGGCGAAGTGTCGAATGGGATGATGGTGTATCGGATCGACCCGGCCAGCGGCGTGCTGGAGAAGACGAAGTCGTACGCGGTCGGCAAGAAGCCGAACTGGGTGGAGTTCGTCAGCCTGCCGTGACCGGCGGGCTGCAACACCGCTGTTGCGGCCATCCTTCGAGACGCCCGCCTCCGGCGGGCTCCTCAGGATGAGGGGCTGAGGGTGCCGCAGGAATTCTTCCGCGCGTTGTGATGCCTCCCCTCATGGTGAGGAGGCCGCCGGGGGCGGGCGTCTCGAACCATGAGGCCCGGATGGCTCCGGCGTTTCCATCGGCGCTGCGAGTGCTTATATCCAACGCCATGACCCTGCCTGCCGCCCAGCCCGACCGCCATCCCCTCGCCGTTCAACATCCGGAACTCGACGACGCCTCGATCCGCCTGCTGGTCGAGACCTTCTACGGCCGCGCACGGGAGGACGAGCTGATCGGCCCGATCTTCAACCGTACGGTGGAGGATTGGGACGAACATATCGGCAGGATCAGTGATTTCTGGTCGTCGATGTTCCTGAAGACGGGCCGCTACAGCGGCGCGCCGATGCGGCCGCATCTGCTGCTGGAGTTGCAAGGCGGGCATTTCGACCGCTGGCTGCGGCTGTTCGAGACGACGGCGAAGGACCTGTTCGCGCCCGAGCTCGCGGAGCTCTTCATCGTCCGCGCCCGCCGCATCGCCGACAGTTTCGAGATGGGCATCGCCAGCACGCGCGGCGACATCGCGCGCCCGCGCCATTCGGTCTGACCTCGGCCGCAAGCAAGCCGGCGTTCGGGAAGCGGCGATGCGGTCGTCCTGCGCTCAATGGCGCGTCATCGACTGCGCCGGCATGTTGAAGATCGCTTCGGAGAACGGGAACTCGAGCACGATCTCGCCGTCCTCGTCGGTGACCTCGATGACGGCCGTCATCAGCGCCGCGTTGCCACCTTCGGTGCGCAGCAGTTCCTTGATCATGTCGCGCGCGACTTCCCAGGCGCGGTCGGGATTGCGCAGCACCTCGCCGTCGGTGTCGGAGACCAGTTCCTCGCCGATCCGTGTGTTGAAGAAATATCTAGGCATCATCAGCTTCCAATGGGGTCGCGCGCTGGGGTTTTGAAGTCTCGAACATCTCACGACTGCTTTATCCGGCCAGCTCAGCCCCTCAAGCTAGGGGCTGAATTGTACGGCGTTGCGAAGCCATCGATCACGAATTCGTTGTTTTCACGGCTCAATCCGACGAAAACGGCAGCAACTCGCATCTGCAACTTCGCACTGCAATAAACAGGCCTGAGAGGCTCAAACAAAAAGATTCCACTGGCGAACTTTTCGTAGCACGGTAGTTTATTGCTGAGGACGATAACCGTCCCGTCTTGAAGGAGAGGACAATGGCCTGGAAAGCACCGAAGATCGTTGAAGTGCCGGTCGGCATGGAAATCAACATGTACGCCTGCGCGGCCCGCAAATAATTCGCGGGTGTGACGTCCAGGTCTCGGCGATCAGGACGTCGACGCTTGAGGGTGGGGATCAGCGACCGCGTATGTGCCAGCCCGTGCGCTGGTCGGATGTCCCACCCTCGTCACCTTCCCTGCGGGCGATCCTGACCGTCGGTCAGCCTGTCCGTCGGTGATCCTGCCGCTGGTAATCGCGTGCGCCACCACAGCTGAATTCCAGGAGACGGCTCATGCTTCGCCTCGTCGTCCTGGGCGCCGCCGCGGGCGGTGGAGTGCCGCAGTGGAATTGCGGCTGCGCCGTGTGTCGTGCCGTGCGCACCTCACATCCCGAGATCCACAACAGTCAGGCCTCGGTTGCGGTCAGCGCAGATGGCGCCAACTGGTTCCTGATCAACGCCTCGCCCGATCTGCGTCAGCAGGTCACCCGCACGCCGCAGCTGCATCCGAAGCCAGGCGCCCTGCGCCACAGTCCGATCGCCGGCGTGATCCTGACCAATGGCGAGATCGATGCGGTGACCGGCCTCTTGTCGATGCGCGAGAGCTCGCCATTTTCGATCCATGCGCACCCCAAGGTGCTTGCGATCCTCCGCTCGAACAACATCTTCGATGTGCTGAAGGACGAGACCGTCAAGCGCGTGCCGATCGTGATCGACGTGCCGTTCCGGCCGCTGCTGCAGGACGGCAGGCCCTCGGGCCTGGAGATCACGGCCTTCGCCGTCTCGGGAACGAGCGCGTGGTATCTGCGCGACAAGCAGCATCCCGGCGGCAGCTCCTCGACCGGCGACACGCTGGGCCTGAAGATCGCCGATCTCGAAGGCGGGCAATATTGCTACGTCATCGCCGCCTGTGCGGTCGTGGACGATGATCTGAGAACGAGATTGAGGGGCGCGCCCTTGGTGCTGTTCGACGGCACGGTGTGGCGCGACGACGAGATGATCCTGGCCGGACTCGGCAACAAGACCGGGCAGAGCATGGGACATATCGCGATGTCCGGAGAAAGCGGTGCGATCAAGCAGCTGGCGGACCTCGCGATCGGCAGGAAGGTCTTCCTGCACATCAACAACTCCAATCCGGCGTGGCTGCACGCCTCACCCGAGCGGCAAACGTTGGAACGCGAGGGATGGGAAATCCCCGCTGAAGGGATGGAGATCGTACTGTGAGTGAGGTCAATCTGAGCGGAATGACGGCGCTGTCGATCGGCAGCGGCGTAACGCTGAACAATGCGAGCGAATTGGAAGCGGCGCTGCGCCACATCGGGGCGACGCGCTATCACAACCACCACCCGTTTCATAAGCTGCTGCACGGCGGCAAGCTCAACAAGGGCCAAGTGCAGGCCTGGGCGCTGAACCGCTACTACTACCAGTCGACGATCCCGCTGAAGGACGCGATGGTGATGACGCGCTTCCGCGACCGCGCCACGCGGCTGGAATGGCGGCACCGCATCGAGGATCATGACGGCGATGTCGGCAGCGAGGGCGGCATCGAGCGCTGGATCAAGCTGACCGAAGGCCTCGGCCTCGACACCGCCTACGTGGAATCCACCGAAGGCATCCTGCCGGCCACGCGCTTTGCGGTCGAAGCCTATGTGCATTTCTGCCGCGACCGCTCGCCGCTGGAGGCGATCGCCTCGTCGCTGACCGAATTGTTCGCGCCGAGCATCCATGAAGAGCGCATCTCGGGCATGCTCGAGCACTACGATTTCGTCAACAACGACACCATGAGCTACTTCAAGCGGCGTCTCACCCAGGCGCCGCGCGATGCCAATTTCGCGCTGCATTACGTCAAGGAGCACGCCACCACGCCGGAGCAGCGCGCCGCGGTCTGCAACGCGCTGATCTTCAAGACCAACGTGCTGTGGGTGCAGCTCGACGCGCTGTATCATGCGTATGTCGAGGGACACATTCCGCCGGGTGCGTTCGTGCCGAAGGAGGGGTGAGTGGTTGCATCGGAGCAACGCCGCCTGGTCCGGGGGGCCTCATGGTTCGAGACGCGCCGCAAGCGGCGCTCCTCACCATGAGGGGCAAGCGGCGGAGCGGCCGCTGCATACGGGACCATGAACACGCTGTTAGCGTGTTCATGGAGAGGGTTCAGGATATCGCCGCAAGTTCCGCCCTCGTCCTGAGGAGCCCGCCGCAGGCGGGCGTCTCGAAGGACGCTGGCAGGCGCGGCGGCGGCTCCGAACTCCAAATCTGCGCGATCTCGCCGTTTGATCACAGCTGCTGCTAGAGAACCCCACCATGGCCCCGCGTCACATCCAAGTCACCGAGACCAGCCGCGTGGTGCTGCCGCGGCATACGAAGTTGAAGTTCGACGAGACGCGCCAGGTCTGGGTGATCCTCGCCCCCGAGCGGGTGCTGGCGCCGGACGAGATCGCGGTCGAGGTGCTCAAGCTATGCGACGGTACGCGCAGCGTCGCGGCCATCATCGACGAGATGGCGGCGAAATACGCCGCGCCGCGTGACGTGATCGCGATCGACGTCGTCGCCATGCTGCAGGATCTCGCCGACAAGGGATTCCTGACCGAGGTTCGGGAGACGACATCATGACCGAGCTGACCGACACCTCACCGCCCAGCGACAGCAATGACGGCCTCGCCGTGCTGGAGCGGCGCGGCTCCGTGGCCGAAACCTTCGGCATTCCGCTCGCCGTGCTGGCCGAGCTCACGCATCGCTGCCCGCTGCAATGCCCCTATTGCTCCAACCCGCTGGAGCTCGACCGCGCCGGCCAGGAATTGACCACGGCAGAGTGGAAGAAGGTGCTGTCCGAGCTCGCCGAGATCGGCGTGCTGCAGATCCACTTCTCCGGCGGCGAGCCGACGGCGCGCAAGGACCTGGTCGAGCTGGTGCAGCATGCCAACGACGTCGGACTCTACACCAACCTGATCACCTCGGCCGTGCTGCTGACGCGCGAGCGGCTGAAGGAGCTGGCCGATGCCGGGCTGTCCCATGTCCAGATCAGCTTCCAGGGCAATGAGCCTGATGTCGCCGACCGCGTCGGCGGCTACAAGGGCGGCCACGCCAAGAAGCTCGAGGTGGCGCGCTGGACCCGCGAGCTCGACCTGCCGCTGACGGTGAACGCCGTGATGCACCGGCAGAACCTGCATCAGCTGCCCGACATCATCCAGATGGCGGTCGATCTCGATGCCGACCGGCTCGAGGTCGCCAACGTGCAATATTACGGCTGGGCGCTGAAGAACCGCGCCAGCCTGATGCCGACCTACGCCCAGTTGGAGGAGACCGACCGCCTGGTCGAGGAGGCGCGCGAGCGGCTGAAGGGCACGCTGACCATCGACTACGTCGTCCCGGACTACTACGCGCTGCGGCCGAAGAAGTGCATGGGCGGCTGGGGCCGGCAGTTCTTCAACATCTCGCCGTCGGGCAAGATCCTGCCGTGCCACGCCGCCGAGAGCATCACCGGGCTCGACTTCATGTCGGTGCGCTCGAACCATTCGATCGCCTGGATCTGGCAGAACTCGGAGGCCTTCAACCGCTATCGCGGCACCGGCTGGATGAAGGAGCCGTGCAAATCCTGCGAGTTCCGCGAGATCGATTTCGGCGGCTGCCGCTGCCAGGCCTTTGCGCTGACCGGCGACGCCGCCAACACCGATCCGGCCTGCACGCTGTCGCCGCTGCACGAGAGCATCTTCAAGCAGGCCGAGCGCGATGCCGCCTCCGGCCAGGACCGCTTCCTGTATCGCAACTTCGCCGGCGGCACGCCTGAGAGCAATGATGCCTGACGCCGAAGCCGGCCGCGCCTCCGCGCGCCGCAGCGATCCGTTCGCGCCGCTGACGTCGGAATGGCTCGACGTCTCCGGCGGCCATCAGATCTATGTCGAGAGCGCCGGGCGAGTCGGCGGCCTACCCGCCGTCTACCTGCACGGTGGGCCCGGCTCCGGCTGCCAGCCGGATCACCGCCGGCTGTTCGATCCCGAGCGCTTCCACGCCGTGCTGTTCGACCAGCGCGGCGCCGGCCGCTCGCGTCCCGCGCGCAGCCGCGACAACAACACTCTGCACGATTTGATCGCCGACATGGAGGCGATCCGCACGAAATTCGGCTTTGAGAAATGGATCGTCGCCGGTGGCTCCTGGGGCGCGACCTTGGCGCTGGCCTACGCCCAGGCGCATCCCGCGCGCGTGAGCGGCCTGGTGCTGCGCGCGACCTTTCTCGGCACCCGCGCGGAGGTGGAGACGGCGTTCGGCGAGACGCTGGCGCGCTTTCACCCTGCCCTGCATCGCGACTTCCTGGAGATGCTACCGGAGAACGAGCGCGCCAACCCCTGCGAAGCCTATTTCCGCCGCATCCTCGATCCCGATCCGGCGATCCACGGTCCGGCCGCGCGCGCCTGGCACGACACCGAGCGGGCGCTGTCCGAGATCAAACCGGCGCGCGCCCATCTGGATCGGCTCGCCATCCGCTCCGGCAGCGCGCTGCCGGCGACGCCGTTCATGGAGGCGCATTACTTCTCTCAGGACAGCTTCATGGCGAAAGACCAGTTGCTGCGTGATGCGAGCAGGCTCAGCGGGATTCCCGGAATCATCGTGCAGGGCCGCTACGACCTGCTCTGTCCGCCCTCCACCTCGGCAAGGCTCGCGGACATCTGGCGCGACGCCGAAATCCGTGTCGTCGAAGCCGCAGGTCACAATCTTTATGACCCCGGCATCCGCGATGCGGTCATGAAAGCCATCTGCGATCTGGCGACGCGCACGACAGCGCCTTAAACACATCACTCATTCCCCTCATGCTGAGGAGGCGCGCCAGCGCCGTGTCGAAGCATGAGGCCCGCGATGCTTCGGGCCTCATGCTTCGAGACGGCCGCCTTTGGCGGCCTCCTCAGCATGAGGATCAGCCACACGCACCAGGAGGCTCAAGATGCCCATCGCCGGGAAAGGCATGCTGTTGACGTCGATGAACATCGATGCCGAGCATGAAGCCGATTTGAACCATTGGTACGACAGCGAGCATCTCGAAGAGCGCGTGGCCATCCCCGGCTTCGTCGAGGCGCGACGCTATGTCGCCGAGCAGGGCAGCCCGAAATATCTGTGCCTGTACTCCACCGAGACGATCGACGTGCTCGACAGCGACGCCTATCGCGCTCGGCTCGAGGCGCCGACGGAGTGGTCGAAGACTGTCATGGCGCGCTTCAAGAACATGATCCGCAGCGTCGCACGCATCACGATCTCGAAAGGGGCCGGCCGCGGCGCCGTGCTGGGCATCATCCGGCTGCGCCCGAAGCCGGAGCAGGACAAGGCGTTGCGCGAGGCATTGCAGATCGAGCTCGACCCGTACGACCTCAAGGGCGTGATCTCGATGCACCTGCTCGAAGGCGATGCCGATCTGTCCGGCCCCGCCGCTGGCGTTCCAGCGAGTTCGCGCGACGCCGACTGGTTCATCCTGATCGACGGCACCGACAGCCACGCCATCGCGACCTTGATGACGACGCGTTTTGCGGCTGTCGACGGCCCGCTGGCGACGCAGATTTCCGCCGGGATCTATCGCCTGATGTGGGACCTCAGCCGCGCTGATATTGCGGCGCGTTAGTTGGCCAGTCTGATTCCCCGCCGTCATGGCCGGGCTTGACCCGGCCATCCATCCTCTTCGGAGATCTTGGAAAGGTGGATGCCCGGGTCAAGCCCGGGCATGACGACCGAGTGCGGAGCAACTCGCGTGTCCGCTCATTCGTTCTGTAAAAGCCACCATCGTCACCAGTCCGTCATCGTTTGTCGCACCACCTCCCGCATCGCAGCACGCGGCGGCATCGCGCCTGCAATGCGGCAGCGCACACTGTGCATGAGGGGCAGCGTTGCAAATTTGCCTTTGTGTGCGCCTTGGAATGGCTCTAGTCTGATAAGACTATTCAATTGAGCCATTCAAAAAGCAGAAGGGCGACGAACAGGACCTGCTCCGGACCCACATCGATCCCCAGCCGATCCTGAACAAACAGTCGTCCTCACGTCAGGAAGGCCGCGCGCTCATGGTTCGCCGCGCGGACAGGGTATGAATGAGAGCGACTGATATCTCGGCTCCCGACTACTTTCACAAAGTGGTCGATTGCCAATGGGCTTGTCCCGCCCACACGCCGGTCCCCGAATACATCCGCCTGATCGCCGAGGGTCGCTACAGCGACGCCTACATGATCAATTGGAAATCGAATGTATTCCCGGGCATTCTCGGTCGCACCTGCGATCGCCCCTGCGAGCCCGCCTGCCGACGCGGGCGCGTCGAGGAAAGCCCGGTCGCGATCTGCCGCCTGAAGCGCGTCGCGGCGGACTTCAAGGACGACGTGCACCAGCGCATGCCGCGCCCGGCGCCGAAGAACGGCCGGCGCATCGCGCTGGTGGGCGGCGGCCCGGCCTCGCTGACCGTCGCACGCGACCTCGCGCCGCTCGGCTATCACTGCACCGTGTTCGACGCCGATCCCAAGCCCGGCGGCATGATGCGCTCGCAGATTCCCAAGTTCCGCCTGCCCGACAGCGTCATCGACGAGGAGACGGGCTACGTGCTCAGCCTCGGCGTCGATTACAAGGCCGGCCATCGCGTCGACAGCCTCAAAACGCTGCTCGCCGAGAACTACGATGCCATCTTCATCGGCTCCGGCGCGCCGCGCGGCCGCGAGTTGAACATCCCAGGCCGCAAGGAAGCCGCCGCGAACATCCATCTCGGCATCGACTGGCTGTCCAGCGTGTCGTTCGGCCATACCGACAAGATCGGCAGGCGCGTGATCGTGCTCGGCGGCGGCAACACCGCGATGGACTGCTGCCGGACCGCTCGGCGGCTTGGCGGCGAGGACGTCAAGGTCATCGTGCGCTCCGGCTTCGAGGAGATGAAGGCCTCTCCCTGGGAGAAGGAGGACGCGCTGCACGAGGACATTCCGATCCTCAATTATCTCGTGCCGGTCGCGTTCACTCACGACAATGGCAGGCTGACCGGCGTCACCTTCCAGAAGGTGAAAGCCGAATATGACGACAAGGGCCGGCGCTCGCTGGTGCCCTCCGGCGAGCCCGACGTGACCTATGAGTGCGACGACGTGCTGGTCGCCGTCGGCCAGGAGAATGCCTTCCCCTGGATCGAGGCCGATTGCGGCGTGGAGTTCGACAAATGGCACATGCCGAAGGTCGACCCGGCCACCTTCGTTTCGACCAACCCGAAGGTGTTCTTCGGCGGCGATGCCGCATTCGGCCCCAAGAACATCATCTGGGCTGTCGCGCAAGGCCACGAGGCGGCGCTGTCGATCCACCGCCTGCTCTCCGGCGAGGACATCACCGAGCGGCCGCTGCCCGAGGTGCACGTCTCCTCGCAGAAGATGGGCATCCATGAATGGAGCTATGACAACGACGTCTCGCCGGAGAAGCGCTTCAAGGTGCCGCACCGCGACAAGGTGGTCGCGCTGAAGGACATCCGCGCCGAGGTCGAGCTCGGCTACGACGTCAAGCTCGCGCTCGGCGAGGCGCATCGCTGCCTGAACTGCGACGTGCAGACGGTGTTCTCCGACACGCTGTGCATCGAATGCGACGCCTGCGCCGACATCTGCCCGATGGACTGCATCACCTTCACCGACAATGGCGAGGAGGCCGATCTGCGCGCGCGGCTGAAGGCGCCGTCTGTTCATCCCGACCAGAGCCTCTACGTGTCGTCGGATCTGAAGACCGGGCGCGTGATGGTGAAGGACGAGGACGTCTGCCTCCATTGCGGCCTGTGCGCCGAGCGCTGTCCCACTGGTGCGTGGGACATGCAGAAATATTTCATCGAGACGACCCACGCAGGTAACGCATGTCCCAGCAAGCGCCGCTCAGCAGCGTAAACGACTTCGTCGTCCGCTTCGCCAACGTCAACGGCTCCGGCTCGGCCAGCGCCAACGAGCTCTTCGCGCGCGCCGTGCTGCGTCACGGTGTGCCGGTCAGCCCCCGCAACATCTTCCCGTCGAACATCCAGGGCCTGCCGACCTGGTACGAGGTGCGCGTCACCGAAGCGGGCCATCTCGGCGCGCGCGGCGGCGGAACCGACCTGATGGTCGCGATGAACCCGCAGACCTGGGACAAGGACGTCGCCGGCATCGTGGCCGGCGGTTATCTGTTCTACGATTCGACCAAGCCGATGCCGTCGAGCAAGTTCCGCGACGATATCAACGTGATCGGCGTGCCGCTGACGGCGATCACCAACTCGACCTACTCCGATCCACGCCAGCGCCAGCTGTTCAAGAACATCATCTATCTCGGCGCGCTCTCCGCCCTCCTCGACATGGACCCGAAGCTGATCGAGCAACTGATCGGCGAGCAGTACAGGGGCAAGGAGAAGCTGCTCTCCTCCAACGTCCACGCGCTGCATCTCGGCCGCGACTGGGCGCTGCAGAATTTGAAATGCCCGATCGGCCTGCGCATCAGGAAGGCCGACAAGGTCGGCGACCGCATCTTCATCGAGGGCAACAACGCCGCCGCGCTCGGCGCCGTCTATGGCGGCGCGACTGTCTGCGCCTGGTACCCGATCACGCCGTCGTCGTCGCTGGCCGAGGCGTTCAGCAACCACTGCAAGAAACTGCGGCACGATTCGGAAACCGGGCAGGCCAAATACGCGATCGTGCAGGCCGAGGACGAGCTCGCCTCGATCGGCATGGTGGTGGGCGCCTCCTGGAACGGCGCCCGCGCCTTCACCACGACATCGGGCCCCGGCGTGTCGCTGATGACCGAGTTCATCGGCCTGTCCTACTTCGCCGAGATTCCGGCCGTGATCATGAACGTGCAGCGCGCCGGCCCTTCCACGGGCATGCCGACCCGCACCCAGCAGTGCGACCTGATCGCCTGCGGATACGCCTCGCATGGCGATACCAAGCACGTGATGCTGTTCCCCGAGGATCCGGCGGAGGCGTTCGAATTCGCGGCGGCGGCGTTCGATCTTGCCGAGCGGCTGCAGACCACGATCTTCCTGATGCTCGACCTCGACATCGGCATGAACCAGCGGCTGTGCCGGCCGCTGAAGTGGGACGATGCCAAGCAGTATGACCGCGGCAAGGTGATGACGGCCGAGATGCTCGACGAAGGCCGCGACTTCGGCCGCTATCTCGACGTCGATGGCGACGGCATTCCGTTCCGCACCTACCCCGGCACGCATCCGACGGAGGGCTCCTACTTCACCCGCGGCACGTCACGTGACCGCTACGCGCGCTATTCCGAGGAAGGCGCCGTCTATGCCGACAACGTGCAGCGCCTGCTGCGCAAATTCCAGACCGCGGAGGACATGGTGCCGCGGCCGCTGCAGGCCAACGCGGCCAAGCCGACCAAATACGGCGTGATCTATTTCGGCTCGACCGCGCCGGCGATGGACGAGGCGATCGAATTGCTGGAGGCCCGCGGCCACCAGCTCGACCGGCTGCGCATCCGCGCCTTCCCGTTCCATTCGAGCGTGGCGAGCTTCATCGCCGAGCACGACTTCGTCTACGTGGTCGAGCAGAACCGCGACGCCCAGCTGCGCCAGTTGATCGTCACCGAGAACGGCATCGATCCGGTCCGTCTGGTGCCGATCCTGCACTATGACGGCACCCCGATCACCGCGCGCTTCATCGCGGATGCGATCGGGGCCCATCAGGACCAGATCAAGGTCACCCCGCTGCGCAAGGCCGTATCATGACCTACATCGCAAAGCCGAAATTCCAGCATCCCGGCATCAAGAAGAACGCGCTCGGCTACAGCCATCGCGACTACGAGGGCAAGATCTCGACCCTGTGCGCCGGCTGCGGTCACGATTCGATCACGGCCTCGATCATCGAGGCGTGCTTCGATCTGTCGATCGAGCCCCATCGGGTGGCAAAAATCTCGGGCATCGGCTGCTCGTCGAAGACGCCGGACTATTTCCTCGGCAATTCGCACGGCTTCAACACCGTGCATGGCCGCATGCCGTCGGTGCTGACCGGCGCCAACCTCGCCAACCGCGAGCTGATCTATCTCGGCGTCTCCGGCGACGGCGATTCTGCCTCGATCGGCTTCGGTCAGTTCGCCCACGCGATCCGGCGCGGCGTCAACATGACCTATATCGTCGAGAACAACGGCGTCTACGGCCTGACCAAGGGTCAGTTCTCGGCGACCGCCGACCGCGGCTCGAAGTCCAAGAAGGGCGTCACCAACACCGACAACCCGATCGACCTCGTCGGCATCGCGCTGCAGCTCGGGGCGACCTATGTCGCGCGCTCGTTCTCCGGCGACAAGAAGCAGCTGGTGCCGATCATCGCCGGCGCCATCCAGCACAAGGGCGCGGCGTTCATCGACGTGATCAGCCCGTGCATCGCCTTCAACAATCACGCCGGCTCGACCAAGAGCTTCGACTATGTCCGCGAGCACAATGACGCCGTGAACCGGCTGGACGTGCTGACCGGGCGCGATCCGATCGAGATCGACCAGGATCCGGGCACGGTGCAGATCGTCGAACAGCACGACGGCTCGCGGCTGGCGCTGCGCAAGATCGACGCCGACTACGACCCGCACGACCGGCTCGGCGCCATGACCTTCCTGCAGAAGCATGCCGCGCAAGGCCAGATCGTGACCGGGTTGCTCTATGTCGACCCCGAGGCCGACGACCTGCACAGCCACCTCAATACGGTGGAGCGGCCACTGAACCGGCTGGAGGCCGCGGATCTCTGCCCGGGACAGGCGGCGCTTGACAAGATCAACGCGAGCCTGCGCTAGGCTGATCGCTACGTTGACAGCTTCCCCATAGCCGTCCTTCGAGACGCCCGCCTTCGGCGGGCTCCTCAGGACGAGGTCTGAATGTGTGGCGCCCCTCCTTCAAGGGCGCCTCGCCGTCCCCCCTCATGGTGAGAAGCGCCGCGCCACCGGTCGCGCCATCGTCAACAGCCGGACTGACGGCGCGTCTCGAACCATGAGGCCCCGATCTCATGACCGCAGCGCATTCGCCCACACCCGTTCGAGCTGCACAATCGCATCGGGCAACGGCAGCGCCGACAGCGCATCATCACCGCCGCTGATAAGGCCGAACTCGCGCAACCTGATCAGCGCCTCATCGATATTGAACGCCCGACCCAGCCCGAACATCTGCTGCAGCAACTCCTCGACATGACTGCCCAATGCAGCCCGCGAGAGCGGCACCGACGCCAGCAGCAGGCCGCCATAGGCCAGCACGGCCTCCTTCCAGTCCTGGTCCTCGGCCTCGCCGATCAGGTAGTTGAAGATGCCGGAATTGTTGTTGACGTTACGGAAGTAGATGTTGTCGGTGACCTGCTTCTGATGGATCAGCGACCGGCGATGGAAGTTGCCCCATTGCCTGAGAATGAAGGCGCCGAGCGCGAACAGGCCCGACAGCGCCGCCAGCGCCTGCTCGGTATCGTTGTCGTGCACGGTGCCGCTGAGGCCGAGATAGAAGCCGGCGACGATGAACAGCACGGTGAGCGTCGAGGCCAGCTTGAGCAGAATCGGCACGCCGCCGACCAGCGCCGGCACGCCCAGCGTCAGTTGCTCGCGCAGCCCCATGACGACACGGACGTTCGGCAGCAGCGCCTCGAGATCGAAGCGCGCGATGTGACGGAAATATTTGAACAGCACCGCCCCGCCGCGGATCTTGTTGCGGCCGCGCCAGGCGGCAGTCTTGCGCTTCGTCCGGGTCGGCTCGTCGGGCCTGGTCGCGACCATCAGGATGATGTCGTCATAGACCTCGATCTCATGCTTGCGCCGGCGCAGCCCATACAACATGGGGACCTCGATCGTCTCCTGATGCTGGCCGCGCCGGAACATGCGGACGGCGCGGTAGTCCGAGATCGACGCCTTCAGCTTGACCCTGACAAGCGCATGCTCGGCAAACGCGCGCTCGATCTCGGCATGGCTGATCTCGATGAAATTGGCCTCGCCGAGCACCTGCACGACTTCGTCGGCGAGGCTGCGATAGGCCGCGTCGAGCTCCTCGGGCGATCGATGGCGCCCGACCGGCACTTCGGGATCGAAGTCGAAATAGGCGTCGCGCAGGCGATCGAGCTCGTCGAAATACTCGTGATGCAGGATGGCACCGAGCATCTGGGCGAGCCGGCGCAGGTCGGCCGATTGCGTGTCGTCCAGTCCACCGTGCGAAATCACGGCGTCGAGGACCTCGGACTTGCGTATCGGAATGAACCGGTCCCGCCGGCTCGTCGTCTCCCCTGGTCCAACCACGCGTGTCACGCCCGACTTGCCACGTTCTCAACAGCCGATCCCGCTGCTGCTGCCGGGCGGCTCCCCCGTAACATAGCGAGCTCAGCCGACTTGCGCTACTCGCCGGGGACCGGATTGCGCGCGCTCCTCAGTGACGCAAGACGATGCCCGTATGCATAACGCCAAGTCGACGGCGGTTGCTGTTCTCGCGCTCGTCATGCCCGGGCTTGACCCGGGCATCCATGCACTTGGCGAAGAGATGGATGGCCGGGCCTTCGCCGCGCCGAAGCGGCTACGGCCGCGCAGGCGGGTCAAGCCCGGCTATGACGAAGCGAGGTTTGGACACGCACATCATCTTCATGGTCTAGAGTGGGCTGACAGAGAGGGAGAACCCGATGACCGGCACCCCGGAGATCAAGTCCGCCTTCAACGCCATTCGCGCCATCGACTATACGATCATCCTCGTCCGAGATTCGACGGCGATGCGCGGCTTCTATGAGAACGTGCTGGGCTTCCCGATCGCGCGCGAGCTGTCGCAGGGCTGGATCGAATACCGGATCGGCGCCAATACATTGGCGCTGGCGCAACCGAAGCGGCTCGCATCGGACCAGCTGACGCCCCGAGGCGCCGCCTCGCTGCAGCTCGCGTTCAAGGCGGGCCGTAACGATGTCGACCGCTGCGCGGCAGAATTGACCAGCAAGGGCGTCGCTCTCATGGAGCCGCCGACGGACCAGCCCTTCGGGCACCGGACCCTGTTCTTCAGGGACCCGGACGGCAATCTGCTCGAAGTGTACGCGGAGATCTAACAGCTGATATCTAAGGCTTGGCGGCCGCGCTAGGCGGCCGCCGGTTGTATCCGGGGATTGAGCACGTACTCCTTCAGCACCTTGTCGGTGGCGGCATCGACTTCGACCAGCGACACGTCGTAGCTCCAGAGATCGGCGAGATGCTGCAGCACGCGCTTGGTGTCGGTCTCGTTGAGCTGGGCGCCCTTGACCACCGTATGCCGCAGCATCAGGCGGCGATCGCCGGCGAGATCGACATCGACCACCTCGATGTTGGGGTCGATGTAGCCGACGTCGTACTGCTTGGACAGCTCGCGGCGGATGCGGCGATAGCCGCGCTCGTCATGGATGGCATCGACAAGAATGCCGGCGCGCTCGGCCGGATCGTCATGCAGGTGGAACAGTCTGAGCTGCCGGATCAGGTTGGGGCTGAGGAACTGGCTGATGAAGCTCTCGTCGCGATAGTTCGCCCAGACGTCACGCAGCACCGCCATTTCGTCGCCGGTGCCGGCGATGTCCGGAAACCATTCGCGATCCTCGTCGGTCGGATCCTTCACGATGCGCTCGATGTCCTGCATCATCGCAAAGCCAAGGGCATAGGGGTTGAAGCCGGAGTAGCGCGGATCGTCGAACTCCGGCTGGAACACGACATTGGTGTGCGACTGCAGGAACTCCAGGAAATTGCCGTCGGTGAGTCGTCCTTCCTGGTGCAGACGGTTCATGATGCGATAATGCACGTAGGTCGCCGTGCCCTCGTTCATGACCTTGGTCTGGCCCTGCGGATAGAAATACTGCGCGATGTGGCGGACGATGCGCAGCAGCTCGCGCTGCCAGGGCGCCAGCCGCGGCGCGGTCTTCTCCAGGAAATAAAGCAGGTTCTCCTGCGGCAGGCCGAGCAGCGCGCGGCGCCGCTCGACGTTCAGCATCGCATTGGTCTTGACCGGGCCGGTCGGCACCGTGCGCCAGAGATCGTTGAACTGGCCCTCCTCATAGAGCCTGCGCTTGCCGGCGCGCTTCTCCTCCTCGCGGAAGTCGAGCTTCTTCTTGCCGGGATAGCGGTCGACGCCATGCGACATCAGCGCATGGGCGGCATCGAGCGTATGCTCGACCGCGAGCCGGCCATAACGTTCCTCGCATTGCGCGATGTAGCCGCGGGCGAAGTCGAGATAGTCGAGGATGCCGTCGGCGTCGGTCCACTGCTTGAACAGGTAGTTGTTCTTGAAGAAGTGATTGTGACCGAACGCGGCATGCGCGATCACCAGGGTCTGCATCGTCGCCGTGTTCTCCTCCATCAGATAGGAGATGCAGGGCGAGGAGTTGATCACGATCTCATAGGCGAGGCCCATCAGCCCTTTGCGGTACGAGGCCTCGTGATAGGCGAAGTGCTTGCCGAACGACCAGTGCTTGTAGAACAGGGGCATGCCGACCGAGGAATAGGCGTCGAGCATCTGCTCGGCCGTGATCACCTCGATCTGGTTGGGATAGGTGTCGAGCCCGAGCTCCTTGTGCGCCACCCTCTCGCAGGTATCGTGAATGCGCTGCAAGGTGAGGAAATTCCAGTCGGCGCCCTCGAACAGCAGTCCGCTCATGACGCCGCCCTCTCCTGCGTGGTGCCGCGACGCTGAAACAGGTCGTGGAACACCGGGAAGATCTCGCTCCGGTCGCGCACCTTGCGCATCGATAGCGGCTCGCCATTGGCGCGCAGCCGCTCATACAGCGACCACAGCGCGGAGTCCGGCATCTCGAACGAATAGGTGCCGGACTCGCCGACCTCGAGATAGGCGAAGAACTGCGACACCGGCAGGATGTTGTCGGTCAGGAGCCGCGCGACATTCTCGGAATCCGAGGTCGCGTTGTCGCCGTCGGAGGCCTGCGCCGCGTAGATGTTCCAGTCCGAGGGCCGGAAGCGCGAGCGGACGATGTCGTGCATGCATTGCAGGGCGCTCGACACCAGGGTGCCGCCGGATGCCGGTCCGTAGAAGAAGGTCTGCTCGTCGACCTCCTCGGCACGATCGGTATGGCGGATGAACACGATCTCGACATGGCGGTAGCGCCGGGTCAGGAACACGTAGAGCAGCATGTAGAACCGCTTGGCGAGGTCCTTCATGTGCTCCGACATCGAGCCGGACACGTCCATCAGGCAGAACATCACGGCCTGCGCGATCGGCTTCGGCACCGCTTCGAAGCGGCGGTAGCGGATGTCGATCGGATCGATGAAGGGGATGCGCTTGGCCTTCGCCTTCAGCGCTTCGAGCTCGGCCAGCAGCGCGGCGCGCTTGTCGTCGTCGGTCTCCTGCTCCAGCTGGGCTTCGAGCTCGGCAATCGCCTCCGGCCGCGGCCGGCGCAGCGCGACGCGGCGGGCCAAGGCGCGGGTGACGGTGCGGCTGATCGAGATATTGGCTGGCGAACCCGACGTCGAATAGCCCGCGCGCACCAACCCTTCGCTCTCGGCCTCGGCGAATTTGCGCTTGGCGAGATCGGGCAGCTCGAGATCGTCGAGGAACAGGTTGACGAACTCCTCCTTGCTCAGCACGAAGCGGAAGGCGTCCTCGCTGTCGCCCTGCCCCGGCGCCGACTTGCGGCCGCTGCCGTCACCGGAGCGCGGCAGGATATCGCCCTCGACGAACTTCTTGTTGCCGGGCAGCACCATGTCGCGGGTGCCGCCCTCACGGCGGAAGCGCGGCTCGTCCATGCCATCGAGCGGGATGGAGACCTCACCACCCTCGAGCACGTCCTTGATGTCGCGGTCCTGCGACGTCTTCTTCACGGCTCCTTGAACCAACGCCTTGGCTCGGCGCAAAAATCGCTGACGGTTTTCGAGACTTTTGCCGCCCGGATTCAGGCGCCGATCAATGATATGCATGACCACGTTTCCATACGCCTCCTGCTGCAGCGGTTTCGACTCCTGCTCTCCCCCGCCGCGATGCCGCGGTGCAGTATCAGACCCGATACCGGACCCGCATCATTCGCTGCCCGACGCGTCCCATCAAAGTTCAGCGTCGAACGTTCCGCTCGCCTCGTTGTCCCGGCGCCAACATCCGCCGATGGCCTGCAGCACATGCAGTGAACATCGGCGCCGGACCACGATCAACCCGCCTGCTTCACCCGCATGTACCACTCGACCAGCCGGCGGACCTGCCGCTCGGTGTAGCCGCGCTCGACCATGCGCGCGACGAAGTCGTCGTGCTTCTTCTCGGTCTCGCCGTCCTTCTTGGTCCCGAACGAGATCACCGGAAGCAGATCCTCGACCTGCGAGAATATCCTCTTTTCGATGACCTCGCGGATCTTTTCGTAGGAGGTCCAGGACGGATTTTTTCCGCCGTTCTGGGCCCGGGAGCGCAGCGAGAACTTGACAACCTCGTTGCGGAAGTCCTTCGGGTTGGCGATCCCGGCCGGCTTCTCGATCTTGGTCAGCTCCTGGTTCAACAGCTCGCGATTGAGCAGCTGTCCCGTATCGGGATCCTTGAAGTCCTGATCCTCGATCCAGGCGTCGGCGTAGTCGACGTAGCGGTCGAACAGGTTCTGGCCGTAATCGGAGTAGGATTCCAGATACGCCTTCTGGATCTCGTGACCGATGAACTCGGCGTAGCGCGGCGCGAGATCCGCCTTGATGAATTCGAGGTAGCGCTTCTCGACCTCCTCGGGCAGTTGCTCGCGCTTGATCGACTGTTCCAGCACGTACATCAGATGCACGGCATCGGCGGACACTTCCGCCGTGTCGTGATTGTAGGTCGCGGCCAGGACCTTGAAGGCAAAGCGGGTGGAAATGCCGTCCATGCCCTCGTCGACGCCGGCGGCGTCGCGATATTCCTGCACGCTGCGCGCCTTCGGATCGGACTCCTTCAGGCTCTCGCCGTCATAGACCCGCATCTTGGCGTACAAGGTCGAGTTCTCGTGCTTGCGCAGGCGCGACATCACCGAGAAGCGGGCCAGGGTGTCCAGGGTCGCCGGCGCGCAGGGCGCGGTGGCGAGCTCGGAGCCCTGGATCAGCTTCTCGTAGATCTTGCGCTCCTCGGTGACGCGCAGGCAGTACGGCACCTTGATGACGCAGATGCGGTCGATGAAGGCTTCGTTGTTCTTGTTGGTCTTGAAGCTCTGCCACTCCGCCTCGTTGGAGTGGGCGAGGATCACGCCGTTGTAGGGAATGGCGCCGATGTTCTCGGTGCCGATATAGTTGCCCTCCTGCGTCGCCGTCAGCAGCGGATGCAGCATCTTGATCGGCGCCTTGAACATCTCGACGAATTCGAGGATGCCCTGGTTGGCGCGGTTGAGGCCGCCCGAATAGGAGTAGGCGTCGGGATCGTTCTGGGCGTAGGTTTCGAGCTTGCGGATATCGACCTTGCCGACCAGCGAGGAGATGTCCTGGTTGTTCTCGTCGCCCGGTTCGGTCTTGGCGATCGCGATCTGCCGCAGCCGCGACGGCTGGATCTTGGCGACGCGGAACTGCGAGATGTCGCCGCCGAAGGCCTCGAGTCGCTTGTAGCACCACGGGCTCATCAAACCGGATAGACGGCGGCGCGGAATGCCGTATTTCTCCTCGAGCATCGGGCCCAGCGTGTCGGGATCGAACAGGCCGAGCGGCGATTCGAAGACCGGGCTCAGCTCATCACCGGCCTTGAGCACGTAGATCGGATGAGCTTCCATCAACTGCTTCAGCCGTTCGGCGAGCGACGACTTGCCGCCGCCGACCGGTCCGAGCAGATAGAGGATCTGCTTGCGCTCTTCGAGACCTTGCGCGGCGTGGCGGAAGAAGCCGACGATGCGCTCGATCGTGTCTTCCATGCCATAGAAGCCGGCGAACGCGGGATACAGCCGAACCGTCCGGTTCAAAAAAATACGGCCAAGGCGTGGGTCCTTGGCCGTGTCGATCATCTGAGGCTCACCGATCGCAGCTAGTAGTCGTTCAGCGGCGTTCGCGTATCGCATCGGGTCGGTTCGACACGATTCTAGATATTCCTGCATCGACATGTCGGTCTGGCTGCGTGCCTCGAACGACCTTGCGAACGCGTTGAACAACGAATCGTTGTACATGATCCCTCTCCACGTAGGTTCCGCCGCACTGCTGCAACGGGCCGAGATCTAAGTACGTTCCTGCTGATCCCGAACCGACTCAGAGTGAAGCGCGCTAGCCCCCATTGGGCACCGTCTTCGTCCTTTTCCGCAACGCAAAGTGCATGCAGCATATGCCCTATCAACATGCACTTCGCTCAATAGTTCGGCAAAAGCCGGCCGACTCTCCCCATTTGTACCTCATTGTCTCTGCTTCGCAACATCCGCAATACCCCGGCACCGTAGTCTTCCTGCGCCGCACAAGGTGTTGTGAAGCCACGTGAACTGGTGGCGTGACAGCTCCGCAATCAGTCTCCCTTCCGGAAGTGAACCGCGAGTGAACGCCAATCGTCGCGCATCTGCGCCGGGCAGCGAATGTCTCATTCGTGGCGCGACGTGATGCGCGCCAGCCACGGCTGGTCAAACAGACACAGCCAAGCTGCGAGCGCGTCGGCCGGCGCTCATACGATGTCATCATGACCCGGCGAGCGATGAACGCGCGCATCTCACAGCGCCATCCGCACACATGTTCACCGCTAGAACCGAATGTCGTGACGCAACGCACCGCCGAAGCCGGACGGATCACTCGATGCTGATCATTGCCATGATCAGGGTGCGGCTCGCCACCGAATGTCTGCAAGCAGAAAGCATCATGGGTTATCCGCCAATCACGAGGCGCAGCCGAGGCGACAATCGCAACACGCTCGCCTTGATCTGTGACGTGAGGCACCATTACCCAGAACACATGTGGCCCCTTTCCAGCATTGCAAGGCGGAGAAGGTTTGATCGGCGGCATTTGCTCGCCCACGATGGGAGACCTCCGGCGCGGGAGCCGCATAGACCGACGCGAGCCGAACACCGGCCGCGCTTGGCGGGCCTTTCCCCCGCCTTGGTCGAACGGCCGGCCGCAGGCTTCAGACTGCCTGCTTCAGAGTGCCTGCTTCAGAGTGCCTGCTTCAGAGTGCCTGCTTCAGAGTGCCTGCAAGTCTCCCGCCGAGCGCACGCCGCCGGCACGTCGCACCCGGTACGAAGCTCTTGGGATTCCAGAGGGATCAATCCATTATGAATGGCGTTCTCCTGTGGGCTGGCGCATAGTTGTTCATGTGAGGTCCACGACCTGGCAGGCCGCCAGGCGGGAACCCGAAAAAGCAAGCCGACGCACATAGATAGGCATCATGAATCCGGTCAAAGCTCTCGAAGAACACGGCCAGGCGGTCTGGCTCGATTTCCTCGCACGCGGCTTCGTCGCCAGGGGCGACCTCAAGCGGCTGATCGATGAGGATGGCGTCAAGGGCGTCACCTCGAATCCCGCGATTTTCGAGAAGGCGATCGGCAGCTCCGATGAATATGACGCGCCGATCGCCGCGGCGCTGAAGAACGGCGATCGATCGCCCACGCAGCTGTTCGAGGCCGTCGCCGTCGAGGACATCCAGAATGCCGCCGACGTGTTGCGGCCTGTCTACGACCGCTTCGATGGCAATGACGGCTTCGTCAGCCTCGAAGTCTCGCCCTATCTGGCGATGGACAGCAAGGGCACCATTTCCGAGGCAGAGCAGCTCTGGAAGGCGGTCGACCGCAGGAATCTGATGATCAAGGTGCCGGCGACCGACGCCTGCCTGCCGGCCATCCAGCACCTGATCGCCAAGGGCATCAGCGTCAACATCACCTTGCTGTTTTCGCAAGAAGTCTACCGCCAGGTCGCCGAAGCCTACATTGCCGGCCTCGAAGCCTATGTCGCCGCCGGCGGTGATCCGTCGCATGTCGCCAGCGTGGCGTCGTTCTTCGTCAGCCGCATCGACAGCGTGGTCGACAAGCAGCTCGACGCGAAGATCGCCCAGGCCAACGATCCCTCGGAGAAGGAGCGGCTGGCCGCGCTCAAGGGCAGGATCGCCATCGCCAACGCCAAGATGGCGTATCAGGACTACAAGCGGCTGTTCGCCGGCGCGCGCTGGGAGCGGCTGGCCGCGCACGGCGCCAAGCCGCAACGACTGCTCTGGGCCTCCACCGGCACCAAGAACAAGGATTACCGCGACGTCCTCTATGTCGAGGAGCTGATCGGACCGAACACCGTCAACAC
Organism: Bradyrhizobium sp. HKCCYLRH2015; assembly: GCF_051168215.1. NCBI lineage: Bacteria > Pseudomonadati > Pseudomonadota > Alphaproteobacteria > Hyphomicrobiales > Nitrobacteraceae > Bradyrhizobium > Bradyrhizobium sp. HKCCYLRH2015. The sequence continues at coordinate 416,762 of NZ_JBNPUO010000009.1, read as the reverse complement.
AGTGCCGCCGGCCACGCTGGATGCCTTCCGCGATCACGGAGAGGTGCGCGACAGTCTGGAGGAAGACGTCGACGCCGCCCGGGCCGCCCTGGAGGATCTGGCGAAGACCGGCATATCCCTCGACGACATCACCGCGGATCTCGTGGTCGACGGCGTCAAGCAGTTCGCGGACGCCGCCGACAAGCTCTACGGCGCGGTTGCGCACAAGCGCGCCGTCGTGCTGGGAGCAGGACTTGGGCAGCAGACGATCGCCATTGCTGCTGATCTGGAGAAGAAGGTCGCCTCCGCTACCGAGGACTGGCGCAAGGACGCCAGGATCCGCCGGCTCTGGCACAAGGATGCGACGGTCTGGACCGGCCATGACGAGCACAAATGGCTGGGCTGGCTGACCAGCGCTGACAAGGCCGATATCGCCGATTATGAGGACTATGCGCAGCGGGTGAAGGGACAGAAGTTTTCCGACGCCGTGGTCCTCGGCATGGGCGGCTCCAGCCTCGGGCCGGAGGTGCTGGCCGAGACCTTTCCGCGCAAGGCCGGCTTCCCCAGGCTGCACGTGCTCGACTCCACCGATCCCGCGCAGGTGCGCGCGATGGAGAAGGCGATCGACATCACCAGGACGGTGTTCATCGTCTCCTCGAAGTCGGGCGGCACCACCGAGCCGAACGCGATGAAGGACTATTTCTTCGCGCGTGTGTCCGAGGCGATCGGGCCGAACAAGGCCGGCCACCGCTTCATTGCCGTGACCGATCCCGGCTCGTCGCTGGAGAAGGCGGCCAAGGCGCAAGGCTTCGCCCGCATCTTCCATGGCGAGCCGAGCATCGGCGGCCGCTATTCAGTGCTGTCGCCGTTCGGCCTGGTGCCGGCCGCGACCGCGGGCATCGACGTGCGCAAGCTGATCACGCAGGCGCTGTCGATGGTGCGCTCCTGCGGGCCCGACGTGCCGCCGCTCCAGAACCCGGGCGTGCAGCTCGGTCTGGCAATGGGTCTTGCCGGCCTCGAAGGCCGCGACAAGGTGACGATCTTCGCCTCGCCCAAGATCGCCGATTTCGGCGCCTGGGCCGAGCAGTTGATCGCGGAGTCCACGGGCAAGGAGGGCAAGGGCCTGGTCCCGATCGAGGGCGAACCGGTGGCGTCGCCTGAGCTTTATGGCAGCGACCGCTTCTTCATCGATATCAAGGTCGACGGCGACGACGTGACCGGCCATGATGCGAAGCTCGCCGCGCTCGAGGAGGCCGGCCATCCGGTCGTGCGCATCGTCATGACGTCGATCGACCAGCTCGGGCAGGAATTCTTCCGCTTCGAGATGGCGACCGCCGTCGCCGGCGCCGTGCTCGGCATCAACCCGTTCGACCAGCCCGACGTCGAAGCCGCCAAGATCAAGACCCGCGAGCTGACGGCGGCGTTCGAGCAGAGCGGCGCGCTGCCGGAGGAGCAGCCGGTTGCATCGATCAAGGGCTGCGAGCTCTACACCGATGCTCAGAACGCCGAGAGCCTGCGCGAGCATGGCGCCGACGGCACGCTCGCGTCCTGGCTGAAGGCGCATCTTGGCCGCGCCGGCGCCGGCGACTACATCGCCCTGCTCGGCTATGTCGACCGCAACGCCGGCAATATCGACACGCTACAGCGGATCCGGCTGAGGCTGCGCGATGCCAAGCACCTTGCCACCTGCGCCGAGTTTGGTCCGCGCTTCCTGCACTCGACCGGCCAGGCCTACAAGGGCGGTCCGGACAGCGGCGTGTTTCTCCAGATCACGGCTGACGACGCCGAGGATCTGCCCATCCCCGGGCAGAAGGCGAGCTTCGGCGTGATCAAGGCGGCGCAGGCGCGCGGCGATTTCGACGTGCTCACCGAGCGCGGGCGCCGGGCTCTTCGGGTCCATCTCAAGGGCAATCTGAAATCGGGCCTGAAGATGCTCGACAGCGCGATCAGTGAAGCGCTGAGCTAGGAAGGGCGTCGTCGATGCAATTGGGAATGATCGGTCTCGGGCGGATGGGCGGCAACATCGTGCGCCGCCTGATGCGCGCGGGACACGCCTGCGTGGTCTATGATCGCGACGCAAAGGCGGTCGCTGCGCTGGTCTCCGAGGGTGCGGTGGGCGCCGCGAGCCTTGAGGAATTCGTCGGCAAGCTCGCTCCCCCGCGGCACGCCTGGATCATGCTGCCGGCCGGCAAGATCACGGAAGCCACCGTCGAGCAGCTCACCAAGCTGATGAGCCAAGACGACGTCGTCATCGACGGCGGCAACAGTTTCTGGCAGGACGACGTCCGCCGCGGCAAGGCGCTGAGGGAGCGCGGTCTGCACTATGTCGACGTCGGCACCTCCGGCGGAGTCTGGGGCCTTGACCGGGGCTACTGCATGATGATCGGCGGCGACAAGCCGGTCGTCGACCGGCTCGATCCGATCTTCGCGACGCTGGCGCCAGGCTTCGGCGACATCCCGCGCACACCGGGCCGTGACGGCCGCGACCCGCGCGTCGAGCAGGGCTACATCCATGCCGGGCCGACTGGCGCCGGCCACTTCGTCAAGATGATCCACAACGGCATCGAATATGGCCTGATGCAGGCCTATGCCGAGGGCTTCGACATCCTCAGGAACGCGAACAGCGAGGCGCTGCCCGAGGCACATCGCTTCGACTTCGATCTCGCTGACGTCGCCGAGGTGTGGCGCCGCGGCAGCGTCATTCCGTCCTGGCTGCTCGACCTCACCGCCAGCGCGCTGGCGCGGCAGCCCGGCCTGGAGAAATATTCCGGCTATGTCGAGGATTCCGGCGAAGGCCGCTGGACCGTGAACGCGGCGATCGACGAGGCCGTGCCGGCCGAGGTGCTGACGGCCGCTTTGTTCGCGCGTTTCCGCTCGCGCCAGGAGCACACCTTTGCTGAGAAGATTCTCTCGGCGATGCGCGAAGGCTTCGGCGGGCACAAGGAGCCCGAACAGCACCCAGATCCGGCGCGCCAGAGCGCGCCTGGGATCGTCAAGCCCAGGGACGACCGCGCGTGACCCCGCTGTATCCGCACCAGCCGCGACATCAGAAGCCTGACGCCTGCGCCTTCGTGATCTTCGGTGTGACCGGCGATCTGACCCATCGGCTCGTTCTGCCATCGCTTTACAATCTCGCGGCCAATCATCTGCTGCCTGACAGGTTCTGCATCGTCGGCATTGCCCGCAAGGGCATGTCGAGCGAGCAACTGCGCGACAACCTGATGGAGGGCCTGCGCAAATATGCGACGCGTCCGATCGAGGACGAGATCGCCCAGCGCCTCCTGCAATGCGTGACCGCGATCGAGGCCGATCCGAAGGAGCCGGAGAGCTTCGATCAGTTGAAGGAGCGACTGGAAAAGCTCGAGGCCGCGCGCGAGACCCACGGCAACCGGCTGTTCTACCTGGCGACGCCGCCGAGCGCCTTTGCGCCGATCGCGCAACAGCTCGGGCGCGTCGGGCTGCTTCGCGAGGACGGCAAGGCCTGGCGCCGCCTCGTGGTGGAGAAGCCGTTCGGCACCGATCTCGCCTCGGCCAAGAAACTGAACGACACGCTGCTGCAGCTCGTAACCGAGCACCAGATCTACCGGATCGATCATTACCTCGGCAAGGAGACGGTGCAGAACATCCTGGTGCTGCGCTTCGCCAACGGCATGTTCGAGCCGATCTGGAACAGGCATCACATCGACCACGTGCAGATCACCGTCGAGGAGAAGCTCGGCGTCGGCACACGCGGCAGCTTCTACGACGCGACCGGCGCGCTGCGCGACATGGTCCCCAACCATCTCTTCCAGTTGCTCTCGCTGGTGGCGATGGAGCCGCCGGCGCGGTTCGATGCGCATACCGTCCGCTCCGAGAAGGCGGAGGTGCTGTCGGCGATCCAGCCATTGAGCGAACGGGAGGCGCTGCTCAACTCGGTGCGCGGCCAGTACACGGCCGGCATGATTGGCGACGCCGAGCTGCCGGATTATGTGAGGAGCAAGGACGTTCGCCCCGACAGCACCACCGAGACCTACGCGGCCTTCAAGCTCACCATCGATAATTGGCGCTGGGCCGGCGTACCGTTTTATCTGCGCACCGGCAAGGCGCTCGGCGCCAAGCGCACCGAGGTCGCGATCAAGTTCCGCCAGGCGCCGTTCGCGATGTTCAGCTGCACCCCGATCGAGACCCTGGCCGAGAACTATCTCGTCATCGGCATCGAGCCGACCCAGAGCATCACCTTGCAGTTCAACACCAAGATCCCGGGGCCGACCATCCGCACCGACGGCGTGCAGATGAAGTTCAACTACAAGGACTATTTCCAGGCCGAGCCCGCCACCGGCTACGAGACGCTGATCTATGACTGCATGATCGGCGACAACATCCTGTTTCAGCGCGCCGACAGCGTCGAGGCCGGCTGGAAGGCCGTCGAGCCATTCATCGAGGCCTGGAAGAAGGCCGGCCGCGATGGCCTGCATTCCTACGCGGCCGGCAGCGAGGGACCTGAAGCGGCGGCCGATCTGCTGGCCCGCGACGGCCGCAGCTGGCGCAAGCTGGTTTAGCCGTGGTCGGACCGCAGGACTGCAACCTCGTGCGCGTCGCCGACCGGGCGACGATGGCGAGGGTCGCGGCCGAACATCTCCTGGCCCGGATCGATGCCAATCCGGCGACGATAGCCGTTTGCCTCACCGGGGGATCGAGCCCGAAGCAGCTCTATCAGCTGCTGGCGACGGACGCGTATCGCGAGCGGATTCCCTGGACGCGCGTGCACTGGTTCATCGGTGACGAACGATATGTTCCGCCCGGCGATCCCCTGCACAACATGACCATGGCGTGCCACGCGTTCCTCGATGCCTGCGCGCCGGCCGCCAACATCCACCCGATCGCGACCGATAGATCGGACCCGGAGGCCAGTGCCTGCGACTATCAGCGCGCGCTGGAAGCGTTCTACGGCGCCGCGCGGCTCGACTCTGCGCGGCCGCTGTTCGACCTCGTGCTGCTCGGAATCGGTTCCGACGGCCATGTCGCGTCGCTATTCCCCGGCTTTCCCGCTGTTGATATCGCCGATCGCTGGGTTGTCGGCGTCGACAAGGCTCACGTCGCACCCTTCGTGCCGCGGATCAGCCTGACCTTGCCTGCGCTCGCCTCCTGCCGAACCATGCTGTTCGAGGTCGCCGGCGCCGACAAGCGCGCGATCATGACGCGCGTGCTGGCCGGCGAAGACCTGCCCGCCAATCGCGCCCGCTCGATTCGGGAGACGATCCTGCTGATCGACAGCGAGGCCTGGCCGGAGAGGCAAAGTGGCGACATCTGACCTGCCCCATGCGCTCATTATCATGGGCGTCTCCGGCTCCGGCAAGAGCACGATCGGGCAAGCATTGGGCCAACGCCTCGGCTGGCGCTTCGAGGATGGCGACAGCTTTCACCCGCCCGCGAACGTCGCCAAGATGAGCGCGGGCCACCCGCTCACCGACGAGGATCGCTGGCCCTGGCTGCATGCCATTGCCACGGAGATCGCGCAATGCCGCAGCGCGGGCCAGCACATCATCATCGCCTGCTCGGCGCTCAAGAAGGCCTATCGCGATATCCTGGTCGGCGGCCGCGACGATGTCCGCATGGTCTATCTCCAAGGCACTCAGGAGCTGATCGGCGAGCGGATGAAGCATCGCGCCGGGCACTTCATGCCGCCGGGCCTGCTCACCAGCCAGTTCGCCACCCTGGAACCGCCTGGCACCCCCGAGCATCCCATCACGGTCTCGGTCGACGCGCCGGTCGCGGCGATCGTGGACGACATCCTGCAACAGCTTCACAGCGGTCAGGGACGAGCCTGACCGCAAACAGGAAGGGCTCATGACCCGCATCGCTCTCGTCGTATCCGACGTCGACGGCACGCTGCTGACCAAGGACAAGGTTCTGACCGAACGGGCCGCGAAGGCGGCGCGGCGGCTGCACGAATCCGGCGTTGGCTTCACGCTCACCTCGAGCCGCCCCGCGATCGGAATGCGCTTTCTGATCGAGCCGCTGCAGATCAGCCTTCCGGTGGGGCCGTTCAACGGCAGCTCAATCTTCGACGCCGCCATGCGCCCGCTCGAGCAGAGCCTGATCCCGCCCGCGGCCGCCGCACGCTGCGTCGACCTGCTGCATCAAGCCGGCGTCGACATCTGGGTCTTCACCAACGACGCCTGGGTGACGCGCAATCCGGACGGTGAGTACGTCCCGAACGAGCGGCGCGCGATACGCGCGGAGCCGACGATCGTCGGCGATTTCTCGCCCTATCTGGCGAACGCCTGCAAGATCGTCGGCGCGAGCAGCGATTTCGCGCTGCTGGCGGGCTGCGAGAGCCAGATGCAGCAGGCATTGGGCGCGGAAGCGACAGCGGTGCGCTCGCAGAGCTACTATCTCGACATCACTCCGCCCGGACATGACAAGGGCACCTTCGTCAGCGCGATGGCTCAGCGGCTCGGTATCCCGCTCGACCAAGTCGCGACCATCGGCGACATGCACAATGATGTCGCGATGTTCGAGGTGAGCGGATTGTCGATCGCCATGGGCAATGCCAGTGACGAGGTGAAGAGCAAAGCCAAGCGCATCACCACGTCCAATCAGGACGAAGGCTTTGCCAATGCCATGGAGATGATCCTGGCGGAAAACGCGCAAGGCTGATCCGCAAGCTGACGTGCGGGAGCTCAGGCCTCCGACCGCTGCCTTGCGGGTTTGTCGCTGGCCTTCCTGGCGCTGCTCAGATTCTGCGCCGTGTTGATCAGCGCGATATGCGTCAGCGCCTGGGGAAAATTGCCGGTCTGCCGCCGGGCCTCGCTGTCGTACTCCTCGGCCAGCAGTCCGACATCGTTGGCGATGTTCACCACGCGGCGGAACAGCGTCTCGGCCTTTTCCGTATCGCCCGCCAGGACATGGGCGTCGGCCAGCCACAGCGTGCAGGCAAGGAACGCGCCTTCGATCGGCTGCTGCTCGTCCGGAGGGACATCGCGCGGATCGTGCCGGAGCACGAAGCCGTCCCGTAGTAAATGCTGTTCGATCGCGTCCACCGTGCCGCGAATGCGCGAATCGGAGCTGGGGAGGAAGCCGACCGCCGGCAACAGCAGCAGGCTGGCATCGAGCAACCGCGAGCCATAGGACTCGACGAAGCTGCCGAGGCTTTCGTCATAACCCTTGGCGCAGACGTCGCGATGAATGGTCTCGCGCAGCCGCCGCCAGCGCTCCAGCGGCGCCTTGAACCCGAATTTCTCCGCGCTCTTGATCGCGCGATCGAACGCCACCCAGGTCATCACCTTGGAAAACACGTAGTGACGGCCGTCGCCGCGGCGTTCCCATATGCCGTGGTCGGGCTGGTCCCAGACGTCGGTGAGATGATCGAGCACCGCGCATTCCAGGTCCCATGTGCCGTCTTCCAGCTTGAGCCTGGTCATGCGGGCCTGGTGGAAGGCGTCCATCAGCTCGCCGTAGACGTCGAGCTGGAGCTGGGCGTGCGCGGCGTTGCCGATCCGCACCGGCCGGGCGCCTTCGTAGCCGGGCAGCCACTCGGCCTCCCACTCCATCAGCCGCCGCTGGCCCATGATGCCGTACATGATCTGCATATAGGCCGGTGCGCCGGCGGCGGCGCGCAGCAGCCAGTTGTGCCAGGCCAGCGCTTCCTCGGTGTAGCCCGAGTTCATCAGCGCGAGCAGCGTGAACGTCGCGTCACGCAGCCAGCAGAAACGATAGTCCCAGTTGCGCCGGCCGCCGAGCTTCTCCGGCAGCGACGTGGTCGGCGCCGCGACGATGCCGCCGGTCGGCGCATAGGTGAGCGCCTTCAGGGTGATCAGCGAGCGCATCACGAGTTCGCGGTGCTCGCCCTGATAGGTGCAGCGGCGCGACCAGTCGGCCCAGAAGGTCTCGGTGTCATCAAGCGCCTGAAGCGGATCGATCGCCTTGGGCACCGGTAGATGCGAGGGACCGTAGGTCAGCACGAACGGCACGGTGTCGCCGGCCGCGACCTCGAACTCCGCAACCGTGGTCATGTCCTCGCCGCGGGTGGCGATCGGCGTATGCAGCACCGCCATGTCCTGGCCGCAGATGGCAAGCAGCGCGGAGCGATCCTCGGAGCGCTTGACCCAGGGAATCTCGATGCCGAAGCCGAAACGGATGATCAGCTCCATCCGCATGGCGACCCGGCCGGCGACGCCGCGGACCAGCCGGACGACGTCGGAGGCGCTGCCCCGCGGCGGCATGAAATCGACCAGCTCGACGGTGCCGGTCGCGGTTTCGTACCGCGTCTCGAGGATGAGGCTGTCGCCACGATAGCGGCGGGACGTCGAGCGGATATCGCCGCGTGGCGCGATCAGCCAGCGACCATGGCTGCGATCGCCCAGCAGGGAAGCGAAACAGGCGTCGGAATCGAACGCCGGCCAGCACAGCCAGTCGATCGAACCGTTTCGGCTTACGAGGGCAGCCGTCTCACAATCACCGATCAGCGCGTAATCTTCGATCCTGCAGGACATTCGGCATCCGCGTGCAATTGCCCCCTCGATCCCCGCATTCTAAACGCCGGCCGGGCTGATCCGTTCGGCGGTCGCCGCCTTCAACGCCGCGACGCTGGTCGCACCCGTGATGTCCTCGAGCTTGACCGGCATCTTGCGGCGCCAGTTCGGATGCTCGTCGATCGTGCCGGGAATATTGGGCTGATCGACCACCTGCAGCAGATCCTCCAGGGAAATCACCAGCAGCCGCGACCGCGTCCGCGACAGGAAGGCGATCGCCGAGTGGACGTCGTTGGCCTGAATGCCGTTGTGGCGCAGCACCTCGTCCCACAGCCCCAAGGCGTCCCAGCGATCCTGGTCGCTTTCGCCGGGATCGATGCCCAGCCCGCGTTTGGTCTTGAGATCGCCGAACGAGCGCCAGCCGGCATAGGTCGAGAGGTCGTGGGTGTTCAGCGTCACCAGCGCATTCGGCGGATAGAAGTCAACGTCGCGAAAGCGGCCGTTGTCGTCGCGTTCGAAGATCATCACCTTGTAGGACCACAGTCCCCAATCGGCCATCTGCTCGCGAAAGCCTTCCGGCACGGTGCCGAGATCCTCGCCGATGACGATGCAGTCGTTGGCCACGCTCTCGATGACGGTCGCGGCGAGCAGCGCATCGAACGGCATCTGCACATACGCGCCCTGCTTGGCCGGAAATCCGTGCGGCACCAGATAGAGCCGCTTCAAACCGAGCACGTGATCGAGCCGGATCGCGCCGGCATGGCGCATCGACGCCCTGATCATCTCCCGGAACGGCTCGAAATTCCTCAGCGCCAGCCCCGGCGCGTTGAAGCCGGCCAATCCCCAGTTCTGCCCGACCGTGTTCAACGGATCGGGCGGCGCTCCGACCGACAGCGTGCGCGAGATGGCGCCCTGCTCGTTCCAGGCATCGAAGCCGTCGGATTGAACGCCGACTGCGACGTCGAGATACAAGCCGACCTTCATTCCCAGCCGATGCGCGAGATCCCGGCAATGGCGCAATTGTCGCTCGGCGAGCCACTGCACATAGGCGATGAACTCGGCCTCCCTCCGGTCGGGGCCGCTGAGCAGCGCCGCGCAGCGCGCGGCATCGGGCCGCCGCCACTCCTCAGGCCAGTCCCACCAGGGCTTCTGGAAGCGATGCCGCAACACCTCGAAGCAGGAGAAGCGCGCCAGCAGCTCGCCGCGCTCGGCCCGATAGGCCTTGAACTCCGCAGCGGCCGCGGCGTCGGGCGCGGCCATGAAGGCGTCGAAGGCGGCGCGCAGGGCCGGCCATTTCAACGCCGCCACACCCTTGTAGTCCACCAGCTCGGCTTGTCGCAGCGGCTCCAGCACCTTGCTGCCGGGCCCCTTCGCAAAGCCCGGCGCCTGCTCCACATCGACATAGAGCGCATTCAGGAACAGCCGGCTGTTCGGTGCATAGGGGCTGAAGTCACCCGGCCGGTCGTCGAACAACGCGTGCAGCGGATTGAGCCCGACACCATCGGCGCCGAGCTTGGCGCAAAGCGTGATGAGATTGGCAAGGTCGGTGAAGTCGCCCATGCCCCAGTTGCGGGCCGAGCGGATGCCATAGAGTTGGACCGCCAGCAGCCAGACGCGGTCGAAATCGCCGGCGAAGGCCTTCGCCGGCGCGACCAGCAGCGGCAGCTCCTCGCGGTAGGATGACGCATCCACCAGCTCGAGGCGGTAGCTGCCGACCGGCAGATCACCCGGCCACTCGACCAGGGCCTCGCCGGCGTCTCCCTTTGCGATCTCGGTGTCGCCACGCCTGATGGTCCACCTGACCGGCAGCTTCGCCGCGTCGTTCAGGCGGCTTCGCGCCGGCTGGCCGGACCGAATCACGATCGCACCGCTCAGCAGCCGGTGCGGCGTGGGCCTGGGAAAGGCCTCCACGATGATCTTGAGTGCCGCTTCGTCAGTGACGCGACGCTGCCCCTGACCATCGTAGAATTCTGTCAGGATTCCGAGACTATGGGCTTCGCTGTAGAGATCCATTCGGCACGCGATCTGGACGTAACGGCAAGTCGTACGTCGTAAAATTGTTGTGGGACAGCAAGAGGATAAGCCTCTAACGCCGCGCCAAGGCCGTCGTTCCCCGGGGAACAAAACGAGCCTTGCAGCTTTGTAAGGGGGTCGTCTCGGTTTCTAGCGAACCGGGACGCCGTTTTCTTGTCAATGGCATCACCGTGAACAAATTTGCGCGCACGTTCGAGAGCGTCGCCCTCAAAGACGCTTTCTCCCCTATTCTGCCCTCTTTTGAGGAGAGCCGCATCTGTCGAGGCCGAGACATCTTTCGAGACGCCTCCGATCGCAGCCGCATCATCATCCTCTCTCCTAGGTGAGGGCCTCATGAACCTGATGTCATCCCTGGATACGCCGAGCCTGCAGACCGAGACCGACGGCGACGGTCTCTGGTACAAGGACGCGATCATCTACCAGCTGCACGTGAAGGCGTTCGCCGACAGCAACAATGACGGCGTCGGCGACTTCGCCGGCCTCACGGACAAGCTGGATTATCTGCAGGACCTCGGCGTCACCACACTGTGGCTGCTGCCGTTCTACCCCTCGCCCGGCCGCGACGACGGCTACGACATCGCCGACTACGGCAGCATCAATCCCGATTTCGGGACCATGAAGGAGTTCAAGCGCTTCATCCAGGAGGCCAAGCGGCGCGGCTTGCGGGTGATCACCGAGCTCGTGGTCAACCACACCTCCGACCAGCATCACTGGTTCAAGCGCGCCCGGCGCAGTCCGCCCGGCTCCAGCGCCCGCGACTGGTACGTCTGGAGCGACACCGACCAGAAATATCTCGGCACGCGAATCATCTTCACCGATACCGAGAAGTCCAACTGGACCTGGGATCCCGAGGCCGGCCAGTTCTACTGGCACCGCTTCTTCTCGCACCAGCCGGATCTCAACTTCGACAATCCGCGCGTGGTCAACGCGATCGTCCAGGTGATGAAGCGCTGGCTCGATGCCGGCGTCGACGGCTTCCGGCTCGACGCCATTCCCTATCTCTGCGAGCGCGACGGCACCAACAACGAGAACTTGCCGGAGACGCATGCGATCATCAAGCGCCTGCGTGTCGAGCTCGACAATTACGCCAAGGATAAGCTGCTGCTGGCCGAGGCCAACCAGTGGCCCGAGGATGTGCAGGAGTATTTCGGCCAGGGCGACGAGTGCCACATGGCCTATCACTTCCCGCTGATGCCGCGCTTCTACATGGCGATCGCCCAGGAAGACCGCTTCCCGATCACCGACATCCTGCGCCAGACGCCCGATATCCCCTCGACCTGCCAATGGGCGCTGTTCCTGCGCAACCATGACGAGCTGACGCTCGAAATGGTGACCGATGTCGAGCGCGACTATCTGTGGTCGACCTATGCCAACGATCCGCGCGCGCGCATCAATGTCGGCATTCGCCGCCGCCTCGCGCCGCTGATGGACAATGACCGGCGCAAGATCGAGCTGATGAACTCGCTGCTGATGTCGTTCCCGGGCACGCCGATCATCTATTACGGCGACGAGATCGGCATGGGCGACAACATCTATCTCGGCGATCGCAACGGCGTGCGTACGCCGATGCAATGGACGCCCGACCGCAATGGCGGCTTCTCGCGTGCCGACCCCGCACGGCTCTACGCACCGATGATCATGGACCCGGTCTACGGCTACGAGGCGGTCAACGTCGAAGCGCAGTCGCGCAGCCTGTCGTCGCTGCTGAATGCCACCAAGAAGCTGATCTCGGTGCGCAAGTCGACGCTGGCCTTCGGCAGGGGCACCATGAGCTTCATCCGCCCGGCCAACCGGTCGGTGCTGGCCTATGTGCGGCAATACAAGGACGAGGTGATCCTCTGCGTCGCCAACCTGTCGCGTTCGGCACAGGCGACCGAGCTCGATCTCTCGCCGTTCAAGGATCGCGTGCCGATCGAGATGCTCGGCCGGTCGCGCTTTCCCGCGATCGGCGAGCTGCCCTACATGATCACGCTCGCGCCCTACGGCTTCTACTGGTTCCAGCTCAAGGAGCGCGACAAGTCCGAGCCGGTCGTTCAGCGCGCCGTGCCGGAATTCGAGACGCTGGTCGTCCCGCTCGGCTCGACCTGGGTGTCGCTGGCGCGCACCCGCAGCCTGTTCGAGCGCGACGTGCTTCCCGGCCACCTCGCGCGCACGCGCTGGTATCCCGAACGCTCGCCTGAGGCGATCCATCCGACGTTGACCTCCGCGATCCCGTTCTGTGACATCGGCGACAACAGGCCGTGGCTGATCTTCTTCAAGTCGGCCGAGCGCAAGGACGAGCAGCGCTACCTGCTGCCGATGCAGATCGAGTGGGTCCGCTTCGACCGCGAGCGCTATAATCCGCAGGCATTCGCCGCCGTGCGCCAGGGCGCCCGCGAGGGCACCCTGCTGGATGCCGCCACCAATCCCATCTTTCTGGCGCTGCTGCTGCGCAACCTTGCACAGTCACTTGTGGTCGAAGAGAACGGGATACGACTGGAATTCCGTCCGACGTCGCGATTTCCCGACAAGCCGATCCGCGAGTCGGAACAAGTGCGCATCATCGAGACCGACCGTTGCAGCAGCAAGGCTGTCGTCAACAACGAGTTCTTCATCAAGCTCCATCGCGAGCTCGAGGCCGGATCGCATCCGGAGATCGACGTCGGTCGCTTCCTGACCGAGACCGTCGGCTTCGCCAACGTGCCGCCGCTGCTCGGCAGCGTCGAGGTGATCCAGGACGGCGAGCGGCAGACGATCGGCTGCGTCCATGGCTTTGTCGAGAACCAGGGTGACGGCTGGACCGTGACCGCCGCCTATCTCGACCGCTACATCGACGATCAGCGCGTGTTCGCCGCGAGCGGCGACGCGCGCCAGAGCGAGGAGCTGCCGCCCTATCTGCGCTACATGACGCAAGCCGGACGGCGGGCCGGAGAGCTGCATGCGGCCCTGGCCTCACGCAACGACATCGCCGATTTTGCGCCGGAGCCGACCACCGCAGATCATCTCGATCACTGGATCGACCGGCTGCGCGACCAGGCAAGCCGAGTCCTGACGGGCCTGAGCGAGCGCCGCGATCGCCTCAAGGACCCGGAACGAGGGCTGGCCGATCAGGTGCTCGCGAGGCGTGGTGAGATATCGGAGCGCCTGAGCAGCCTGATCCCGCACCAGATCGGCGGCTGCGACATCCGGCTGCATGGCGATTTCCATCTCGGCCAGATCCTCATCGTCAAGGACGATATCTTCATCATCGATTTCGACGGGGACGAGGAGCAGCCGCTCGCCGAGCGTCGGCGCAAGGCGCCGCCGGCGCGCGACATCGCAGGCTTCCTGCGCTCGATCGATTGCTCGGTCCGCGTCGCCCAGGAGCGCGCTCTGAGGGCGGGCCCGGACGATCACGGCCGTATCGCCGCGGCGCTGTCGGAATGGCGCGACCAGGCCGCGACGGCCTTTTTGGCCGGCTATCGCGAGATCAAGGCCAATCAGCGCCTCTGGCCGGACGATCCGCATACGGCGGAGGCGCTCCTTAACTTTTTCATGCTGGAAAAAGCCCTCGGAGCGCTCGAATATGATCTGGCTCACCGGCCGGACTGGTTGCGCATCGCTTTGAGCAACCTGCTTTGCGTCCTGTCCGAGCCAGCATCAGTCAGCGAGTCCTCATGACCCATCTTTCTCCCGAGGCGTTTGCGATCATCGAGGGCCGGCACGCCGACCCGTTTCGCTATCTCGGTCAGCACAATGTCGACGGGCGCGCTGTCGTGCGCGCCTTCCTGCCCGAGGCGTCCCGCGTCGAAGTGGTCGGCGAGCACGGCGACGTCGCCCCGCTGACGCGCATCCATGATGCCGGCCTGTTCACCGGGACCATGCCATCGCTGCAGCGCTATCGCTTTCGGGCGACATTCGGCGACCACGTCACCGACCTCGAGGACCCCTATCGCTTCCTGCCGATCCTGAGCGACTTCGACCTGCACCTGCTCGGCGAAGGCAACCACGAGCGGCTCTACGACAAGCTCGGCGCGCATCCCATGGTGATCGACGGCGTCGATGGCGTCGGCTTCGTCGTGCTCGCGCCGAACGCGCGCCGCGTCAGCGTGGTCGGCGACTTCAACTTCTGGAATGCGCGGCGCCACCCGATGCGCGTGCGCGGCAACGGCTATTGGGAGCTGTTCATTCCCCGCGCCAGGGCCGGCGACCACTACAAATTCGACATCATCGGTCCGCAGGGCGAGCACCTGCCGCTGAAATCCGACCCGATGGCCTTCGCGGCCGAGATGCGTCCCAAGACCGCGTCGATCGTGGTCGACGAGACCAGCCTGCCGCGCCCTCGGCCAGCGCCGCATGACATCAACAAGCTGAACAGGCCCGTCTCGATCTATGAGGTGCACCTCGGATCCTGGCGGCGCAAGGACAACAATCAATGGCTGACCTATCGCGAGCTCGCCGAGCAGCTGCCGGCCTATGCACGCGACATGGGCTTCACGCACATCGAATTCCTCCCCGTGAGCGAGCATCCGTTCGATGGCTCCTGGGGTTATCAGCCGACCGGCCTGTTCGCGCCGACCAGCCGCTTCGGCAGTCCTGAGGACTTCTGTGCGCTCGTCGATGCGTGCCACCGCGAGGGCCTCGCGGTGTGGCTCGACTGGGTGCCCGGCCATTTCCCGGATGATCCGCACGGCCTCGGCCATTTCGACGGCACCGCGCTCTACGAGCACGCCAACCCGATGCAGGGCCGGCATCTCGACTGGGGCACGCTGATCTACAATTTCGGCCGCACCGAAGTCGCCAATTTCCTGCGCTCAAACGCGCTGTTCTGGCTGGAGCGCTACGGCGTCGACGGCCTGCGCGTCGATGCCGTCGCCTCGATGCTCTATCTCGACTACAGCCGTCCCTCCGGCGGCTGGATTCCGAACAAATATGGCGGGCGCGAGAACCTCGAGGCCATCGAGTTTCTGCGCCGGACCAATATCGAGGTGTTCGGCCATTTCCCGCAGGCAACTACGGCTGCCGAGGAATCCACGGCGTGGCCGCAGGTGTCCCGCCCGGTCGACATCGGCGGGCTCGGTTTCGGCTACAAGTGGAACATGGGCTGGATGCACGACACCTTGCGCTACATCAGCAAGGACCCGATCCACCGCAAATATCACCACGGCGAGATCCTGTTCGGCCTGCACTACGCCTTTTCGGAAAACTTCATCCTGCCGCTGTCGCATGACGAGGTGGTGCACGGCAAGCGCTCCATCCTCGGCCGGATGCCCGGCGACGACTGGCAGCGTTTTGCCAACCTGCGTGCGTATTACAGCTTCATGTTCGGGCATCCCGGCAAGAAGCTCCTGTTCATGGGCTGCGAGCTCGCCCAGGAGCGCGAGTGGAATCACGATACCTCGCTCGACTGGCACCTGCTCGGCGACGCCAAATATGCCGGCATCCAGGCCCTGATCCGCGACCTCAACCACCTCTACCGCAACGTGCCGGCGCTGCATGAGCGGGACTGCGAGCCGGACGGCTTCGAGTGGCTGATCACCGACGACTCCGACCGCAACGTCTTCGCCTGGGTGCGCAAGGGCTTCGATGAGCACGCGCGCTGCGTCGTGGTCGTGAACTTTTCGCCCAACGTGTATTACAATTATCGGGTCCGCGTGCCGTTCGGCGGCAGATGGAGGGAAGCTTTCAATTCCGACTCCCTGCATTATGGCGGCAGCAATGTCGGCAATGTCGGCCAGGTCCATGCCTCTGAAGAACACCAGCTCAACCTCATCCTCCCGCCCATGGCAGCGGTATTTCTCCTCCCGGAAGCCTGACGCAATGCGCCTGGCCGCTGGGAGCCACGCCCGTCTCGGAGCAACCTGGGACGGACGGGGGACCAACTTTGCGTTGTTCTCCGCCAATGCCGAGAAGGTCGAGCTCTGCCTGTTCGACAGCCAGGGCCGGCGCGAGATCGAGCGGATCGAATTGCCGGAGCGGACGGAGGATGTCTGGCACGGCTATCTCAACGACGTCTCGCCAGGGCAGCTCTATGGCTACCGCGTCTACGGCCCGTACGAGCCGGAGCGCGGCCACCGCTTCAATGCCAACAAGCTGCTGCTCGACCCCTATGCCAAGCGGCTCGCCGGCCGGCTGGTCTGGAGCGATGCCCATTTCGCCTACCGCGCCGGCTCGCCGCGCGAGGACCTCTCGTTCGACCGGCGCGACAACGCCCGCGGCATGCCCAAGGCGGTCGTCATCGACGAGACCTTCAACTGGGGCCGGCGCGAGATGCGGCCGCAGATCCCGTGGGAGGACACGATCATCTACGAGGCTCACGTCAAGGGCCTGACCAACAAGCGCGACGACGTGCCGCCCAACCTGCGCGGCACCTATGGCGGTCTGTCGTCGCCGGCGATGATCAAGCATCTGAAGCGGCTCGGCGTCACCACAATCGAGCTCTTGCCGATCCACGCCTTCATCGACGACCGCATGCTGGTCGAGAAGAAGCTGGTCAACTACTGGGGCTACAACACCATCTCGTTCTTCGCGCCGGAGCCGCGCTACGCGCAGGACAATCCGCTCGATGCCTTCCGGACGACGGTGGCAAGGCTGCACGATGCCGGCATCGAGGTCATGCTCGACGTCGTCTACAATCACACCGCCGAGGGCAATCATCTCGGCCCGACGCTGTGCTACCGCGGCATCGACAACGCATCCTACTACTGGCTGCAGCCGGACAATCCACGCTTCTATGACGACTTCACCGGCTGCGGCTCGTCGGTGAACCTGACCCATCCGCGCGTGCTGCAGATGGTGATGGACTCGCTGCGCTACTGGGTCGAAGTCTGCCACGTCGACGGCTTCCGCTTCGATCTCGCCACCACGCTCGCGCGCGAAAAGCACGGCTTCGACCGGCGCAGCGGCTTCCTGACCGCGATCCGCCAGGACCCGGTGCTGGCGAGCGTCAAACTGGTGGCAGAGCCATGGGACGTCGGTCTCGGCGGCTACCAGGTCGGCGCATTCCCCTCGCAATGGTCCGAATGGAACGACCGCTATCGTAGCGCCATGCGTCGCTACTGGAGCGGCGAAGGCAGCCTGATCGGTGAGGTGTCGAGCCGCATGACCGGCTCTTCCGACATCTTCAACCATGACGGCCGCACCCAGCGCGCCAGCGTCAATCACGTCACCGTCCATGACGGGTTCACGCTGGCCGATCTCTTCAGCTACAACAGCAAGCACAATGAGGCGAACGGCGAGGACAATCGCGACGGCTCCAACGACAACCTCAGCAACAATTTCGGTCATGAGGGGCCGACCAACGACGTGGCGATCACAGCGCTGCGGCGGCAGTCGCGCAAGAACCAGCTCGCCTGTCTGTTGCTCGCGCAGGGCCTGCCGCTGCTGCTCGCAGGCGACGAGGTCGGCAACTCGCAGCATGGCAACAACAACGCCTATTGCCAGGACAACGAGGTCGGCTGGGTGGACTGGAGCGGCATGGGCCGCGAGGGCGATGATCTCATCGACTTCATCGCGCACATGACCGAGCTGCGCCGCCGCTTCGGCCAGATTCGCGCGCGCCGCTGGCTCGACGGCCGCCGGTCGGACGGAAGCTTCGGCGTGCTGTGGCTGACGCCTTCGGCGGAGGAGATGACGCAAACCGACTGGACCTTTCCTGACGGACGATTTCTCGCCTATGTGCTCGCTCCGGTGGAACAGGAGCAGGCTCCGATCCTTATCGTTCTGAACGCGGCTCCCGAAGAGATCGGATTCAAATTGCCCAAGCTCGCCGAATACAAGACGTGGCAACAGGTCCTGAACACCACCGAAGCCCAGCAGACGCCGATCGACTTCGCGTCGGGCACGGACCTCAAGGCCCCGCCCCGCTCCGTGCTGGCGTATGCGGGCCAGTCATGAACGGCCGTCAATTCGGACCTCGGCTCACGCAGGACGGCACGACGTTCCGGCTGTGGGCGCCCGCCGCCAAGCGCGTCGATCTGATCCTCGACGTCAAGCATGAGATGCAGCGCGGGGATGGTGGTTGGTATTCGCTCGACGTCGCCGGGGTCGGCGCCGGCACGCGGTACAAGTTTCGTATTGATGATGAGCTCGACGTTCCAGATCCCGGCTCGGATTTCCAGCCAGAGGATGTCTCCGGCCCGAGCGAAATCATCGACCACCGCGCCTACACCTGGCGCTCCGAAAAATGGCGCGGCCGTCCATGGCAGGACGCCGTGTTTCTCGAAAGCCATGTCGGCACCTTCACGACGGAAGGCACCTACGGCGCGATGATCGACAAGCTCGATCATCTCGTCGAAACCGGCATCACCGCGCTCGAGCTGATGCCGCTGGCGGACTTCGCCGGCTCCCGCAACTGGGGCTATGACGGCGTCCTGCTCTACGCGCCGGACAGCGTCTATGGGCGTCCCGATGATCTGCGCGCGCTGATCGACGAGGCGCATCTGCGCGGGCTGATGGTCTTCCTCGACGTCGTCTACAACCATTTCGGCCCCGAAGGAAACTACATCGGCCTGTATGCACCGACCTTCTTCACGGACGCTCACACGCCGTGGGGCAGCGCGATCGACTTCCGGCACCCCGAAGTGCGCGCCTTCGCGATCGAGAACGCGCTGCATTGGCTGACGGACTATCGCTTCGACGGGCTGCGTTTCGATGCCGTCAACCACATCCTCGCCAACGAGGGTGAGATCCCGATGCTGCATGATCTCAGCGCCGCCGTCGGCAGGCTTGTCGAGCAGACAGGGCGTCACATCCATCTCGTGCTCGAGAACGGTGATAACCGGGCCAGCATGCTCGACGCGGCAGAAGATCCGCCGCGGGGCAAGTTTCGCGCGCAATGGAACGATGATTATCACCACGTCTGGCATGTGATGATGACCGGCGAGACCGGCGGCTACTACGGCGACTACCAACAATCGCCGCGGCGCGGGCTTGCTCGCGCGCTCGCCTCGGGCTTTGTCTATCAAGGCGAGCAGGCCGCCTTTTGGGGTGGCATGGCCCGGGGTGAACCAAGCGGTCATCTGGCCCCCGCGGCGTTCGTCAACTTCCTGCAGAACCACGACCAGATCGGCAACCGCGTGTTCGGCGACCGGCTGGAATCGCTGGCGCCGCCGGAAGGGATCGCAGCTGCGCTGGCCGTCACCTTGCTCGCACCGACCGTGCCGATGCTGTACATGGGCGAGGAATGGGGCTCGAAGCAGCCCTTCCCGTTCTTCTGCGATTTCCAGGGCGATCTCGCGCACGCCGTGCGCAAGGGGCGCCGCAAGGAATATGAGTGGGCATACGCCAAGTATGGCGACGAGGTCCCGGACCCGCTGGACATCGAGACGTTCAGATCCGCGATCATCGATTGGGACGCCCGCAACGCATCGCCGGGACGCGAGCGATTGACGCTGGTGCGCGGGCTCCTCGCCGTGCGCCACAGGGAGGTGGCACCGCGGCTGCCGGGCGCATCCTTCGGCAAGGCCGACGCGACGGAGGATGGCTGCCTGACTGCGCACTGGACGATGGGCGACGGCGCGACGCTGCGGTTGCTCGCCAACGTTTCGGACAACGAGGTGCCCGCGCCGCGCAGCGGCTCGGCGGGCACGCCGATCTGGGGCGGCACGCCCGGCGATCGCCTGCCACCCTGGTCGGTGTTCTGGAGCATCGGAGGATAATCATGCCTCCTGCCATTCCGCTCGCGACCTACCGCCTGCAGCTCACCGCCGACTTCAATTTCGAAGCAGCGGCGCGCGTCGTGCCGTATCTGAAGGCGCTCGGTATCAGCCATGTCTACGCCTCGCCGTTCATGACGGCGCGCAAGGGCTCGACGCATGGCTACGACATCACGGATCACACCAAGCTCAATCCTGAGCTCGGCGGTCAGGACGGCTTCGCCAAGCTGAGCGCCGCGCTGAAGGCGCACGATCTCGGGCTCATCCTCGATTTCGTTCCGAACCATGTCGGCGTCCATTTCGACGACAATCCATGGTGGCTCGATGTGCTCGAATGGGGCCAGGCGTCGCCGCATGCAGCCTCGTTCGACATCGACTGGGACCAATTGCCGTATCGCGCCCGGGGCGGCGTGCTGCTGCCGATCATCGGGACGTCCTACGGCCATGCGCTCGAACATGGTGAGATCGAGCTGCGCTACGACCCGGACGAAGGCTCGTTCTCCTGCTGGTACTTCGAGCATCGCCTGCCGATCGCGCCGGAGCGCTATGGCGAGGTGCTGCGCATCATCGTAAAGGAGGCCGGTGAGGAAAGCAGCGAGGCCGGCAAGGCGATCCTCGACCTGGCGTCGCGCTATCGCGGCCTGCGCCATCCGAACCGCAAGGAAGCCCCGGCGTTCAAGGCTGCACTCAAGGCCATTCCCGGGGCTGGCGACATTATCGCGCGAGGCCTCTCGGCGTATCAGGCCGGCGAGGGCCGACCGACGCAGACGCTGGCCCTGCACCATCTGCTTGAACGGCAGAATTACAAACTCGGGCATTGGCGGCTTGCGTCCAGCGACATCAACTACCGCCGCTTCTTCGACGTCAACACGCTGGCCGGCCTGCGCGTCGAGGATGCTGGCACGTTCGAAGCGATCCACCGGCTGGTCAAGAAGCTGATCGCGGATGGCCAGCTGCAGGGTCTGCGGCTCGACCATATCGACGGCCTGCGCGATCCCGCACAATATTTCCAGCGGCTGCGGCGGCTGATCCGCGACGCTCGGGGACCCGCAGCCGGGCCATTCTACGTCGTCATCGAGAAGATTCTCTGCGAGCACGAGAAGCTGCCGAGCTTTGCCGGCGTGCACGGCACCACCGGCTACGAGTGGATGAACGTCATCACCCAGCTGCTCATCGACGGCAACGGCCTGGAGCCCTTGGACGAGATCTGGCGCCAGATCAGCAACAAGCCGCCGAAGCTGGCGCCCGTCATCAAGGAGGCCAAGCGGCGCGTGCTGGAAACGCTGCTGACCAGCGAGTTCACCGTGCTGACACGCCTCCTGGCGCGCATCGCCAACGGCCACTACTCGACGCGCGACTATTCGGAAGACAGCCTGCGCCAGGCGCTCGAACTGTATGTTCTTCACTTCCCGGTCTATCGCACCTATCTCACCGCGGCCGGGGCGACCGAGGCCGATCGCAAGCTGATCGATCACGCCATAGCCGGCGCCCGCGCCGAATGGTTCGCCTCCGACGGCTCGATCTTCGACTTCCTGCGCGATACGCTCACCATGGATCTGATCAAGCGCGACCGCAGCACCAGCCACAGCGTCCCACGTGTGCGCCGCTTCGCGCTGAAGGTGCAGCAGTTCACCGGCCCGATGATGGCGAAGTCGCTGGAGGATACCGGCTTCTATCGCTTCCACCGGCTGCTCGCGCTCAACGAGGTCGGCGGCGATCCGGCGGCGCATGCTCTGACGATCGCCGACTTCCACAAGCTGATGCACGATCGCGCCAGGCACTGGCCGCACGGCATGACCGCCACCGCTACCCACGACACCAAGCGCGGCGAGGATGCCCGCACGCGGCTGGCCGCCATCACCGAGTTGCCCAACGATTGGACGTCCGCGATGGCGCGCTGGAAGACCTTGAACGCGCCGCACGTCATCACCGATGGCAAGATGCGCGCGCCCTCGGCGGCGTTCGAATACATGCTGTACCAGACGCTCGTCGGCATCTGGCCCGCAACTGGCGCCGACCCGAGCCTTGCGGAGCGGTTGCAGGCCTATGCGCTGAAGGCGGCGCGGGAGGGCAAGGAGGAGACCAGCTGGCTCAATCCAAACGAGGCCTATGAGAACGGCCTGCGCAGCTTCATCGACCGCATCCTGGATCGCGACCGCTCGCCCGAGTTCCTGCAGTCGTTGGAGACGCTTTCCAGGCGGACCGCTTTGCTCGGCGCGCTGAACTCGCTGACACAGCTCACGCTGAAGGCGACGATGCCCGGCGTGCCGGATATCTATCAGGGCACCGAGTTCTGGGACCTCTCGATGGTCGATCCCGACAATCGCCGCCCGGTGGACTTCGCCGCGCGCGAACGGGCGCTGCGCGAGTGCGAGCGTCCCGACTGGGCCCGCCTGGCGGACCACTGGCCGGATGGCCGCATCAAGCTCGCTTGGACACGGCGGCTGCTCCGGCTGCGCAACGAGATGCCCTCGGTCTTCACCGACGGTTCCCATGAGCCGCTCGAGGTGAGCGGACGTCATGCCGATCACATCATTGCCTTCGCACGGCGGCATGGGCGGGACGCCGTCGTCGTCGTCACTGTGCGCAACTTTGCGCCCTTCACCGACGGTGGCCGGGTGTGGCCCCACCCAGATGGTTTCGAAGCCGAGGTTCATGCCCGCGGCTACACATCTGCGGACATACAGGACGGCATCCTTGCGGTGTCCTCCGTCTTCACACATTTGCCTGCAGCAGTGATCCCAGCACGGACCGATGCGGCAACCCACCCGGCTGGTCGACGTCAGACAGCATCGACGCCGGGCTGATCAGCTCTTTTTCGTCAACAGCAGCTGGCCGCGGCTGCGGATCGCGGACTGCGCCGCCTCGGCAAAGCGCTGCAACAGCCAGGGCAGCACGACCTCGACACGCACGTGATCGTCGGCGACGTCGACATGGCCCGACGCCGCTTGACCCAGAGCGCGAACGCGAAAGATCATCTTGTCGCCCTCCCAGCGCTCTTCGTCGACCTTCAGGACCGGAACGCTGGTCGCGGCGCGGCTGAGACCGGCCTGGAGCCGGCGCACGGCCTCGTCCTTGCCGAGGCGATGCGGAATGGAAACGACAAGCGGTCTTGACATCGCGATCTCCTGACTAACAACTGCCTTCAGGTAGTCATTGCTGGTTACGACCGCAAAGACACGCTCCGAATTTTACCTGTTTCCCGCACGGAACTTTCGAAGTTCCGACCAGTTTCCTCGGCGAAGGCAGAGCACGTTGTCGCCCCGCTGCCGGGCACTGGAGGAAGCACATGTCCATCGGAACTATCATCCTGATCATTCTCATCATCGCCCTGCTCGGCGGCTTTTCCGGCATTGGCGGCGGTCCGTTCTACGGCACCGGCTATTATGGCGGCGGCGGTCTCGGCCTGATCATCGTCATCGTGCTGATCCTCGTCCTGCTCGGACGTATCTGATCCTTCTGAGGCGATCGGCTCGGGCAGACACCACGTCTGCCCGAGCGACTACGACGTCTCTGCGAGCTTCTTGATGGCCGCCTTGATCGAGCCCGCGGCATCTTCATAACCATCCCACGCCCTGGTCTTGGCCAGCAGCGCCGGTACGGTGCGGATGGTGTAGCGCTTGGGTTCGAGCCCGTTCTTCACCTGCGTCCAGGTCAGCGGCATGGACACGGTGGCGCCTTCGCGGGCGCGCGGCGACAGCACGGCGACGGCCGTCGACATCCGGTCGTTGCGCAGATAGTCGAGGAAGATCTTTCCCCCGCGCAGCTTCTTCGACATGTTGAGCAGGTATTGCTCCGGGCTGTCGTTCGCCATCCATAGGCACACACCCTGCGCAAACGCCTTCGCTTCGGGCCAGCTCACTCTGTCGCGCGCGCCGTGCAGCAACGGCGTCACCACGTGCAGACCCTTGCCGCCCGTGGTCTTGCAGAAGCTCTCGAGACCGAGGCTCTTCAGGCGCTGGCGCATCTCCTTGGCGGCCGCGATCACCTCCTCGAAGGCGACGTTCGGCGCCGGATCGAGATCGAACACCAGCCGGCCCGGAACGTCATAGGCGTCGGGTGCGCAATTCCATGGATGCAGCTCGACGGCGGCGACCTGGGCGACCGCGATCAATCCCTCGACGCGGTCGATCTGCAGATACGGTTTGCGGTCGCCCGAGACCTTGACCAGCTCGAGCAGGTCCGACATGCCCTGCATGCCGTGCCGCTGGAAGAATTTTTCGCCACCGATGCCATCAGGCGCACGTACGATCGAGCACGGCCGTCCCTTCAGATGATCGATCATCCAGTTGCCGACGGCTTCCAGATAGTTGGCGAGATCGAGCTTGGTGACGGGCTCGCCGTCGCCGGCGTCCGGCCACAGCGCCTTGTCGGGCTTGGAGATCGCAACGCCCATCACGGTCGCCGCGCCCTTCGTGCGTGACGGCGTCTTGTGCAGCGTGGTGCCGACGGTCGCGACGCTCGCCGCGGCCCGCGCCACCGGCCGGGCAACCTTCGTCGTCACCACCGGCGGCTCGGCAACGACCTCGCCGGCCGGCTTGTCCTGGCGCAGTCCCTTGAACGAGGCCTGTCTGACATTGTTGTCCGCGGTCCAGCCGGCAAACTCGATCTCGGCGACTAGCTCCGGCTTGAGCCAATGCACCTCACGCGTCTTGCGCGGCGCGTTCTTGCCGCCGAACGGGCTCTCGTCGGAGGCCGCCGCCTTCAGCGCCGGCATGATCTCCTTCACCGTGTCCTGGCCGAAGCCGGTGCCGACGATCCCGACATAGGCGAGATGATCGTCCTTGTTGACGCCGACCATCAACGAGCGGAATTTGCCGTTGGTGGTCTTCCAGCCACCGATGACGACCTCGTGGCCGGGCCTGGTCTTGGCTTTGGTCCAGCTCTCCGTCCGTCCCGAATGATAGGCCGAGTCCAGCTTCTTGGAGACGATGCCCTCCAATGACAGCTTGCGCGCCGACTCCAGCACGGCCTCGCCGTCGCTCTCGAAGTGCTCGACATAGCGGATGCGCGGCGCCTTGCCCTTGATGTGCGCCTTCAGCAGCTTCGCCAGCCGCGCCTTGCGCTCGCGCAAAGGCTGGCGGCGCAGGTCGAACTCCTCCGCGAACATCAGGTCGAAGGCAAAGAAGATCAGCTCGTCGGTTTCGCCCGCCGAAATCGCCGCCTGCAGCGCCGAGAAATTCGGATTGCCGTCCTTGTCGAGCGCGACGATCTCGCCGTCGATGATCGCGTCCGGCAATTCAGCCGCTTCCTCGGCGATGGCACCGAACTTGGCCGTCCAGTCCAGGCCCTTGCGCGTCTTCAAAGTCGCCTTCCCGTCCTCCACCCTGATCTGCACGCGGTAGCCGTCGAACTTGATCTCATGCGCCCAGCCCTCACCGCTCGGCGGCTGGGCGACCGAAGTACAGAGCTCGGGCGGCACGAAGTCCGGCAGCGACGACACGGTTCGCGGTGCGACCGTCTTCGGAGCAGCGGCCGCTTTCGCGGCCTTGGACTTCGGCGTCTTCTTGGGAGACGCCTTCTCTGGAGAGGCACTGCCGTCGCCGCGGTTGGAGTGCCACACCGCGTCGGCATTCATGCGCTGCGTCTTGGCGAGCATGAACGGCTTCGGCGCTTTGCCCTTGCCGGCCGCGATCTGCTCCATCGTGCGGCCCGAGGCGACCGACTTGTCCGCCTCCAGGATGTCGTTGGCCTCGCCTTCCCGGGCGAACTCGTCGCGGTGCTTGATCAGCAGCCAATTGGTGCGCTTGCCGCCCGTGCGATCATGACGCATCCGTACCAGCACCCAGCTGCCATGCAGCTTCTCGCCTTCAAGGGTGAACTTGAGGTCGCCCTTCTTGAAGCCGCGCTCCGGGTCCTCGCTGTCCCAATGGCCGCGATCCCACAGCATGACGGTGCCGCCGCCATACTCGCCTTCCGGGATCGTACCTTCGAAATCGCCATAGTCGAGCGGGTGGTCCTCGACCTCGACCGCGAGCCGCTTGTCGTGCGGATCGAGCGACGGCCCCTTGGTCACGGCCCACGACTTGAACACGCCGCCGAACTCCAGCCTGAGATCGTAGTGCAGCCGCGTCGCGTCGTGCTTCTGGATGACGAAGCGCGGCCGCGCCGCACGCGCGACCTTGGCGTCGCCGGACGGCTCTGCCGTCTTGTCGAAATCGCGCTTCTTGCGATAGGTGGAAAGCTTCCTGAGCGCCACGGTGATCCCTCGTGTTGAGTGGTAGCGTAGCAAAGCCGGCAGGGTCGTGGAACCGGCTCCGCCGCTGGCGCCGGCGCGGCTCGCATCCACCTGATAACACCGGGCAAAGTTCCGCGTTCCCGCGGCTGAGGAAAGCCCGGGTGTTGCGATGGTCCACCCTCTGCCGATGAGAGGGCGCAGGGAAGGCCGGGAGCTCGCCGCCCCCATGGCCCGCCTGCGAAAGAAATGCAGGCGGCAGGTACCACAGGTGCAGCCGAGTCATCCCGGCCCTCCCTGCGCGACGGTTTTAACAGCTGCTTCGCGTTCTCCCCGGTGCGCCGGGCTTGTTGGCCACCGTCATCCGCGCGATGCACAAAGCATCCTCGCAAACTTGACCTCAGCGTCGGGAGGCCAGGACCGCGCGACTTGACCGTGCGTGCCAGATCGTTCGTCGGCGCAACGTCAATCACGCTGCAACCCGACACGCCCATCGCATTCCGCTGCCGACGTCCGTGACGACCGCGATACGTCCCCTCCGACGCAACGGAATGGGTCGGACCATAATGCTGATTTTACGAAGTCGTCAAGCGAATTATTTTTTCCCGAAGCGACCCTCGCCGGGGCCCATGGAACCCACACCGATGCTTGCCCGTTGCAGCCTCGTCCGGATTGTCCAAGGAGACCACGATGGCCCCCCGCGCCTACTGGAAAGGCTCGCTCAAACTCTCGCTCGTCAGTTGCCCCGTCGTCCTCTATCCGGCGTCGACCTCGGTCGAGAAGACGCGCTTCCATCTGATCAACCGCGAGACCGGCAACCGGCTCAAGCAGCAGATGGTCGACTCTGAGACCGGCGACATCGTCGAAGGCGAGCAGAAGGGCCGCGGCTACGAGCTCTCCAAGGGGCAGTATGTCGAGATGGAGCCGGAGGAGCTGGAGGCGGTCCAGATCGAGAGTAACCATACGATCGATATCGACAGCTTCGTGCCGCGCGAGGAGATCGACCAGCGCTATCTCAACCATCCCTATTACATCGCTCCCGACGGCAAGGCGGCGGTCGACGCCTTCGCGGTCATTCGCGACGCGATGAAGGAGCAGGATCGCGTCGCGCTGGCGCGGATCGTGCTGACCAACCGCGAGCACGTCATCGCCATCGAGCCGATGGGCAAGGGCATGCTCGGCACCACACTGCGCTTTCCCTACGAGCTGCGCGACGAGGCCGAGTTCTTCGACGACATCAAGTCGCCGAAGATTACCAAGGACATGGTGGAGCTCGCCGGCCACATCCTGCAGACCAAGGCCGCGCACTTCAAGCCGTCGGAGTTCAAGGACCAGTACGAGACGGCGCTGAAGGCGCTGGTCAAGCGCAAGGCCTCGGGCAAGCCGATCAAGCTGCCGGAGCCGGCGGAGCGGCCCGACAACGTCGTCAGCCTGATGGACGCGCTGAAACAGAGCCTGGGCAAGGGCGGAAAAAAGACAGCGCGTGCGGCGTCACGGCGGACGAGCGCGCATCGACGCCCCGCGAAGAAGGCGCATCGGTCGGCGGCGCGGCAGAGGAAGGCGGGGTGAAGGCCAGCAGCTGCCTGCGTGGCGCAAGCGGCCTCCACACCACCGCCCCGTCGTCCCGGCGAACGCCGGGACCCATACTCTGCGGCGGGTATTGTAAGACAAGACTCGTCCAACATCCCGCGCAATAACATCTCCCTGGGGTTATGGGTCCCGGCGTTCGCCGGGACGACAGCGGAGAATTTTGCGACGGCTGCGGGTCATGGCGTGCGCGATGATCGTAGCCCGAATGATCGCCTCGTCAGCTCTTCTTCTTCGACTTCTTCTTCGTCGTTTTCTTGGTAGTCTTCTTCGTGCTTTTCTTGCTCGCCTTCTTGGCGGACTTCTTCGCCGATGACTTGGCGCTCTTCTTCGGCGGCACCTTCTTGCCTTCGCGGCGCGCCTCCGACAGACCGATCGCGATCGCCTGCTTGCGGCTCTTGACCTTGCGGCCCGAGCCGCCGCTCTTCAACGTTCCTGCCTTGCGCTTCTTCATCGCGCGCTCGACGTCCTTGGACGCGCCCTTGGAATATTTGCGTGTTTTGCGTGCCATCAACATGGTCTCCCTGTGATATCACAGAAATCACGAGGGTGAGCGATGGTTCCGCTTTGAGGGACTGGCTCACATGAAGAAGCGCTAATCCGGCGCACGCAAGCGATAGCCGATGCCGGTCTCGGTCAACACGAATTGCGGGCGCTCAGGATCGGCCTCGATCTTCTGCCTGAGCTGGCGCACATAGACGCGCAGATATTGCGCGTCGGTCAATTCGTCCCACAGCTCCTTGAGCAGGAAGCGATGCGTCAGCACCTTGCCGGCGTGCTGCACGAGCACGCGCAGCAGATCGTACTCCTTCGGCGACAGCTTGACCTCGCGCTCGCCGACCTTGACGATGCGGCGGACGAGATCGACCGAGAGATCGCCGGTGCGAAACACCGGCCGCTCTCCCTGCACCTGCAGCTGGTGCCGCAGCGCCGCGCGCAGGCGCGCCAGCAATTCATCCATGCCGAACGGCTTGGTGATGTAGTCGTCGGCGCCGAGATCGAGCGCCTGGACCTTGCCCGCCTCGTCGCCGCGGCTGGACAGCACCACGACCGGCACGGCCTCGTTGCGGCCACGGATGGTTCGCAGCAGCTCGAGTCCGTCGATGTCGGGGAGGCCAAGGTCGAGAATGATCAGCGCCGGCTCCTGGCTCAGCAGCTCCAGCGCGTTCCTGCCGTTGGAGGCCTCGAGAATGTCGTAGCCCTGCGTGGTCAGGCCCATCCGCAGCAGCTTGCGGATCGGCGGCTCGTCGTCGATCACGAGCACCTTGATCGGAGCGCCGGTCATGCGGCCGTATCCAGCGGTCTGGCCTGCGCCGGCACCGGCAGGCGGATGGTGAGGACCGCACCGCGCCGATCGGTACGGTTGCCGGCGAAGATGCGGCCATGCATCGCCTCGATGAAGCCACGCGAGATCGCAAGCCCAAGTCCGGTGCCGGGCCGCACCTGGTCGCCCTTCTGCACGCGATAGAACTTGTCGAACACGTGCTCGACCTCCGCGGCGGGAATGCCGTCGCCTTCGTCACGGATCTCGAGCACGATCCAGTTGCTGTCGCGGGCCGCACGGATCGCAATCGAGGTCTCGGGAGGCGCATATTTGGCGGCGTTGTCGAGCAGATTGAACAGCACCTGCTCGAACAGCACCGCGTCGACCTCGACCATCGGCAGATCGGGCGCCAGTACCAGCGAGACATGATGACCGGCGAGGATCTTGCCGGCACGCCGCAGCGCGCTGCCGACGATCTCGCCGACGTCGTGGAGGGCGGCGTTCGGCACGATCGCGCCGGATTCCAGCTTGGTCATGTCCAGGAGGTTGGCGATGAATCGATTCAGCCGCTCGGACTCGTCGATCACGGTGGTGAGCAGGTCGAGCTTCTCCTTGTCGGACAGCCTGGCCGCGAGATCGCGCATCGTCGAGGCCGCGCCGAGCACCGAGGCGAGCGGCGTCTTCAGATCATGCGAGATCGAGGTGAGCAGCGCCGAACGCAGCCGGTCCTGCTCCATGGTGCGCTTGACCTTGTCCATGTCCTCGACCAGCAGAACGCGCTCGATCGCCAGCGCGCCCTGGTCGACCAGGGCGTCGAGCAGCCGGCGCTGGTCGGGGGTCAGCAGCGGCCCGGTGCGGTCGTCGTCGATGCCGATGACGCCGATCAGGCCGCGGCCGGTGCGCATCGGCAGGAACAGCCGCTTGGCTCCCGGCAGCGTGTCGGAGCCGCGGCCGGCGGCGCGGTCGTTGCTCCAGGCCCAGCTCGCGGCGGCGAGGTCGGCGTCGTCGAGCTGATCCTCCGGCGGGTAGCCAGTCATGACCGTGAGCTTGCCGTCCTGCGGCAGCAGCAGCACGACCCGCACCTTCAGCATCAACGCCGCCTGATAGGCCGTGGCCCACAGCACGTCATCGAGGGTCGCGGTGCCCGCAAGCTTGCGGCTGAAGGCATAGAGCTGCTCGGTGGTCCGGACGCGGTGGGTGGCGGCGTCAGCCTGAACGCGAACGCGCGCGGCGACGTTGGACACCAGGATCGCGATCAGCATGAAGAAGAAGAACGCGCCGATGTTGGTCGGATCGGTGATCGTGAACGTATACAGCGGCGGGAGGAAGAAGAAGTTGTAGCAGAGCGAGGCGGCGAGGCTCGCCAGCAGCGACGGTCCCAGGCCGTAGCGTGCGGCGACGCCGACCACCGCCGTGAGGAACACGAGATCGACGTTCTCGATGCCGAAGACGGGCTGGATCAGCTCGGCGAGGCCAAGGCCGACAGCCGTGATCAGCAGCGCCATCACATAGGGCTTCGGCTGCAGCGGCTCGCTGCGCGGCCGCGTCTGCACCGAGCTATCCGCGGTGTCGGGCGCCTCCTCGCCGGCGATGACGTGGATGCTGATGTTGCCGGCGCGCCTGACCAGGTCATGCACCACCGAGCCCCTGATGATCTCGAACAGGCGCGAGCGGCTCGACTTGCCGATGATGATCTGGGTGACGTTGTTGGCCTGCGCGAAGCCGATGAGGTCATCGGCGATACGCCGGCCGACGCCCGGAATCGTCAGCGCCTCGCCGCCGAGGGTCTCGGCCAACCGCAGCGTATCGGCGAGCCGGTCGCGCTGCCTGTCACTGAGCTGCAGATTGCGCCGGGTCTCGATGGTCACGGCGGTCCACGGCGCATGGACACGGTCGGCGAGCCGCTTGGTGTAGCGCACCAGCCCTGTCGCCCGCGGATCCTCCGACACGCAGACGAGGATCCGCTCGCCGGCCGCCCAGGGCCCCGCAATGGCGTTGGCCTGCATGTGAGTGAGCAGTTGCTCGTCGACGCGCTCGGCCGTCCGACGCAGCGCGAGTTCGCGCAGCGCGGTCAGGTTGCCGGGCGAGAAATAATGCTCCAGCGCCCGCTCCGCCTGCTTGGGCACATAGACCTTGCCCTCCTTCAGGCGCTGGATCAGGTCGTCGGGCGTAAGGTCGATCAGCTCGATGGCGTCGGCGCGGTCGAGGATCGAATCCGGCACGGTCTCGCGCACGCGCACATGGGTGATCTGGGCGACGACGTCGTTGAGGCTCTCGATGTGCTGGACGTTGACCGCCGTGTAGACATCGATGCCGTGCGACAGCAGCTCCTCGACGTCGAGATAGCGCTTGGGGTGGCGGCTGCCGACAGCATTGGTGTGCGCGAGCTCGTCGACGATGGCGAGCTTGGGACGGCGCGCAATCACGGCATCCAGATCCATCTCTTCGACGATCTGGTCCTTGTAGGAAATACGTTTGCGCGGGACGACCTCCAGGCCGCGGACCAGCGCCTCGGTCTCGGCGCGGCCATGCGTCTCGACGAAGCCGATGACGACATCGACGCCGGCCTTCAGCTTGGCATGCGCGCTCGACAGCATTTCATAGGTCTTGCCGACGCCGGGGGCGGCGCCGACGAAGATCTTGAGCTTGCCGGCAGGACTGTCCTCCCGCCGGGCCGCTTCGAGCAGGGCTTCCGGCGAGGGACGTTGATCAGGATCGCGGCGTTGACTGGCCATGCGGCATTATAGACGGAGGAGCTTCGGCGCCAAGGCCGGGACCTCTAAGGCCTCACTACGGCTTGGCAGCGTCGAGCGCCAGATTGAGCGCAAGCACGTTAACGCGGGGTTCGCCGAGCAGTCCGAGCAGACGGCCCTTAGTCTGCTGGGCGATCAGGCCCTGAACGCTGGCCTCCGGCAAGCCACGCGCCTTGGCCACCCGCGGCACCTGGAACAGCGCCGCCTCCGGCGAGATGTCCGGATCGAGCCCGCTCGCCGAGGTCGTCACCAGATCGACCGGCACGGCCTGCCCAGGATTCTCCGCCTTCAGCCTGTCAACATCCTCCTTGACGCGGTCGGCCAGCGCCTTGCTGGTCGGGCCGAGATTGGAGCCGGAGGAGTTGGCGGCGTTATAGGGCGCCGGCACCGTCTTGGTCGCATCGTTCGGATCGGCGGCCGAGGTCGCCGACGGACGGCCGTGGAAATATTTGTCGTCCTTGAATTCCTGCCCGATCAGCGCCGAGCCGATCACCTGGCCGTTGCGCGTGATCAGACTGCCTTCGGCCTGCGCCGGGAAGATGGTGCCGGCGACGACGGTCATGGCGAGCGGATACAGCAGCCCGGTGATCAAGGTCAGCGCGAGCAGGACCAGGATGGCGGGACGGATTTCTTTGAGCATGGGAGATCTCCTGTGTCGCGGCGTCATTGCGAGGAGCGAAGCGACGAAGCAATCCAGGGCTGTGTACGGGACTCTGGATTGCGTCGCTTCGCTCGCAATGACGCCGGTGGTGGTTCAAGCCAGGTGCAAGGCGGTCACGATCAGGTCGATTGCCTTGATGCCGATGAAGGGGATGATGATGCCGCCCAAGCCATAGATCATCAGGTTGCGGCCGAGCAGCGCGCCGGCGCCGATGGCGCGGTAGGCGACGCCCTTCAGCGCCAGCGGGATCAGCGCGATGATGACGAGCGCGTTGAAGATGATCGCCGACAGGATCGCGCTCTGCGGGCTCGCGAGGTTCATGACGTTCAGCACGTTGAGCTGCGGGTAGAACGCCAGGAACATCGCCGGGATGATCGCGAAATATTTGGCGACGTCGTTGGCGATCGAGAACGTCGTCAGCGCGCCGCGCGTCATCAAGAGCTGCTTGCCGATCTCCACCACCTCGATCAGCTTGGTCGGGTTGGAATCGAGATCGACCATGTTGCCGGCCTCGCGCGCGGCCTGCGTGCCGGTGTTCATGGCGACGCCGACATCGGCTTGCGCCAGCGCCGGCGCGTCGTTGGTGCCGTCGCCGCACATGGCGACCAGCTTGCCCTTGGCCTGCTCGTCGCGGATCAGCTTGAGCTTGTCCTCGGGGGTCGCCTGCGCCAGGAAATCGTCGACGCCGGCTTCGGCGGCGATCGCCGCCGCGGTCATCGGGTTGTCGCCGGTGATCATGATGGTGCGGATGCCCATCCGGCGCAGCTCGGCGAAACGTTCGCGGATGCCGCCCTTGACGATATCCTTGAGCTGGATGACGCCGAGCAGGCGCCCGTCCCTGGCGACCGCGAGCGGCGTGCCGCCGGATTTGGCGATGTCGTCGGAGATTGCACGGATCTCGCGGACAAGCTCGCTCTCGACCGGCTGGACCGCGCGCGCCGTGTTGCCGGAGACGGGCTGGGTCGGGCCGCCGCCGCCGATGGAGTTGAGGATGGCGTCGACCGCGCCCTTGCGCACCGAGGAACCGCCGGCATCGACGCCGCTCATGCGGGTCTGCGCCGTGAACGGCACGAAGGTGGCGCCGAGCTCGGCCATGTCGCGGCCGCGGATGCCATACTTCTCCTTTGCCAGCACCACGATGGAACGTCCCTCGGGCGTCTCGTCGGCGAGCGAGGCGAGCTGCGCCGCGTCAGCCAGCTCCTGCTCGCTGACGCCCCGAACGGGACGGAACGCAGTCGCCTGGCGATTGCCAAGCGTGATGGTGCCGGTCTTGTCGAGCAGCAGCGTATCGACGTCGCCGGCGGCCTCGACCGCGCGGCCGGACATCGCCAGCACGTTGAAGCGCACCAGGCGGTCCATGCCGGCGATGCCGATCGCCGACAGCAGCGCGCCGATCGTGGTCGGGATCAAGGTCACGAACAGCGCCACCAGCACCACCACCGAAATCGAGCCGCCGGCATAGGCCGCGTAGCTCGGGATCGTCACCGTCGCGAACACGAAGATGATGGTGAGGCCGGCGAGCAGGATGTTGAGCGCGATCTCGTTCGGCGTCTTCTGTCGCTCGGCTCCCTCGACCAGCTTGATCATGCGGTCGATGAAGGTCGAGCCCTGGGCCGCGGTGATCCTGACGCGGATCCAGTCCGACAGCACCTGCGTGCCGCCGGTCACCGCCGAGCGGTCGCCGCCGGATTCGCGGATGACGGGGGCCGACTCGCCGGTGATCGCAGCCTCGTTGACCGAGGCGACGCCCTCGATCACCTCGCCATCGGAAGGGATCGTGTCGCCGGCCTCGACCAGCACGAGGTCGCCGACCTTCAGGCTGGTTCCGGGCACGAGCTTGTAGGTGTGGTCGGCCGGGTTCGTGCCCGTCAGCAGCTTGGCCTGGCTCTCGGTGCGCGTCTTACGCAGCGAATCCGCCTGCGCCTTGCCGCGGCCTTCGGCGACGGCTTCGGCGAAATTGGCGAACAGCACGGTGAACCACAGCCAGAGAATGATCTGGAAGGTGAAGCCGAGATTCGCGCCGCCGGTCGCGACGTCGCGCAGGAAGATCACCGTGGTGAGCGCCGCGACGACCTCGACCACGAACATCACGGGGTTCCTGATCATCAGCCGCGGGTCGAGCTTGACCACCGCGGCCTTGATGGCCGGCAGCACGATCTTCGGGTCGAGCATCGTCGACATCGACGAGCGCTTCTGCAGTTTGATGGTGTCCATGGAGGTCGCTCCGAAATCAGAACACGGTGCCGGCGGTCATCGCGAGATGCTCGACGATCGGACCGAGGGCGAGAGCCGGGAAGAAGGTGAGGCCGCCGATGATCAGGATGACGACGACGACGAGGCCGACGAACAGGCCGCCGGTGGTCGGGAACGTGCCGGCCGAGGGCGGGATCGACTTCTTCTGCGCGAGCGAGCCGGCGATCGCCATCGCCGGGATGATCATGAAGAAGCGGCCGACGAACATCGAAGAGGCGAGCGTCAGATTGTAGAAGAAGGTGTTGCCGGTCAGGCCTGCGAACGCCGAGCCGTTGTTGCCGGTGGCCGAGGTGTAGGCATAGAGCACCTCGGTGAAGCCGTGCGGGCCGGCATTGGCCATCGACGCCACGGCGGAGGGCAGCACCACGGCGACCGCGGTCCAACCCAGGATCATCAGCGGCAGGATCAGGATCGCCAGCATCGCCATCTTGACCTCGCGGGCCTCGATCTTCTTGCCGACGTATTCCGGCGTGCGACCGACCATCAGGCCCGCGACGAAGATCGCGAGCACGACGAACAGCAGCATGCCGTACATGCCTGCGCCGACACCGCCGACGATGATTTCGCCAAGCTCGATGTTCACCAGCGGGATCATGCCGCCAAGCGCGGTGAAGCTGTCATGCATGGCATTGACCGCGCCGCAGGAGGCGGCCGTCGTGATCACCGCGAACAGTGACGACGCGACGATGCCGAAGCGGACCTCCTTGCCTTCCATGTTGCCGCCGGTCAGTCCCAGCGCGTTCAGCGTGGTCGTACCGTTGGCCTCGGCCCAGTAGGTGATGGCGACGCCGGCGATGAACAGCGCGCCCATCACGGCGAGGAGCGCCCAGCCCTGGCGCTGGTTGCCGACCATGCGGCCGAATACGTTGGTCAGGGCGGCGCCGAGCGCGAAGATCGAGAGCATCTGGATGAAGTTCGACAGCGCGGTCGGGTTCTCGAACGGATGCGCGGCGTTGGCATTGAAGAAGCCGCCGCCATTGGTGCCGAGCATCTTGATCGCGACCTGCGAGGCCACCGGGCCGACCGCGATGGTCTGCTTCGCCCCTTCCAGCGTGGTCGCCTCGACATAGGGCCCGAGCGTCTGCGGCATGCCCTGGGACACCAGGAACAGCGTGTAGATGATACAGAGCGGCAGCAGCACGTAGAGGGTACAGCGCGTGACGTCCACCCAGAAATTGCCGACGGTCCGCGCCGAGGCCCGTGAAAAGCCGCGGATCAGCGCGATCGCGAGCACGATGCCCGTCGCGGCCGACAGGAAGTTCTGGTGCGTGAGCCCGAGCATCTGGACGAGATAAGAGAGCGTGCTCTCGCCACCGTAGTTCTGCCAGTTGGTGTTGGTCAGGAAGCTGATCGCGGTGTTGAAGGAGAGATCCTCGGCAACCGCGGACTGTCCGGCGGGATTGAACGGCAGCACGGCCTGCAGCCGCATCACGCTGTAGATGATCAGGAAGCCGCCGACATGGAACAGCAGCATTGCGACCGTGTAGGTCAGCCAATGCTGCTCGCGGCGCTCGTCGACGCCGCCGATCCAGTAGATCGCGGCCTCCACCGGCCGCAGCACCGGCGACAGCAAGGTGCGCTCGCCATTGAAGACGCGCGTCATGTACCAGCCGAGCGGCTTGGCGAGCGCGACGATGACGGCGCAGTAGAGCAGGATCTGGATCCAGCCGATCACGGTCATGGGGATGTTGTCCTTGAAGGTGCGACGGTGGCGGTCAGAACCGCTCGGGCCGCAACAGCGCGTAGGTGAGGTAGATCAGAAGGCCGAGCGACACCGCGCCGGCGAGCGAATAGTCGAAGATCATGGCTCGTCTCCTAGAGCCGCTCGCAGGCGTAGGTGTAGCCGATCGCCAGGGCGAATAAGCCGGCGGCCAGCGCCAGCATCAGGATGTCCAGCATGGTGTGCTCCTCATGCGCGCGAGGCGCGCAACGCGTAGGGTCTGCGCCCCGCGGTCCGTTGCATCGGCACAGATGGCATTCGGAACCATAGGTTTTCGAGACCGCGCCGCCGGCAAAGTTATAGGAATCTCATAAAGATCGCGGCATTCCGCGGCCGAAGCCGGCCGACGATGAGCGCCGCTGCATAGGGAGCGCCCACGGTGGCGCCGCACGCTTATGCGCCGCTTATTTCTTCCTGGCCTCGCCCGTCTCGCATTCCTACGGCCGCTGCCGCCAGATTGTTGGCACGGCCCGGTGCGGGCCGTCGCTCAATCACGACGGAGCATCATCATGCCGGTCACGACACCCCGAGATTTCGCCGAGCCACGGCAGGCCGCGCAGGAAACAGCCGCGCTGCTGACCGACCTTCTCGGCGAGGACGATGGCGTCTCGCCGCTGTCGGCGCGCGGACGGCGCCGGATCCGGATCGGCCGGATGATGCAGGCGGAGGCCCGGATCGATGCCGCGCTGGAGCTGATCGCGCTGCAATTGCCGCGATGGTCGCTTCGCCGCCTCGCCTATGATGACGGCGAATGGCACTGCGCGCTCTCACAACGACGCGAGTTGCCGGACTGGCTCGACCATTGCGCCGAGGCCAGACACACCGATCTCGCCCTCGCCATTCTCCACGCAGCCGCCGAGGCGCGTCGCCTCGAGCCGACGCTGCCCGTCTCCGGAGAACGCTCCGCCGAGCCCGTGCTCGCAACCCTGCTCTGCTGCGACAATTTCTGAGAGGACGAGAGCGCGGCGATGATCCTCCCGGCCGGCGAGCCCGTGGAGCTGTCCCCGGCCAGAGTATTGCTTCGCTTCGGGCTGCGAACCGCGATCCTCGTTCTGTTCGCGACGTTCGGCAGCATCGGCTTCGGGCGCAGCCTCGCTGCCCTGCTCTGGATGACCGTCATCCTATGTGCCGTGCTCGCCACGCTGCGCCGTGAGCGCGTCTTCAACGCAAGCCTCAATCATTGGGACGAGATGGTCGGCTATCTCTCGCTCTACTGCGGCGTCATGGCACTCAACCAGCTCTCGGAATCCTGACCGGCGCGTGCCTACGCGGCGCCTATGACGTCGACCGCTCGGCCGCCTCGAATTCCTATCCGTACACCGCGATATTCGATGAACCAACGCAACGTCATCTCACGAGATGCGCGCTTGAACCAGAAGGACCACGTCCATGAAGCTCGTCGAACCTCCGTCGTGTCACAAGCCTGCTGCCGCCCTCGTCCTCATCGGTCGGAATAGCTGCGGCCAATGGGTTGCCCAGGAGCAGAACGGCCTCTATGGCGGCCTGTTCGTCAGCCGCGCCGAAGCGATGAAATATGCACTGTTCGAGAATGGCCATCATCCGGAGACGATCGTCGAGCTGTCGCGCACGATCGAGCTCGACACCAACGGACGCTTCGCGCCCGTCGGACTGTTGTTTGGCAGCAGCCGGCGGCCGATCGCATGAGTGCCGCCCCGACGCCGCCGCGTGGACCTGCCGCACGATGGCTGACCGGCACGATCGCAGACAT
The DNA here is from genome assembly GCF_051168215.1 of Bradyrhizobium sp. HKCCYLRH2015. Lineage (NCBI taxonomy): Bacteria > Pseudomonadati > Pseudomonadota > Alphaproteobacteria > Hyphomicrobiales > Nitrobacteraceae > Bradyrhizobium > Bradyrhizobium sp. HKCCYLRH2015. Next base: position 378,540 of record NZ_JBNPUO010000009.1, on the reverse strand, counting down.
TCCGACGCCGTTCGATGCGACCGGCGCAGTCGACATCGCCGCACTCGCCCGATTGTGCGAGCGGCAGATCGAAGCCGGCGCCAGTGCGATCCTGGTCTGCGAGACCGCGGGTGAAGCGTCCACGCTGACGGCAGCGGAGCGCGAAGCGGTCATTCGCGCGGCTGTGACCGCGGCCTGCAATCGGGTTCGCGTCATTGCCGGCGCGGGCTCCAACGCGACGCTCCAGGCCGTGCAAAACACCCGGCAGGCGGCGGCCGCGGGCGCCGATGCGATCATGTCGGTGGTCCCCTACTACAACCGGCCTACGGCAGAGGGCATCTACGCGCACTTCCGCGCGGTCGGAGACTCAACCACACTGCCGGTCATCCTGCATGATTGCCCCTCGCGCACGGGGCGCGCGCTGCCGGACGAGACGCTGATCCGCCTGTCGCGATGGGCGCAATTCGTCGGCTTGCGCGACAGCACCGGTGATACCGCGCGCGCCGTTCATCTGCGATCACTGACGCCACCCGGCTTTCGCCTGTTGTCGGGCGACGATATGGCGGCGGTGCCGTTCGCGGCCGCTGGTGGCGATGGCTGCTTCTCGCTGGCGGCCAACGTCGCGCCGGAGCTCTGCAACGTGCTGTTCGCCACCTGCCAGCGCGCGCGCTGGCGCGCGGCACGACGGCTGCACGGCAGGTTGCTGCCGCTGATCGAGGCGTTCAATCGCGATGCGCCGGCGGCATTGAAATATGCCCTGAGCCTGCAGGGCCTTGTTGCGGCCGGTGTGCGCTTGCCGTTGACCGAGCTTGACGGGGCGGCGAAGACAATGATCGGACAAGCGATGGCGCGGCTGAGCGCCTCGTCTGCCGCGACGTCTCCGAAGCACGCAGCACAGCTTTGAGAGGGCGATCCGCAGGCCGAAGGCCTCAGAAGTCCCATTTGTCGCCGAGAAGCAAAGGCGCTTGCGGCCGATGCCTGGCGTCGAGTTCGATCGTCGCTCCAGAGCCGCGCCGGAAGAGCAACTCGTTGCGCAGGCGCCGGAGCTTGGCTACGGCAATCGCCGCACGGATGGCCCTGACAGTCTTGCGCAGCGTCTTGATCAGGCGCGAAGGCCGCAGGGCCCAGGCGACGTAAGCGCCACGGACGTCGCGAAACGGTTCGACCGAGCTCATGTTCATTCTCCGCCAAGGCCGGCGCGACATCCGGCCGGCAAAGCGGAAGATGGAGCCCCTCGCCGTAGGAATGCGAGACGGGCTGACTTCATCTCTCATAGGAAAAGCATAAGTCGCCCAAAAAAAACGGGGCGGCCGAACCGGCCGCCCCGCACGCTCCGATCCGGTTCGGATCAGAAGATCTTGACCGCGCTTTCCAGCGTCTTCCAGACACCCCATGCCAGCGGCACGCCGACGAAGGCCCAGAACAAGCCGGCCTTGACGTCGAGGCCACCCTTGCCGATGCCGAACGACCCGTGCTGGATCGCCGACTCGTTCTTGGCGAGCTCCGCCTGGTACTTCGCGACGTCGTCCGCGCTCATGTTCCACTTGTCATCGACGGGCTTGATCAGGAAGTTGCAGATCAGGCCGGCCAGGAGCATGGCGCAGAGAATATACATCGTCGTGTTGTACAGCTGGTCGCGCGGCACGCCGGCGGCGAGCTGGAACTCGCGGATGTAGTTGACGACCACCGGACCGATGATGCCGGCCGTGGCCCAGGCCGTCAGCAGACGGCCGTGGATGGCGCCCACGAACTGGGTGCCGAACAGGTCGGCCAGATAGGCCGGGACCGTCGCGAAGCCGCCACCATACATCGAGAGGATGATGGCGAAGGCCGCCACGAACAGCAGCTTCGAACCCATCGCTGCGAAGGTCGGCGCCAGCGCATAGAGCACGATGCCGATCAGGAAGAAGCAGTAATAGGTGTTCTTGCGGCCGATGTGGTCCGACAGCGACGCCCAGAAGAACCTGCCGCCAATGTTGAACAGCGACAGCAGGCCGGCAAAGCCTGCCGCGATGCCCGCAATCGCCGCCTTCTGGGTGGCGTCGAGCTGGTTGAAGCTGACGTCGGGCAAACCGATCAGCTTGCCGGCGAAGATCTCCTGCAGCATCGGCGAGGCCATGCCGATCACGCCGATGCCTGCCGACACGTTCAAGCAGAGCACCCACCAGACCAGCCAGAACTGCGGAGTCTTGTGCGCGTTGTCGAGATGCACATGGTGCTCCGAGATCATCGCCTTCTTCACTGCCGGCGGCGTCCAGCCCTCGGGCTGCCAGCCGACCGGAGCGACGCGATAGGCGAAGGCGCCGATCATCATGAACACGAAATAGATCACGCCCATCGTGACGAAGGTCTCCCAGACACCGACCGAGGTCGGGGTCTTGAAGTAGTTCATCAGCAGGTTGGCGAGCGGGGCGCCGATCATCGCGCCGCCGCCGAAGCCCATGATCGCCATGCCGGTCGCCATGCCGCGCCGGTCCGGGAACCATTTCACCAGGGTCGACACCGGCGAGATGTAGCCGAGGCCGAGGCCGATGCCGCCGATGACGCCGGCACCGAGCCACATCATCCAGAGCTGATGCACGTAGATGCCGAGCGCTGCGAACAGCAGGCCGCCGCCCCAGCAGCAGGCCGCGACGGCGCCCGCCTTGCGCGGTCCGGCCCGTTCGAGCCAGCCGCCCCAGATCGCCGCGGAGGCGCCGAGCAGCACGAAGAACAGGGTGTACATCCAGCCGAGGCTCGCGACCTTCCAGTCGCAGCTCGTCGTGAACAGCTCCTGCACCAGGGACATGTCCGGACAGGCCTGGGTCTTGGTCACGCCGATCGCGCGTGACAGCGGCAGCCAGAACACCGAGAAGCCATAGGCCATGCCGATGCACAGATGGATGCACAGCGCAGCCGGAGGAACCAGCCAGCGGTTGAACCCGGCCTTGGCGACCGTGTGCTCACGATCGAAGATTCCCGCCTGCGCGCCCGGGAGCGTGCCCGCGCTTTCAATGGTAGCCATGCATTCCTCCCCTACGGACTCTCGCCCAACGCAACAACGTCATGTTCTGTCCCCTTGATCAGAATCAATACGCCCACTCACCCCGCCCGCTATCGCGTACCAGAGCAGTCCTGCAACGCACAAACGCTCATCACTGCCTCGATGCGCATAACACCCCACCCGAGACGTTATGCCGTCACCATTCTTGCTTGTGCCGCTGTTCTGCCTGGCCCGCTCCCCAGCGGGCATGACTCGCCCCCCGCAACCTCCGCGGAAGCGCCCCAATTGGTGCAGAACCGAGGCAAATTGTCGATAGTAAAATGGTAATAATCGGTCAATCTTGGTGGATTGATCGCACTGCAGCGCGAATGTGTTGCTAACAAACACACAAATTCACGTGCAACGAACGCGACCGCCACTCACGGCTGTAGTCATGTTGCTCTCGATTACTTTCCCGACGCGTCACGGCCATCCCTGATGGAATCAACTAATGAGATGTGCGGACCATCAGCGACGGACACGGCTCGACGCCGCATGCGCGCGCTCGCGGAAACGTGAAGAAGGAACAACTTGTCCTTGCCTGGCAACAGCATCGCAAGCCTGGACTGAGAACGCGGCATTGTTGTGAGCTCGGGTTGGCGCCCCTGCGACGATAGGAAGCAGCACGATCCCTTGACACATCGACGCGCCGAGACATCGCGCGAACTACGTAGTTCGAGCAACCAGCAGCAGAGGATGTCGTCGCCGCGCGGATCATCCGGCCGGTTCCGCGGCCTTCTCGATCCGAAACAGAATGCCGCGCTCGGTGCGATCGACGCTCTCGACCCGATCCCCGGTCTCCCGCACCAGGTTCGGGATGTCGATCACCGCGAGCGGGTCGGTACAGCACACTTCGAGCCGCTCTCCCGCCTTGAGCGTCTGCAGCGCCTTCCGGGTCTTCAGCACCGGCAATGGGCACTTCAGGCCCGTCAGATCCAGCCTCGTCATCATCATGCGCGCGACCATGGAGAAGCGGTTCCGGCACGTCAACCGGGGCCGCATCATCCCATGGAACCCGGAACTGGGTTCCATGAATGCCAGAAGATGCGGGTGCGAACTCGCGAGTTCCATCATGGAACACCAGGTTTGTCGCCCAGCGCGAGAACGTCCGCCCGCGGCATCGCCAGATGTTGGACGAGTGCCGCGACCGCCGGGATATCGTCGAGATGCGCGCGCGGCAACGCCGTCTCGGCATCGCCGTCGCTGACGAGCCCGACAATGCCCGGATCGTCGGGAAACAGCAGCGGCTTGCCATTGGCTGTGCGATGCACCTCGATGCGGCGATGCGGGCCGGCCTTGTACCCTTCGATGACGACCAGATCGACGGGAGACAATCTCGCCAGCAGCTCCGCGAGGGCCGGCTCCCTTGCGCCGCGCAGCTCGTGCATCAGCGCCCAGCGCGTGCCCGACGCGACGAGAACCTCCTCGGCCCCGGCCTCGCGATGCCGCCACGAATCCTTGCCCGGGACGTCGACGTCGAACTTGTGATGGGCGTGCTTGATCACCGAGACGCGCAGTCCCTGCCCCCTGAGATGAGGAATCAGCCGCGTCAGCAGCGTGGTCTTGCCGGCGCCGCTCCAGCCGGCGAGGCCGATGACTTTCATCGCGGTCTCCAGAAAGGCTCCCGGCGCTCTTGCACAGCCAGGAGCGCGGGATCGATCGATGGCCCGAAGGCCCCGTGGAACGCCATGTCCACTCTTGGCGATGTCATGCCAGCAGCCGCGCGGACCAGGCAAGGGCTCGTCAGCGAGGGGCATGCCGGTACGGCCGCCGCGCAGGCGCAAATGGTGGATCGCGCGCGGGCCGACGCTGACGCCCTGGCAGCAGTCGTGGTAACGAGCCCGCGATGACAGCCATGACCTCGACTTCGATCCCCGGCGTGCTGCTCGCCGGCGGTCGCGCGCAGCGGATGGGCGGCGGCGACAAGCCGTTGCGCATGGTCGACGGCCGCACCATCCTGGAGCGCGTGATCGCGCGGCTGGCGCCGCAGTGCAGCCGGCTGATCCTCAATGCCAACGGCGACCCCGCGCGCTTCGCGGGCAACGGCCTGGCCGTCGTGCCGGATGGCGTCGCCGGCTTCCCGGGCCCGCTCGCCGGCATTCTCGCCGGGCTCGACTGGGTTGCGGCGCATATGCCGGAGGCACGTTGGATGCTGAGCGCCGCCGGCGACTGCCCCTTCCTGCCGCGCGATCTGGTCGCGCGGCTGGCGACAGCGCGGGCGGCGGAGCAGGCCGAACTGGCGGTGGCGGCGTCCGGCGGACAGACCCATCCGGTGATCGGGCTGTGGCCGGTCGGGCTGCGCGAGGATCTCCGGCACGCCCTGGTCGCGGAGGACATCCGGAAGGTCACCCGCTTCACGGCGCGCTACAAGGTCGCGACCGTGAGCTGGCCGTCGGTTCCGCTGGATCCGTTCTTCAATGCCAATACCGCGCTCGACCTCGCCGAGGCGGAGCGGCTCGCGGCTCTCGATGATTGAGGACGCCTGATGGACGCGACAACCATCGTTCGCCGCGCCGTGCTTGTCGTTGCCGCGCTCAATCTCGGCTATTTCGGCATCGAGTTCGCCGTGGCGCTGGCGATCGGCTCGGTGTCGCTGTTTGCCGACAGCGTCGACTTTCTGGAGGATGCCTCGGTCAACATCCTGATTGCGCTGGCGCTGCGCTGGAGCGCGCCGCAGCGGGCGCTGCTCGGCAAGGCGCTGGCGCTGATCCTGCTGGCGCCCGCGGTCGCCGGACTGTGGACCGCCGGCGAGAAGTTCTTCACGCCGATCGCACCCGCACCGCTGCCGCTCACCGTGACCGGCCTCGGCGCGCTGATCGTCAATCTCGGCTGCGCGTTGATCCTGGCGCGGGTCAGGGACCACCAGGGCAGCCTCACCCGCGCCGCCTTCCTGTCCGCACGCAACGACGCCTTCGCCAACATCGCGATCATCGCGGTCGGTCTCGTGACCGCCTTTGTGTGGCCCTCGATCTGGCCGGACCTGATCGTGGGTGTCGGTATCGCGCTCATGAATGCGGACGCCGCGCGCGAGGTGTGGGAGGCTGCGCACGAGGAGCAAAAGACCGCCAAGGCCTGAACGGCCGAGCATCCCGCGCGCGTGCGCGACGACCTCACTCCTTGCGGCATTGCAGCGCACAGGACCGCTCCACCGCTCCGCCGTCCGGCATGATTGACGGCCGCCCTGGATTGATTGCAGATAGGCGGACCGGCCGGCAGAGCCGGAACAAACAACGGCGTCACGCCGGTACCGGTGGAGGACTGATTGCAACTCAGCTGTTTGAAGCGGGCGGCGTGGGCCGCAGCCGCGCTGCTGGTCACGACCGCCGCGCAGGCCGAGATCTCCGACAACGTCGTCAAGATCGGCGTGCTCAGCGACATGAACGGCCCGGCCTCGACGCCGACCGGACAAGGATCCGTCACCGCGGCGCAGATGGCGGTCGATGATTTCGGCGGCAAGGTGCTGGACAAGCCGATCAGCGTCATCGTCGGCGATCATCAGCTCAAGCCCGACATCGGCGCCGCGATCGCGCGCCGCTGGTACGACACCGAGCAGGTCGATCTCATCGTCGACGTGCCGGTCTCCGCGGTGGGCCTCGCCGTGCAGACCATCGCCACCGAGAAGAAGAAGCTGTTCATCACCCAGTCGACCGGCGCCGCCGATTTCCACGGCAAGTTCTGCTCGCCCTACGCGATGCAGTGGGTGTTCGACACCCGCGCGCTCGCCACCGGCACGGCGAAGGAGGTCGTCAAGCGCGGCGGCGACAGCTGGTTCTTCATCACCGACGACTACGCCTTCGGCCATTCGCTGGAGCGCGACGCCTCGAGCGTCGTCACCGCCAATGGCGGCAAGGTCGTGGGCGCGGTGCGGCCGCCATTCGCGACGCCCGATCTGTCGTCCTTCATCCTGCAGGCGCAGGCCTCCAAGGCCAAGATCATCGGCATTGCCGCAGGTCCCCCCAACAACATGAACGAGATCAAGACCGCATCCGAGTTCGGCCTGCTCAAGGGCGGACAGCAGATGGCGGCGCTGCTCGCGCTGGTCACCGACATCCATTCGCTCGGCCTGCCGGCCGCGCAAGGGCTCCTGCTCACCACCTCGTTCTACTGGGACATGGACGACAAGACGCGCGAATGGTCGAAGCGCTATTTCGCCAAGATGAACCGGATGCCGACGATGTGGCAGGCCGGCGTCTATTCCGCCGTCATGCACTATCTCAACGCCATCAAGGCGGCGGGCAGCGACGATCCGCTCGCGGTGGCCGCGAAGATGCGTGAGACGCCGGTCGAAGACTTCTTCGCCCGCAACGGCAAGCTGCGCGCCGACAATCTGATGGTGCATGATCTCGTGCTGGCGCAGGTCAAATCGCCGGAGGAGAGCAAATATCCCTGGGACTACTACAAGATCCTCGCGACCATCAAAGGCGATGACGCGTTCGGCCCGCCCGATCCCGCGTGCCCGCTGATCAAGAAGTGACGGCGCACTGAACGATCGGCGGCCGGGGCGACCGGGCCGCCGCATGCGAGCTGAACGACAACAATCAATGGGGGAAGACGGGCATGAAGCTGGCGCGCGCGCTGCTGTTCGGGCTGATCGTCGCGGCGGGACTCGCCGCCAAACCGGGACCGGCGCTCGCCGCCTATCCGGACCGTCCCATCCGCTGGCTGATCGGCTTTGCCCCCGGCGGGCCGGTCGACATCGTCGCCCGCATCATGGCGCAGTGGCTGTCCGACCACCTGGGCCAGCAGGTCGTGGTCGAGAACCGCACCGGCTCGGGCGGCAACATCGCGGCCGCCGCCGCGATCAACTCGCCGCCCGACGGCTACACGCTGCTGTTCGTCGCGCCCAACAACGCGATCAGCACCTCGCTCTACAAGAAGCTGCCTTATGACTTCATCCGCGACACCGTGCCGGTCGCCAGCATCATGCAGCTCACCAACATGCTGGTGGTGAGCAACGACGTGCCGGCCAAGACCGTCAAGGAATTCATCGACTACTGCAAGGCCAACCCGGGCAAGATCGCCTTCGCCTCCTCAGGCAACGGCACCTCGGTGCACATGGCGGCCGAGCTGTTCAAGGCGATGACCAAATGCGACATGCTGCACGTGCCCTATCGCGGCTCGGCGCTGGCCTTTCCCGACATCATCTCCAACAAGGTGCAGTTGATCTTCGACAACCTGCCGACGGCGCTGGAACAGTCGCGCGGCGGCAGCGTCCGCGCGCTCGGCGTCACCTCGCCGCAGCGCTGGCCGACGGTGCCGGACGTGCCGGCGATCGCCGAGACCGTGCCGGGCTACGAATCGGTCGGCTTCTACGGCATCTCGGCGCCCAAGGGCACGCCGCCCGAGATCGTCGAGATCCTCAACAAGGCGGTCGGCGAGGCGCTGAAGGACCCCAAGCTGGTGGCGCGGCTCACCGAGACCGGCGGCATCCCGCGCGCGATGACACCGGCGGAGTTCGGCAAGCTGGTCGTCGACGAGACCGAGAAGTGGCGCAAGGTGGTGGAATTCGCCGGGGTTTCGGTGGACTAGCGTCGCGGCGGGCCTGGACGGGACCGTGCGACGGAGCCGCGCCAAAACAATCGGGCAGCGGCATTGCCGGATTGCTGGCCAGGCTGTAAACGGAGCCCGAGCCGTCGTTGGGGTTCCGATGCCGCGCCGGACAGGCCCGCTCCTGCCCGCCGCCGGCAAGACCTCAGCGTCGCGGGGGCCTGTAGCTCAATGGTTAGAGCCGACCGCTCATAACGGTCTGGTTGCAGGTTCGAGTCCTGCCGGGCCCACCAATGAGCTCAACGGCTTAGCGGGTATGCTGACCGACATTCCGAGAAAGCCTGAGGCCTCCCACGGATCGCGCGCCGCTGTATGAGCACGTCGCCGCCATGTGGCGCAGCGGGTGCGGCGAGATCTTCCCCTCCTTCAGCGGGAGCCCTGACGGCCGGCAGGCCGTCGCGAGCCCGGTCATCACGGATTTGACCGGCTGGCCGTTCCATTCCGCAAAGTGAGAACGCGCGACGCCGCGACCCCAGCACCACATGTGCGCCAAGAGTCGTCCGAGTGTCGGCACCGGACCTGCTGTGATCGTGCGGCGGCGGCTGCATGTATGACGTGCCGAGCCGTCTCGAAGCGGTTCTCGGAGCCAGTCGTCGGACGCCTCGGTGCATTCCTTGGATGGGAGACTGATCAGCAATGCAGCGGATTCTTTGAGACACCAAGATGCCGCAGGCGCAAGCAAGAATTGCCTCGAACCGCCGAACGGCCGCTCCGGCGCAGGCCGAGCAAGAAACGGATATGATCACAGACGCCAACGGGACGTCCGCCATCTCGGCGCAATCCCGTGCTCCGAGCGCTTTGCCTCTGCGAAGGCTCTTCAATCGAGCATTGCGACCCTAGCGCCTGATCGATCGGCGTACCAGTGCCTCCTCCTTGATCAGGATCAAGCGTTCAAAACGGCGTCACTTCTATTTTGGTCTGATGAAAGCCGTCCTTCTGAGGAGCGATTGATGCCTCACAAGCAGGTGCTGTTTCATTCCGCGGCCCGCGAGAAGATCCTGCGCGGAGCCTCGCTGCTTGCGGACGCAGTGCGGGTGACGCTCGGCCCGAAATCAAAATCAGTACTGATCCAGAAGAGCTGGGGCACCCCGATCGTATGCAACGATGGCGTCACGATCGCCAAGGAATTCGACCTCAAGGATCCGGAGGAGAATCTCGGAGCGCAGGTGCTGCGTCAGGCCGCGGAGAAGACCGGCGATCTCGTTGGCGACGGAACAAGCACCTCCACGATCCTGGCACATGCGATTCTTGCCGACGGCGTCAGGAACGTCGTCGCCGGCGCCAGTGCCATCGATCTGAAACGGGGCCTCGACCGCGCTGCCCGCGCGACGATAGCGGCCCTCCATGCAATGGCGCGACCCGTCAGGACAAAGGCGGAAAGAGCTCAGGTCGCCACCATCTCGGCTCATAATGATCCGTCCATTGGCGCGCTGGTCGCCGATGCGCTCGAGAAAGTCGGAAGCGATGGAGTGATCTCGGTGGAGGAATCCAAGACCATCGAAACGTCGCTCGACGTGGTCGAAGGGATGAAATTCGACCGCGGCTTCCTGTCGCCCTACTTCGTGACCGATGCCGATCGCATGGAAGCGGTTCTCGAAGAGCCGCTCATCCTGTTGTGCGACCACAAGATCAGCGCTCTGCGCGACATTATCCCGCTGCTCGAACAGATCGCAAAATCGGCACAACCGCTCCTGATCATCGCCGAAGACATCGAAGGCGAGGCGTTGGCCACGCTCATCGTTAATCAACTTCGCGGCGTGCTGAAAGGCTGCGCCGTCAAGGCGCCCGGCTTTGGTGAGCGACGCAAGGCCATGTTGCAGGATATTGCAATCCTCACTGGCGCCCAGGTCGTCTCCGACGATCTTGGTTCGAAGCTTGAAAACGCTACTTTGCAGCAGCTGGGGCATGTCGCCCGTGTGGTTGCCGACAAGGAAAACACCACGCTGATCGGCAGCAAAGGCGAACGCAGCCAGATCGATGCGCGGACGCAACAACTTCGCCGCGAGATCGAGAAAACGACCAGCGAGTACGACAAGGAGAAGCTTGAGGAGCGGCTCGCCAAGCTGTCGGGCGGGGTTGCCGTTATCCGTGTCGGAGCGCCGACTGAAGCCGAGATGAAATCACGAAAAGAGGCGCTCGACGACGCCATCAGTTCGACAAAGGCGGCCGTTGCAGAAGGTATCGTGCCAGGCGGCGGGCTTGCCTTGCTTCGATGCGTCGAAGCCGTCGGCAAGGAGGAAGCACTCTGCGATGGCGACGAAAGGACCGGTGTACAGATCTTGAAGCGCGCGCTCGAGGCCCCCGCTCGCCAAATTGCTGAGAACTCGGCAACGGATGGCGGCGTGGTCGTCGCGCGCATGCTGAGTGGCGTCGGCAATTTCGGGTTTGACGCCGCGCGCAAGCAATATGTCGACCTGGTCGAGGCCGGCATTGTCGATCCCGCGAAGGTCGTTCGGACAGCCCTCGAGAACGCGGTGTCGGTTGCCGGCATCCTCCTGCTCACCGAGGCGACGATGACCGAAATCGCGGAGCCAAAGCGCGAACGGCTAGCGGAATCGGAAATGCCGGCGTGACGCTGAACCATGAAGACGGGGCTGTGCCCCCGAGCGGAGCAACAACTTTGCGGGGGCCCGCTGGGTGACGGCCGGTCATTGACTGTTGATTCAAGTCAACATGCCGCTTCATCCGACTGAGAGTATGGATTTGGTCCCGGAGTGAGGTCGTCATGATCAAGATCAACGACATTCTCGTCTACATTCCGACCGAGCAGCCACCGCAGCCTGTCGTTTCTGCCGCAGTCTCGTTGGCTGCCCGGTTCGACGCCCATCTCGATGCGATTGCAGTCGGATACATCCCGCCCAGTAGCGCGTATGTGGTCGATGGAGGCGCGGGCGCAGCGGTCGTCTCTTCAGAGATCTTCGAAATGGAGCGGCAACGCGCCGCCCAACGCAGCGCGGCCGCACTCGCCATTTTCGAGACGGAAGCCCGGAATGCAAACATCTCTCACGCAAGCCGCTCGGTCGAGGACCTGCCCGGTGAAGCCGCGTCCGCGCTCGGCGCTGCGGCCAGGCTCTATGAGCTGACGGTGGTCCTGCAGACGGACGCAACACAGGACAGTCACGACAATAGGACTGCGACCGAGATCCTGCTCCAGGCGGGCGGACCCGTCCTGTTCGTGCCGCATATTTTCCGCGGCACTTTCAAGGCCAACCGTATCGGCATCTGCTGGGATGGAAGCCGCCTTGCCGCCCGTGCTTTCAAGGACGCAACACCGTTTCTCTCTCGGGCAGAAGCGCTGGTCACGATTTCGATCAATGAGGCGCAGGTTGCTCCCACCGAGGCTTCAGCGCGAAAATTGACCGAACACATGGCTCGTGCCGGACTTACGACAACGCTGCTTGAGCTGACGGCGGAGCATTCCGAGGTTCAGCCGTCCATCCTGTCCCTGGCCGCCGACGAAAGTCTCGACATGCTGGTGATGGGGGCATATGGGCATTCCCGCCTGCAGGAAGGCATTTTCGGCGGCGTCACCCGTGAAATGCTGAAGACAATGACGATCCCGACCCTGCTGTCGCATTGAATCGAGGCCGGCATCCGTGCTCACCGGATCATGACAATGGACGTGATTTCGATGACGCCGTCGATCCGGGATGCCGCTATTCTGATGTGCCAATCTAGGAGAACGCATCATGGGCGTAACAGGTGTTACCGCGCTGGATCACACCATTCAGGAGACGAATCTCTGGCTCAAGGCGATCGAGGAGCAGCTGGAACTCGGTAGCCGTCAACAGGCCTACAACGCGCTCCGGGCTGTTCTGCATGCGTTGCGCGATCGCGTACCTCCGGAGGTGGCGACCAAGCTTGGCGCCCAGCTGCCGATCCTCCTGCGCGGGATTTACTACGAGAACTGGCATGCGGCGGGAACGCCGACCAAGGAGCGACATGCCAGCGACTTTGCTGATCACGTCGCAATGGAGCTGCCCCAGCAATTTCCCATCGAACCGCTGAGCGTCATTCGCGGGGTGTTCGAGATCGCGTGGGAGAAGCTCGATCCCGGTGAATTTGAGAAACTGATGCACCATCTGCCGGCGCAGATCCGCGAATTGAAATCATAATCCGGGCATCTGGCCACGTCCGCCGAGCGCCCACCGACGGGAAGCCTTCATACCGGTCCAGCTGCGTGCCGCCAGACCAGTGGCGATGCCGTCAGACCGTCGAATGGACCCACGCAGCCCGTGAACTTCGATGTGCAGGGATCAGCACTTTCCTGGGCAACGAGCATTCATTTCCTGACTGCAAGAACGTAGAGGTAGCTCATGATCGCGTAAACGTCCTCGTCGGAAAATTCAATTTGCGGCATATCCCTGTGCCTCGACACCATGCCTTCCGACAGCTCCGCCTGCAACTCGCGCCGATTGAACCGGGCGTAGATATCGCGCATCGGCGGAGCATTCTCGAGCGGGCTTTCGCCAACCGATCTGATCGCATGACAGCGCCCGCATTTTTCCTGCAGGATGGCCCTGCCTCGTTGCGCTGCCTTGCTGAGGTTCGCGGCGTCCACGTTTGTCGGCCAACACGAGAGCAGCCCGACCAGGAGGCCCAGAGCCCGAACCTTGAAACGCCCTGACATGCGTCCGACTCTCCGCAAGTGATCGGCACCGGCCCGGCTTGACCGATCCGCATACCGTCGCCCGTTGCACGTCATCCAGCACGCGACAGCCAATCACGTGTCCTTCGTCCGCATGAGACGCAGCAACATGACAGCCCTGCACGTTGCTCGAGTGCAAGCGAATTCAATAGCAGACCCGCACGTAGTGCACGTGCCGCCTGTGCCGGACCGCCCGGACATGGCAGTCGCCGTATCCGTACGGTCCCCAAAACGGACCTGGCCCCCAATACGGTGCCGGTGGGTCGTAATAGACTGGCCCCGGATAGCCGTAATAGGGATACGGCCCCCAATAGCCGCCGCTGAGGGCCGCGCCGAACAGTGCGCCGGCAGCCAGGCCGCCGACGATTCCTGCGGCAACTCGCCCGTTGCGAGCGTCGGCCCCCGTGGGTGCAAGCAGCGCAAGGGTCAGGACAGCCGCGGTCGCAACCGTGCCAATCTTCTTCTCGAAGCTCATTTCATTCCTCCTGCGCTGTTACCTAACAGAACGCAACATCGCGTGCGCAACGTTGCGAAGGATCAAACAATGCGGCTAGCGCTTCAGCATCTTCTTCGCCCGCGACAAGGGTTGGGTGTTGATGACGTCCGCTGCTTCGAGCCAGCCTCGGCGCGCCTGATCGACGCCGAAACGCATGTTGGCGAATCCAGCCGTCGAATGTGCGTCCGTCGAGATTGCCAGCTTGACGCCCGCGGACTTGGCGGCATGAGCATGGATATCGTTGAGATCGAGCCGGTCCGGGTCGGCGTTGAGTTCGAGATGACAGTCGCGCTCGCGCGCCGCCGCAATGACGGCTTCCATGTCGATCTCGTAAGGCTCGCGGTCCCCGATCAACCGTCCGGTCGGATGACCGATAATCGAGACATGGCGATTGTCCATCGCCCGGATGATGCGCTCGGTCTGCATCTTGCGCGAGAGCTCGAACTTGTAGTGAACGGAAGCAACGACCAGATCGAGCCGCGATAGGATCTTGTCGGGCAGATCAAGCCGTCCATCCGCCAGAATATCGACTTCAGCACCTTTCAGCACCGTAAAGCCATCCAGCCGGTCGTTCAAACGATCGATCTCGTCGATCTGACGCGACAGACGTCCGGCATCGAGACCATGGGCGACAGTGACGTGTTGGCTATGGTCGGTCAGAGCCATATAGGCATAGCCCCTTGCCTTGGCGGCAGCCGCCATCTCGGCGATCGCGGCGGTGCCGTCGGTCCATTTGGAATGGACGTGCAGGTCGCCTCGAATATCGGACAGCGTAATCAGTTTCGGGAGCTTTTTTGCCTTTGCGAGCGCGATCTCGCCGCGATCCTCGCGCATCTCGGGCGGAATCAGGGGCAGCCGGAGCTTGCCGTAGATCTCCTCCTCGGTTGCTCCGGCGATGCGCCGTTTACCGGCGAAGAGGCCGTATTCGTTCAGCTTCCAGCCGTGGTCGTTAGCGAGTCCGCGCAAGGAGATGTTGTGCGCCTTGGATCCGGTGAAATACATCAGCGCGGCGCCGTAGCTTGCCTCAGGAACAACGCGCAGGTCGACGTGCAGCCCGGAGCGCAGCACCACCGCCGTCCGCGTATCGCCATGAGCAAGCACATCAGCGACATTGTCATATCGAGAGAGTCTCTCGCCGGCGGCGTGGCCGTCACGCGCCACCATCAGGATATCAAGATCGCCGACGGTGTCGCGCCTGCGGCGGTAGCTTCCGGCGACGATCACCCGTCCGTTGCTCGCGTTCGGCCTCAGATGGCTGAGGAGTGCTTCCGCTTCGGCTTCGGCCTCGGATAATCTGAAGCGCCTCTCGGCGCGAGGCTTGGCCAGCGCCGCGGCGAGCTTTTCCTCGCTCTTGGCACCGAAGCCTCGAAGCTCTCTCAGCCGACCCGACTTCACCGCGCGCCTGAGGTCCTCGAGTGACCGCACGCCCAGCTTGTCGTAGAGCAGTTTGACGCGCTTCGGACCCAAGCCCGGGAGCGCCGCGATCTCACCGAGATCGCCGGGCAGTTCACGCTTGAGTTTGTCCAGCACATCGAAATGATGGGTCGCGACGATCGTTTCGATCTTTCCTGCCAGATCCTTGCCGATACCTGGCAGCTCGGAAAGATCCTCGCCCGCCTTCAAGAGGTTGGTGATGCTCTTGGGAAGGCGCTCGATCACCCGCGCAGCATTGCGATAGGCCCGCGAACGAAACGGATTGCCGCCCTTGATCTCGAGAAGTTCGGCGGTCTGGTCGAACATCTCTGCAATTTCGGCATTCTGTACCGGCATCGATGCACCTCCGTCGCTCGACAGGCTAGAGACGGATCGAGCTGTTTCCCTTGATGCAGATCAGAATTCAGGGACGCGAGCCTATCCGGTCGGCGACAGCTGCCAGCTGTTCAAGACGGCTTGAAATCTGAACCGGATAGGGCGCAACCGATTTGGAGGCTTTCAGCTCCGGAGGCAGTTGATCCAGTTGCCGGCGCGCGTGAGCCCGGATGTCGTGAAGTGATGGTCGAGAGCCGACAGGGCGTCCGCCGAGCATCACAGCTTGGATCAGCGCTTCCCCCTCCTGTTGGTCCTCCTCGGTCGAAAGAATGTCGGCGAGCATACGGCCATCGCTGTCATACCGGCGCCAAACCTGCTTGCGGCCGGGCCAGGTGGCCTTTCCCGTCGAGCGCTTGCGGCGCGGCAAGCCCGCATACTCCTGCAGCTTATAGGCACAGTCGAGTGCCGGCGCATCGGACGACGTGACGAGGCCCGTGCCGATGCCGATACCGTCGATCGGCGCCGCGTCCCGAGCGAAGGCAATCAGGGTGCCCTCCTCTATTCCGCCACTGACAAAGATGCCGGTGTCATGGAGTCCGCCGGCATCCAGAATGCAGCGCACGTTCCTGGCGAGCGCAGACAGATCCCCGCTGTCAATCCGCACGGCGCTGACGGCAATTCCAAGCTCCTTCAATCGGGGCGCCAGCATGACGACCTTCCTCGCGGCCGCCTCGGTGTCATAAGTGTCGATCAGCAGGACGAGATTCTTCGGCCGGGCGCGCGCAAACGCTTCGAATGCTGCAGCTTCGTCATCAAAGGATTGAACGAACGAATGCGCCATGGTTCCATAGGTCGGAATGCCGAATGACTTCTCGGCCAGGAGGGTTGCCGTGCCGGAAAATCCCGCGACATAGCTCGCGCGGGCAGCCAGCAGCCCTGCCTCGGCACCATGGGCGCGACGCAAGCCGAAGTCGATCAGGAGCTTGTCTGGCGCGAGTAAGACCATGCGCGCGGCCTTGGAGGCAATCAGTGTCTGAAAATGCAGGATGTTGATCAGGCGCGTCTCGACAAGCTGCGCCTCCGGCAAAGGAGCTGTAACCCTAAGGATCGGTTCATTGCCAAAGAACACGGTGCCTTCCGGCATCGCGTGGACCTCGCCGGTGAAGCGGAAATTGGCGAGATAGTCGATCAACGACTTGCTGAACCTGTCAGTTCGCTCAAGCCAGCCGAGTTCGTCTTGCGAGAACCGCATGTTTTGCAGGAAGTCGAGCGCCTGCTCCAGTCCGGCCGCCATCAGGAAGCTGCGCTGCGGCGGCAGCTTGCGTACAAAGAACTCAAACACGGCTGTATCAGTCTGGCCCGATTCAAGATACGCCTCGATCATGGTCATCTGATACAGATCGGTTAGCAGCGCGCTCGGTGACGGGTCCATCGATGTTCCTCGGCGCTCACATGACGTCGGTCATCCTGTCGATTTATACGCATTTCCTGTTTGACGCCGGTCAAGAGGCGGAAGCAAGTTGCGTCTATCCTTTCTGGTGGAAACGCCGCGGCGTCCCGAGCAAGGCGCGGCAGTTTACGTCCGAGGCACCAGCCATGCCCTATCGCACAAATATCGATCTTCCCCCTCCTGTTCGCGCTCACCTCCCATCGCACGCGCAGGACATTTATCGCGAAGCGTTCAACCACGCCTTTGCCTCCCATGCGGAAGACGAACGGCAGGAGGAGATTGCTCACCGCATAGCCTGGGCGGCGGTGAAGCGATCCTACGTGAAGGTCGGCGACCGCTGGGAACCGCTGCCCCACGATCATTAGACCGCCGGCTCGTCAGGAAGCGGGCATGGATCTGTTTGATGGAAACTGTCTCAAAGTGGCAATCACCTCGTCGTCGCCGACCTGATGAAAGTCGCGATAGAAATAGCCGATCGCGCCAAACTCCTGAGGCTCATGCAGACAGACGACCGCATCGACTTCCGCATGCAATTTCCTGATGGTGTCCAGCGGCGCGACCGGGACCGCAAGCACGAGCTCTTTCGGTTCCTGCTTCCGAACAGCCTTTATGGCAGCAAGCGTGGTTGCCCCTGTCGCAACGCCGTCATCGACGATGATCGCGACCTGCCCCTTGACTTCGGCACGAGCCCGATCGCCCAGATAGCGCTCGCGACGCCGTTCGATCTCAGCACGTTCCTTTTTGCAGACGACCTCAAACTCTTCTGAAGTGACGCCGGACAGCTCGATCACGTCCTGGTTACGAATGGTGGTCATGCCCTCCCCATCCGCGATGGCACCCATTGCGAGCTCCGGCTGCCCCGGCAGCCCGATCTTGCGGACCAGCAGCAGATCGAGTGGCGCATCGAGGGCTGCTGCGACTTCCGCCGCAACCGGCACGCCGCCCCGTGGCAGCGCAAGAACGACCGGGTGCCGCCCCTTGTATTTGAGCAGCGCCTCGGCGAGTTGCCGGCCGGCATCGGTTCGGTTCTGGAACAGCATGGCAGACCTCACGCGGAAGAGGCGCAGGATATGAGCCGGACAGCCACTGCTATTGATCCGTATCAAGCTGCCGACAGCCGCGATTGGCGATAGGCATCATATGCCCGGATGGAAGAATGAACCCTGGGACGATGACGCTGAGAATAGCAGCGCGACAGCTCTTGCTCGCAAGGTGGCGTTTCTCAGCCGGCCGGACAGCTATGTCCCGACGCCCGACGCCGTGATCACGCGGGAGACCCACATGTCCTGGGTCTTCATGGTTGACGAGCGCGTCTACAAGCTCAAGAAGCCGGTTCATTTTCCATATCTCGATTTCTCCAGCCTTGAGCGCCGCGCAGACGCCTGCCGCGCTGAGGTTTCGCTGAACCGAAGGCTGGCGCCCGATGTCTATCACGGCGTGGTGCCGCTGACGGCTGCGCCGGGTGGCTACGCCATCGGAGGCGGCGGACACATCGTTGATTGGCTCGTCGTCATGCGCCGGCTCGATGAAGGCCGAACGCTCGAAGCCGGGCTTCGCGATCGCAAGGTCTCCCAGGGCCAGATCGATGGCTTGGCCAGTCGTTTGAGCCGCTTCTATTCGCATGCGCGCCGGATCATGATCAATCCGGAGAGCTACATGGTGACCCTGCAAAAGGCAGTTCTTGCGGATCGGCGAGGTTTGCTCGAGCCGGCCTTCGACCTGCCCCGCGGCACCATCGAGCGCATTGCCGACCTGCAATGCCGTTTCCTGCGGCAGCGGACCGAGCTGCTGGCGCAGCGGGTGCATCACCGGCACGTCCTTGACGGCCATGGCGATCTGCGGCCGGAACATATCTGGTTGAGCCCTCCCTTCCCCATCATCGATTGCCTGGAGTTCAATGCCTGCTTGCGGACATCGGATGCTCTGGACGAAATTGCCTTCCTGCACTTGGAATGCGCCCGATTGGGAGGACTGTGGGTCGCTGAGAGGCTTCGGCGGCATCTGGCCGTCCAGCTCAATGATGACCCGGCCAGCGGACTGTTCTTGTTCTATCGGATTGGCCGGGCCATGCTCCGCGCCAGGCTATCCATCGCTCATCTCGCCGACGCCCATCCACGGACGCCGGAAAAATGGCCGCGGCTGACGCGCACCTATCTCAAACTTGCCAAGGCGGACGCAGCGCAGCTCGAGCGGCAGCTCACGGCGAGAGCCAGAATTTGAATTGCAGGGATCAATCCTGATACGGAAGCAGCTCCGTCAGCGGCTCGTTGTGGTGCAGCCGACGAATGGTCTCTCCGAGAAGGGGCGCCGCCGAGACGATCTCGAGCTTGTCGCGAACCGCGCCCGGCGGAAGCCTGAACGGCGGCACGCTGTCGGTCGCAATGATGCGGTC
Organism: Bradyrhizobium sp. HKCCYLRH2015; assembly: GCF_051168215.1. Lineage (NCBI taxonomy): Bacteria > Pseudomonadati > Pseudomonadota > Alphaproteobacteria > Hyphomicrobiales > Nitrobacteraceae > Bradyrhizobium > Bradyrhizobium sp. HKCCYLRH2015. The sequence goes on along the minus strand of NZ_JBNPUO010000009.1, from coordinate 359,257 downwards.
GATCGCAGGATCGGCCAGCGTCGTTGCCGCGCCTGGCATGAACAGGCCGTGCGCGACGCAAGCTATTACCTCTTCGGCTCCATGGGCACGGGCCGCCTTCGCCGCCCGCACCAGGGTTCCACCGCTGCTGATGAGATCGTCCACGATCACGCACAGCGAGTTCGCCACCTCCCCGGCGAACAAATCGCCCGAAACGACACCGGAGCTGCGATGCTTCTCCACGAACGCCTTGCCGATCGGACGGCCGAGCGCCTTCCCAAGAACCTCGCGAAGCAGGTCCGCTCGCTTGCCGCCTCCGAGATCCGGCGAAACCACGGCAATCGGCCGATCAGCTGCGATCGCCCTGATCCTGCCGATCAAGAGCGGCGCCGTGCTCAACGCGACCGATGGGCAACGGAACGCGTTCTCGAACGCGGCCTCGTTGTGAACTTCGAGGGTCACCACCGCGTCAACACCGATCGCCTCGAACATGGTCGCAAGATAACGGATCGTGACCGGGTCATTGGCCTTGGTGCGACGATCTTTTCGCGCATAGCACAGATACGGTGTGACCGCCGTCACCCGCGCGGCACCGGCATCCTTCAATGCCCCGACGAGGAACAGCAGCCGGCACAGCTTGTCGTTCGGACTCTCGTCAGGACCGCCATGGAGGCTATGCAGAACGTAGACGTCGCAGCCGGCGACAACCTCCAGCGGCCGCACCTTGTGTTCGCCGTCCTCGAAGCTGCGTTCTTCGACAGCGGCGAGACGGCATCCAAGCGCATGAGCAACTTTTTCGCCAAGCACCTCCGTGCCATGAAGACAGAACAAGCGCAGGCGATCACCAATCATCGGTTACCTCCAACGTCAAACCTGCCCGTCGTCCGCGTCCCCACTCAGCCGCCGAGCTAAGCCCGCAGCCCATGTTTCCCGAGCATTCTGACCGTGCTCGCCTGCGGTCCCTTCTCTCCGATCTCCTCAACGTAGCTGACGCGGGCGCCGGGCACGATGCTTGATCCACCCTCAACGACGCTATTGCAGTTGAAATAGACTTCGTGGCCGTCCGCGGCTTCCAGAAAGCCGAACTGGCCGCTTGGATCGATACGCGCAACGGTTCCGATGGGTTGAGGCTCATGCGTCTTGACGTCGCCCCGCATCAGTCGCGCCCGGTCCTGCAGTTGTCGACGCGCGCGTTTGAATGCGTTGTCCACGGCGAAGGTCAAGTCGTCGTACCGTTCATCCAGCTTCGGGGTACGTCCAACGTGGACCTCCCGACCGTCAGGCAGCGCCAGCCGAACGCTCACCAGATATTGACCGCCGGTTTGGTGATGACCGCCCGGACCTTTGACCATGATGCGAGCCGCAGTGATCCGGCCAAAGCGACTCTCCAGTTCCGCGACATGTTGCTCGACGGCAGCCCGGATTTCGGCGGACACGCGGATCCCTTCAAATTCAATTTGAACTGATGTTTGCATTTCCGGCTCCTCTCCCGTGTCAAACTTATTGGACCACGGGCGCGAGGAGCAGCTTTGAGCAAGATCAACCTGCCTTAAGCAAGAATGTTGCGGCCACAGAACCGCTCAAGCGTGACCACCTGTATTGGCAGGGCCGTGTCACCGTCCAAGCTTCCGCCAACGATCGCACTTCTTCCGGATCCGCCAGTGTTTCGCGCAGCACACCGCGGCCAGATGCAATGACGCGCGCCTGGCCGAGGTGATGGCTGCCGATCATGCGGTCCGACGATTGGCTTCGCCGGAGTCCCTCACGCGGACTTGTTCAAGCCGCAGACGCTGTCGGCTCCGCAAAGCCAACCCTCGGGCTCCTCGTCGACCGAGATCGCATCGGCTGCCCCGGCTTCCGGTCGCTTGAAGCCGAGCATCTCGAGAAGCTGGCCGACCGTCAGCTTCTCGTATTTCAGGTTCGCTCCCTTCTGGTTCAGAACCTTGATGTGCTGGGTCGTCATCAGCTTGAAGACGTCCAGCTTGTCTTCGGGCATCTTGATGTCAGACATGACTTGATCCTCTCTCCACCTTGCTACGCACATACGACCAGTTTACGAATCTCGTCGCCAACCTTGGCCACCGAAACGGCATATCGCTTGTCGAAATTGTCGCAGTATTTATCGTTCATGCTTCCCATCTGCTGGTGAGCATGCTGGGCGCACCCGCCGCTACAGATGAGCGCAAAACGGCATGACTGGCATTTTGCCATGCCTTCAAGTTGGCGCCCCTTCCACTGATCGTCTCTGCCATTGAGCACCACCGGCCGCTCTCGATAGCTGCCGACCAGCGAGCGAGCTGCGCCAATGTCTTCCCAACATTTGTAGAGGCCGCCGTCGGGTGCGAAGATGTACATTCCCGCATTGGCCGCACAATAAGAACCGGAGAACCGGAATTCTTCCCGCTTCCGGATCGCGCTCACGATCCGGCCCGCGACGCCCGCATTGAAGCAATCCAGCGACACATTCGTTTTCGGCGCCTGCGCCAGCACGATATCCAATAGCTCGCGATCGGACCGCAGTGTCTTCCGACCATTGGCCTTGTCGTAGATGATGTTTGCATTGAGATCAAAATTCGGATTCTGCAGGAAGCCGCGAGAACCGAACAAATCGTGCAACGGTCTGAGCTCGTGGAAATTGGCGCGGCTGAAATTGAAGCGCACAACGACGCGAACGCCGGGCCGCTCCCTCAGGACCAGATCGATATTGTCCACGATCCTGTCAAAGGTCCCTCCGCCGTTGGTCAGGAATCGTTGCTTGTCATGGATCGCCCGCGTGCCATCGACCGAGATGTTGAGTGAATGGATTGCGTCGACCCCGATGACGTCCATGAACCGATCGACGTCATAGCCGTTGGTAACCGCCGAGAAGCGGAAGCCTCGCGAGCTGCCGAGCTCGACGGCGCGTTCGATGACCGGAAGATTGGAAACCCACAACGGCTCTCCGCCGAACAAGGTGATATTCCTGGACCATTGTTTGGTCTCCGACTGCTCGATCAGATCATCGATGCCGGCAAACACCGCATCGACATCGTCTCGCGACATGCTCACCTTGTCGCCGTGGCCCATGAAACAAGCGCCCGAGTCGGCACCAGGTCGATCGCTGGTCGCACGATCGATCTGCGAAAGCGGGTTTGGTCGGCGATCGATGTCGTTCTGCAGCTCCCGCTCAAAACAGTAACTGCAGCGGAAATTGCAGTCAAAGGTTGGCGCGATAACGAAATGTAGTTGCCGGCGACGTGCCTGCAGGGATCTGGAGATCTCCACCACCGCCTCTCGCTCCTCCAAGGGGGTAAGGCTCGTGATGAAGCCGCGCAGCCATAAGGCATCAAACTCGTCCTGATATCTCTGACGTATCAGGTCGAGCGAGCCTCTCTCGGTCAACGACTCGAACAGATCCTGCGAAACGAGGACCATGCCCCCGGTGTAGCCATGCAGGCCGAATACCGCGCCGTCCACAGGCGTCCAGATGCAGTACTTGCTCACGCGCAAATCCGGACACGGCATCATGTGCCTCCCATTCGGCTGAAGCTGATCGCATTGGCGTAGTTGTGATTCTTGAGGTTCTCCCAGCGAATGCTGCCCTCGCCCACGGGATATGGATCATTGATCAGAAAATAGTGCTCAGTTCCCGTCACATTTCCGGTGAGAGACGATACGAAGGAATATTGCTTCCAGCCGCGGCAGACACGCGCATGGCCCGGGAGACCGCTCTTGAACGGAATGAATTTCTGCAACGCGTCGAGGGCGTGATCGAAACTCGGAGCTTGATCAAAGGTCGGCGCCAATCGCCCTCCCGCAAAAAACTGATACGCCGAGACTTGGGCTTTGTTGGTGGCGCCCTTGGGGCCAGGCTTCATCTGTTCGGCAATTTGCTCGGGTGTCGCCGTGAATCCGAAATACGCCAGGATCATCTGCGCGGATGCGACCGCGCAATAGACAGGCGTAATCTGCGCAAAGAGAGGAACCGGCAGGATCGAGGATGCGATCGCCGGCGGCGTCGCAGCAAAGTAGGCCTGCAGCGTCTTATAGTCGGAATCGTCAAACTTGATGTCCGGCAGATCACCGCTTTCCGGCAGAATCCCAGACACGATGCTGCGAATCATTTCTCGCTCGCTCTGGCCACGTAGCGGCTCTGGCTCCGACACGTCGAGAAAACCGAGCTTCTGAGAGTCCAAGATCGAGTGGGGAATGAGCCCGTCGATGCTATCCAGCAAATCGACCGGCGGCGGACTCGGAGCGAGATCGGTCTGTGTGAGAACCGATCGATCATAGTAGTCGACGATGAACGATGCGGGGTGACCATCCTTGACGTAGGAAACGCGAACGCCGATCTTTGCGTACGAATATGCGACGAAGGAATGGCTGACGAGGGTTGCGTCCGGCGCGATCTTGTTCATCGCTTCCGTCGCGATCTTGAGTGCGTTCGTGTCGGACAGCTGCCGCGACGGCGGCTCGAATGCCCAGGCTGCGGATTGCAGCCTCGTGTCCGCCGTGCACCTGATGACGCCGACGAGTAGAGCCTGTTGATAGAAGCTGAAATCATAGAATGCCGGCGTGCCGGTCAGATCAAAAATAATGATCGGGTTTGGATCGAGGTCCGAGCCGAAAAACCGCGCCATTTGTCGATCGGCGATATCCGGAGCGCTTTTCGAAGCGGCGTGGAACATCGCAACCGAGCGTGCCTGCTCAACTGGAATGGTCGCCATCTCGCCTCCCCCGCCGTCCAACCGCTCGGGTATTTGAAATCACAAGTAGAATGTATGATTTGATTCAAATCAAAATAGAGTCGTCATTTCCTTGCGCTCTCGATGGCCGTTTCAGATTCGCCTCATGGCGGACGCGACCGGATGGGTCGACAATCCATCATGCCACGCAGATCCTCCGGCGAGACACGATCTCACGCTCCCGTGGCGCGCAACGCCCAGGTGATGCATTCGTCATGTCGCCCTGAAACGAGAGGGCGCGGGGAAGGCCGGACCTCGGCTGAGGCCCGTGGCCCGCCTGCTCAAAAGAATGCAGGCGGCAGGTACCACAGGTACAGCCGGACAGACCCGGCCTTCCCCGCGCGATGGCTTTACGGTGTCCTTCGTGCTCTCCCTGGGGATCGGCTTTCTTGCCCCCATCGCCCGCGCGTGCCGTCAGGCAACCACCGCAGACTTGACCTCAGCGTCGAGAGGCCAGGACCACACGACTTCGCCGTCCGTGCCAACCGCGCTCGTCTGGCGCAGCCGTCACGTCCATCGCAGCCCACCTCAACGTATCGTGACGACGCGTACGTCCCTCTGCTCGAGGCGGGGTACGCACAGATAAGCACAATTTCTGAAATTACGTAATAGAATTATTATTACCGGAAGATCAAGCGATCAGCGCGGGCAACGGGACGAGGCCGACCGGTCGGTCAGGATGTCGCGCGCGGCCACCGCGATCCGCCGACACAAGGACAGCGCCGTCTCCTTGTCCTTGACATGGAATATCCCGTCGCTGATCAAGCGGTCGTCGAGCCAGGCGCGAAACGCCTGTTCGCTGTCCGGCGTGAACGTCCCCTCCTCGTAGATAAAGCCGCTCAGCGGGCCTTCAATCACGTAATCGGTGTCGGCGGCATATTGAGAGGGACGCGCACATTGCGCCCAGATGCGGCCGTCAGTGTCGACAAAGGCCAGGACGCCATCATCACGCTCGTCAATTTTCACCCGACCTCCTCGCCACATCCCCGAACGAGCTCTCTCCTTGCGAGCGCAGCGAAGCAAGCCAGAACCATCGCGGGACTCTGGGTTGCCTCGTCGCGTCGCTCCCCGCAATGACGGAGGCCCTCATGTCGAAGCGGCTCAGGCATGGACCGTTCTCCAGGTGCGCAGCCTCGATCAGCAAGCGGCGCGAGCGGCGAGCCAACCGACCGAGATCACGATCCTGCGGCATCGCCACCCCGCGTGCGCGTCGGACGTTCGACCGCTCGCGAAGATCGATACAAGACTTATGCCATGGAAAACCGGACGTGACGGGCTACGACGACGGATCGTTCCTACACGGCGCGGGCGGGACGCAGCAGGGATGGCGTCAGCCGGCGTCGTCACGCGCGGCGCTCAGCCGCGCCGCTTGCGGCCCTGCGCTGCCGCGGCCTGCTTGCGCAGACCCTCGGCCGCGCTGCCGACGATCTCGGAAATCTGCATCAGTTGCTTGGCGAGCGGGCTGGTCTTGCGCCAGACCATGCCGACCGTGCGCTGCGGCTGCGGATCGGCGAAGCGCGCCAGCGACACCGACGCCGAGCGCGTCTCGACGCCGACCGCCATCTCCGGAATCAACGTCACGCCCATGCCGGCGCCGACCATCTGCACCAGGGTCGACAGCGAGGAGGCATCGAGCATCTCGCGCGGCGCCTGCATGTTGCAGAACGACAGCGCCTGGTCGCGGAAGCAGTGCCCCTCCTCCAGCAACAGCAGCCGCATCTCGCGCAGCATCTCGCTGCTCGGCACGTCAGCGCCTTCATATTCCGGCGGCCGCACCAGCAGGAAGTTCTCCGCGAACAGCGCGACCTCGGTCAGCGAAGGCTCCGAGACCGGCAGCGCGACGATCGCCGCATCGAGGCGGCCCTCGACCAGTTCCTCGATCAGGGTCGGCGTCTTGGACTCGCGGACGTGGATGTCGATCTCGGGATGCTTGCGCGTCAAGTTCCCGATCACCTTGGGCAACAGATAAGGCGCGACAGTCGGGATCATGCCGAGCCGCAGCCGGCCGGTGAGCTTGTCGCGCGAGGCGCGGGCGAAGTCGCCGAGCTCGTCGACCGAGCGCAGGATCTCGCGGACGCGTTCGGCGAGCTGCTCGCCGAACCGGGTCAGCACGACCTGGCGGGCGTTGCGCTCCAGCAGCACGCCGCCGAGCGCCTCCTCCATCTCCTTGATCTGCATCGACAGCGCCGGCTGCGAGATCGCACAGGCCTCGGCGGCGCGGCCGAAATGCCCCAGACGCGCCAGCGCGTCGAAATAGCGAAGCTGCCGCATCGTCAGATGTATCATCAGATTATCTTATCGCTCATCGACGCGAAGTCAATTTTCCCTGACCACAATCCTGGGGTGCGCCGCCAAGGTCCGGCGTCGCTCTGCGTCTGGACGGCGTCACACCGCGTTCATCAGATAATCTTATCGTTAGGATCATCAATCTCAATTTCCCCTGATCGAAATAGCCGCGTAGGGTCCCGGCTCCCACCCCAGGGGGAACCATGACGATCACGTCAGGAGGCAAACATGGATGACGTCAGCAAGTGCCCGTTTTCGGGCGGCTTGAAGGGATTTTCGAACAAGGATTGGTGGCCGAACCAGCTCAACCTCTCCGTCCTCCACCAGCATTCGAACCTGTCCGATCCGCTCGGTGAGGCGTTCGATTATTCCAAGGAATTCAAGAGCCTCGATCTCGACGCGCTGGTCAAGGACCTGCATGCGCTGATGACCGATTCGCAGGATTGGTGGCCGGCCGATTTCGGTCACTACGGTCCGCTCTTCATCCGCATGGCCTGGCATGCCGCCGGCACCTATCGCATCGGCGATGGCCGCGGCGGCGCCGGCACCGGTCAGCAGCGCTTTGCGCCGCTCAACAGCTGGCCCGACAACGCCAACCTCGACAAGGCCCGCCGCCTGCTGTGGCCGATCAAGCAGAAGTACGGCCAGAAGATCTCCTGGGCCGACCTGTTCGTGCTGACCGGCAACGTCGCGCTGGAATCGATGGGCTTCAAGACCTTCGGCTTCGGCGGCGGCCGCGCCGACACCTGGGAGCCCGAGCAGGACATCTATTGGGGTCCCGAAGGCAAGTGGCTCGCCGACGAGCGCTACAGCGGCGACCGTCAGCTCGCAGGCTCGCTCGCTGCCGTGCAGATGGGCCTCATCTACGTCAACCCGGAAGGCCCGAACGGCAACCCCGACCCGCTGGCGGCCGCGCGCGACATCCGCGAGACCTTCGCCCGCATGGCGATGAACGACGAAGAGACGGTGGCGCTGATCGCCGGCGGTCATACCTTCGGCAAGACCCACGGCGCGGGTGACGCGTCGCTGGTCGGGGCGGAGCCTGAGGGCGCCGACATCGCGCAGCAGGGTCTCGGCTGGGCCAGCAAATACGGCTCGGGCAAGGGCGGCGACACCATCACCTCCGGCCTCGAGGTGATCTGGACGACGACGCCGACCAAGTGGAGCAACAACTTCTTCTGGAATCTGTTCGGCTATGAATGGGAGCTGACCAAGAGCCCGGCCGGCGCGCACCAGTGGAAGCCGAAGCACGGCGCCGGCGCCAACACGGTGCCGGACGCACACGACAAGTCCAAGCGCCACGCGCCGTCGATGCTGACCACCGACCTCGCGCTGCGCTTCGATCCGGACTACGAGAAGATCTCGCGCCGCTTCATGGAGAATCCGGATCAGTTCGCCGACGCCTTCGCCCGCGCCTGGTTCAAGCTGACCCATCGCGACATGGGCCCGAAGGTGCGCTACCTCGGCCCGCTGGTGCCGAAGGAAGACCTGATCTGGCAGGATCCGGTGCCGGCCGTCGATCATCCGCTCGTGGATGACAAGGACGTCGCGTCGCTGAAGGCAAAGATCCTCGCCTCGGGCCTGTCGGTCTCTCAGCTGGTCTCGACCGCCTGGGCTTCGGCCTCGACCTTCCGCGGCTCGGACAAGCGCGGCGGCGCCAATGGCGCGCGCATTCGTCTGGCCCCGCAGAAGGACTGGGCGGTCAACAACCCGGCCGAGCTTGCCAAGGTGCTCTCGACGCTCGAGGGCATCCAGAAGGAGTTCAACGCGCAGGCCGGCGGCAAGAAGGTGTCGCTCGCCGACCTGATCGTGCTGGCCGGCAATGCCGGTGTCGAAGCGGCCGCCAAGAAGGCCGGCGTCGAGGTGACGGTGCCGTTCGCGCCGGGCCGCACCGACGCCTCGCAGGAGCAGACCGACGTCGAATCGTTTGCGGTGCTCGAACCGACCCATGACGGCTTCCGCAACTATCTCAGCGGCAAGCAGTGGCTGTCCGGCGAGGAGCTGCTGGTCGACAAGGCGCAACTGCTCACCCTGACCGCACCGGAGATGACCGTGCTGGTCGGCGGCCTGCGCGTGCTCGGCGCCAATGCCAACGGCTCCAAGCATGGCGTGTTCACCGCGCAGACCGAGACGCTCTCCAACGACTTCTTCGCCAACCTGCTCGACATGAGCGTGGCCTGGCGTCCGGTCGATCAGGGCGAGCACACCTTCGAGGGCCGCGACCGCAAGACCGGCGCGATCAAGTGGACGGCCACCCGCGCCGACCTCATCTTCGGCTCGCACTCGCAACTGCGCGCGCTGGCCGAGGTCTATGCGAGCTCGGATGCCAAGCAGAAGTTCGTCAAGGACTTCGTCGCCGCCTGGACCAAGGTGATGAACCTCGACCGGTTCGAGCTGAAGGCCTGAGGCGAGACGCCGACTGACTGCTCTTGCAGAGAAGCGGCGCTTCAGCGATGAAGCGCCGCTTTTTTCATTGGACAGGACAGGCTTATCAGTCGCGGGCCTGTCAGCGCGCCGCGGCCGAGCCGCCGCCGTCGATCTGGCGGCCCATCAGCGCGATCGCCTTCTGATAGACGCCGGCGGCGTTCCAGGCCTCGATGGCTGCGAAGTTCGGCTCGCCCGGCTGATATCCGGCGCCCGCCTTCCAGCCATTGGCACGCAGGAAGTTCGCCGTCGAGGCGAGCGCATTGGCGGCGACGTCGAGATTGCCGACGCCATAGGCCAGGATGTTCTTCGGCATGAACTGGGTCTGCCCGACCTCGCCATGCATCGAGCCGCGGGTGTTGCCAGACAGCACGCCGCGGTCGACCAGCTTGAGCGCGGCATAGAGCTGGTCGGTGAAGAACTCCGGACGGCGGCAGTCATAGGCGAGCGTCGCGATCGAGGACAGCATGTGCTGATTGCCGCGCTGGCTGCCAAACGCGCTCTCCATGCCCCAGATCGCGATCAGCGGTCCGGGCGGCACGCCGTAGCGCTGCTCGATCGAGGCGAACATCGCCGCCTGCGACTGCTTGAGCTGGCGCCCGCGCGCGACGATCGCAGCAGCGCCGCGCTTGACGAGGAACTGATCGAGCGACAGCGAGAAGCTGCGCTGGCCACGATCGGCCGCGATCGTCGCCGAGGCGTAGTTGGTCTGCATCAGCGCGGATATCGCGGTGCCGCCGACGCCCTTCGCCCTCGCCTCCTCGCTGAATTCGCGCTTCCACGCCTCGAACCCCGCCGGCGACGAGCCGCACTGCGCCGCCTGCGCAACGCCGCCGCAGGCAGCGAGCAGCGTCGCGGCGGTGAACGTGAAGGTGATCATGGCCCGGCGTTTGCTCATTCAGACTCCTCTGGTCGCGTCCGCCGATGCGGCTCGCACCATTATCCTGCGGGACATCGGACGCCGCTGGCGGCGGTCATATCGGCTGCCCCGGTTTGCAACGGCGACAACCTATCGGAAATGGAAGAAAATCATAGCCGGGCGGGAATTAGCCGCAGATGAACGGGCGTCGACCATCGCCTGTGTGCGCACCAGCACCGCTGGCGGAACCGATCGCCATGCGGGTTCCAACGATCACCTTCTGAAATCGCGATGCCGGCTGCGGCCGCATCGGAGTTCGGCCCGCCCGGCATTATTATACGGTTTCGTTTAGCGAGAGCGGCGTGAGACGCGCGGGCGCGTTCGCGCATGGACGGGTGCGTCACCAACGTCGAGATCGTCGGCCTCGACGACGATCTCCGCTCCGTTCGTCCGCGGCCTTGAGAGCCGCGCAGGAATGGGTTCCTTCTGGATCCAGACACCTCCCGGGGGAGCCAACCTTGACAGGTCCTCCGGCCATCATTATAAAACGATACAGTTTCGTTTTATCGCAACCGTTTCCCAAGGGAATGCTCTACAAGCACCGACCGAGATCGGAGACAGCAGGCCGTCATGAAACGAATCATTCTTTTGAGCGTGATCCTGCTGTCGTGGACTCCCCTGGCGCACGCCGTCGGCGGGACCGGCAGCGGCATGCAGACCGAGAGGGATCCACAAGTCTCCACCGATCCGGCTCTGAGTCAGGAGACGATCGATCGCGAGCTCGACAAGTTCCGGCGGACGGAGGTGTCACTGCACCAGGCGCTGCGGATCGCCGAGAGGATTCATCCGGGCTCCAAGACCGCGGACATCAGCTTCGAAGGTGGGCTCGACGCCCCCGTCTACAAGGTCCGAACCCTGCAGAGCGGACGGATCTGGGAATCCGACATCGACGGCACCACGGCAAAGGTGCGCAACAGCGTGCTGTTCTCCACCGTGGATGGACTGAGCGAAAGCGACCGTAACAGCCTGGCTGCCCTCACCACGGTCCGGCTCAAGATGTCGGATGCGATTCGGATCGCCGAGCGCTCGGCGGCCGGCCGGGCGATCAGTGGCGGCCTGATGAACAAGGACGGCAAGCTCGCCTTCGTCGTGGTCGTCGTCAGCGGCAACGATCTCAAGCAGGTGACGCTCGAACCGTCATCGCTGCGGCGACGCTGATCGCGCCGCTCACGCCTTCGGCTGCAGCGTCAGGAACGTCTTGACCCGGTCACGGACGAAGCCGGGCAGCTCCCTGCGGATCGTCCTTTCGCTCTCGCCCATGAGCGAGCGCATGATCACCGGCATGACGATCAGATCGATGAAGATCTCGGCAGAGGCGGCCGACGCCTTCGACGGCGTCCGGCGGGCGGTCGTGGCCGAGGCGCCGATCGTCTCGCCGAGCAGCACCGCCACGGCATGGGCGGCCCGTTTGCGTGAGACGTCATGAAACTGACAACTGAGATCGGGAAACCGGTAAGCCTCCCCGATCGTGACCCGTAACAATCCCAGCGAGTCCTTCAGCGCGCGATCGACGATGGCGATGGCAAGTCCGACCAGTTTCTCCTGTGCGGTGCCGGCCACCGGCGTGTAGGATCCCAGATTCATCACGTCGTTGATGGAGCGCGCGACGACGGCGGCAAACAATGCGGCCTTGCCGGTGTATCGGGCATAAATCGTCGGCTTGCTGGCGGGAGCACGTTCAGCGATCTCGTCGATGCTGGCACCGTCGAAGCCACGCTCGAGAAACACCGCGCGCGCAGCGTCCAGAATACGCTCCTCGATGTTTCCAGCGAGCGCCTTCGGCGGCCGTCCCACCCGCCCGCGAAACGCTTCCGTGCGGGCAACGTCCGTACGTTTCAATTTGGCCTGCGTGCGGGCCATACTCAACGACCTCGACTCGACATGAAGACATGTCGTCAAGGGATTACACGTTCTTGTCGAGACGGCAATAGAACGACCACGCCACGCGGCTATGCGCATGGTGGCGTACATAATCGGCAACGTATCACCACAAACACCTCAAAATACCTCAGGCAACAAACTCCCCGAGGTCATCGAGCACGGCGAGCGCACCGTCGAACGTGTCGTCATGAAAGTAGAGGCTGCGCGTGATCAGCACGGGAACGCCGGCGCGGGTCGCAGCCATCAACCCGTTACCGGAGTCCTCGATCGCGATGCAACTGGCCGCGGGTAGATCGAGCTGCGACAAGACCTCCAGGTAGACATCCGGTGCGGGCTTCTTGCGCGCGACATCGTCGGCCGCCACGACGGCGGCAAATCCTGCCTCCCAATCGGCGCCCAGCACGGGCGCCAACAGGGCATCGATATTGCCGCGCGTGGTCGTCGTCGCGATCGCGAGCCGCTGCCCGCGGGCCGAGGCAGCCTCCAGCAAGGCTTGAACGCCCGGGCGCAACGGGCAGCCCTTGTCGGCCATCAGCGCGGCAAACCGCTCCGTCTTGATGCGATGAAGCCGGGCAACGACGGCGTCGCTGAGCGGCGGACCCGTGCGCCGCATCTGGTCGAACGCACGGACGCGCTCCTTGCCACCGGTGACACGCAGCAGCTCCTTGTAGATGCGGCGGCCCCAGTGCCAGTCGATGCCCACCGCGACGAACGCCTCATTGAAGGCCTCGCGATGGATCTCCTCGGTCTCGGCCATCGTGCCGTCGACGTCGAAGATCAGTGCGCCGGCGTCGGCGATGCGGCGCCGGAGGTCGTCGAGCGGCGCGTTCCTCACCAGAGCCAGACTCATGATTGCGCCTCCACCCTGCCGTCTCCCGCGTCGGCCCCCTTGGCGAACACGCGGCTTGCCAGCACGTCGCTGGCTTCGATCGACATCACGTCATCGGACGTCAGCACGCGGTCGAGCCGCGACACCAGCCGGTTGGCCTGGCGCAGGCGGATCCGATCCAGCGCGTTGCGGATCGAGCGCGCGTTGGAGAACAAGGGCTGGGTGCGCCGGACGGCGATGTACTTCTCGAAGGCGGCGCGGGCCTCCGGCGTGAAGCGGTAGTTCTGCCCCTCCAGCATCATCTCGGAGATCGTCAGCAGCTCGGCTTCCGAATAGTCGGGGAAGTCGATGTGGTGGGCGATGCGCGAGCGGAAGCCGGGATTGCTCTGGAAGAACTTCTCCATCCGGTCGGCATAGCCGGCAAGAATGACCACGAGGTCCTCGCGCTGCGACTCCATGATCTGCAGCAGGATCTCGATCGACTCCTGGCCGTAGTCGCGCTCGTTCTCGGGACGGTAGAGATAATAGGCCTCGTCGATGAAGAGGACCCCCCCCATCGCCTTCTTCAGCACCTCCTTGGTCTTCGGCGCGGTGTGGCCGATATATTGGCCGACGAGATCGTCGCGGGTCACGCTGATGACGTGGCCGCGGCGGACGAAGCCCAGCCGATGCAGGATGCCGGCCATGCGCAGCGCGACCGTGGTCTTGCCGGTGCCGGGATTGCCGGTGAACGACATGTGCAAGGTCGGAAACGTCGTCGCCAGCCCCATCTTGCGGCGGATCCGCTCCATCATCAGCAGCGAGGCGATTTCGCGGATTCGCGTCTTGACCGGGGTGAGCCCGACCAGCTCGCGGTCGAGCTGCTCCAGCACGGGTGCGATGTCGACGCTCTCGAACTCGCGGCGCAGGTCGACGGTGTCGACCGGCGTGGCCTTGTCGGCATCCGCCTGCGTGGCCTGCATCATGGGCTGGTGCTCCGCTTGGCCGAAGTTCGCACACGCTGGCGGCAGATCCTCCCGCGAACTCCGGCAAGCAGGGGACGCCGTCGAATCGGACTTGATCAATGCGGCAGAGCCGGCGCTGAAGTCCCCTCCCCGACGGGATGGGACTTCAGCGCCGTGTTCTTATGAGTAGCGTTCGCCTTCAGGGCGCTCGGCCGCATAGGACCGCGTCGAGTAACGCAGATTGCGTCCGACGGTTTCCTGGCGGTCGAGCCGGAAGCCCGGCTCGTTCTGCGGCCGGTTGACGATGAAGGACAGCCGGATCGACTCCCAGCCATGGCTGGAGTCGAAGGCCGAGATGCGGATGTAGCGGTCGCCATAGATCTTCCGGCATTCGGACAGCTCGCGCATGATGCCGGCGGCGTCGCGCAGGTCGAACATCGGCAGGCCCCACATCTCCCAATAGGTGTTGCGGGGATGCGGATCGTCGGTGAACTCGATGTTCACGGCCCAATTCTTCTCGAGGCAGTACTGGATCTGGGCCGTGATCTGCTCGTCGGTCAGGTCGGGCAGGAAAGAAAAGCAACCCTGGGTCACGCGCATGTTGAAATCTCCTGATGTTGTGCTGCCGGGCGAGCCGGTGTCCGGCCCGCAGCACGGCGACGCATCGAACGTGGTTCAAGCGGCGGGGGTCACGGTCGGCACGAAGTCCGGCGAGTCCGTCGATTTGTAGTTGAAGGTGACGTCCTTCCAGATCTCCAGCGCCTCGCGCAGCGGCGTGCAGGTCTGTGCCGCCTTGGCCAGGATCTCAGGACCTTCATGCACGTAGTCGCGGCCCTCATTGCGGGCCAGGATCATCGCCTCCAGCGCGACGCGGTTGGCAGTCGCACCGGCGGCGATGCCGCGGGGATGGCCGATGGTGCCGCCGCCGAACTGCAGCACGACGTCCTCGCCGAGCAGGTCGAGCAACTGGTGCATCTGGCCGGCATGGATGCCGCCGGAGGCCACGGGCATCAGCTTGTTCAGGCTCGCCCAGTTCTGGTCGAAGAACACGCCATGCTCCAGCCGCATCGGGTTGAAGTCCTCGCGGCAGATGTCGTAGTAGCCGCGGGTCGTGTTGGGATCGCCTTCGAGCTTGCCGACCACGGTGCCGGCATGGATGTGGTCCACGCCCGCGAGCCGCATCCACTTGGCGATGACGCGAAACGAGACGCCGTGCGAGCGCTGCCGCGTGTAGGTCGAGTGTCCGGCGCGATGCAGATGCAGGATCATGTCGTTCCGGCGCGCCCACTTCGCCATCGACTGGATCGCGGTGTAGCCGATCACGAGGTCGATCATGATGATCGTCGAGCCGAGCTCCTTGGCGAACTCGGCACGCTCATACATGTCCTCCATCGTCGCCGCTGTCACGTTGAGGTAGGTGCCCTTGATCTCGCCGGTCGCCGCCTGCGCCTTGTTGACCGCCTCCATGCAATACAGGAAGCGCTCGCGCCAATGCATGAAGGGCTGCGAGTTGATGTTCTCGTCGTCCTTGGTGAAGTCGAGTCCGCCCTTCAGCGCCTCGTAGACCACGCGACCGTAGTTGCGGCCGGACAGGCCGAGCTTCGGCTTGACGGTGGCGCCGAGCAAGGGACGGCCGAACTTGTCGAGCCGCTCGCGCTCGACGACGATGCCGGTCGCCGGCCCCTGGAACGTCTTCACATAGGCCACCGGCAGCCGCATGTCTTCGAGCCGCAGCGCCTTCAGCGGCTTGAAGCCGAACACGTTGCCGATGATCGAGGCCGTCAGGTTGGCGATCGAGCCCGGCTCGAACAGGTCGAGATCATAGGCGATGTAGGCGAAATAGCTGCCCGGCGAGCCCGGCACCGGCTCGACCCGGTAGCACTTGGCGCGATACTTCTCGGCGGCGGTCAGGCGGTCGGTCCACACCACGGTCCAGGTCGCGGTCGAGGATTCACCGGCGACGGCAGCGCACGCCTCGACCGGGTCGACGCCATCCTGCGGCGTGACGCGGAACAGCGCGATGACATCGGTGTCCTTGGGCTGGTAGGACGGCTCCCAGTAGCCCATCTTCTTGTATTCCATCACGCCGGACTTGTAGCGATCCTTGCCGCGGACGGTGATCGATTGGTCGTTCATGTGTTCCTCCTGAATGTTCATTATCGCCGTTGATGTCAGGCAGCTTCAGTCATTCCCCCAATTCGCGGATCGAGCGCGCCGGAGCGGTAGCGCTTGGCCATCTCCGACAGCGGCAGCACCTTGATCTTCGAGGCGTTGCCGGCGGCGCCGAACTGCTCGAACCGCTCGCGGCAGAGATCACGCATCGAGTCCATCGCCGGCTTCAGGAACTTGCGCGGATCAAACTCGACCTTCGACGACGCGCCGACCTTGCGGAAGATCGCGGTCATCGCCAGCCGGCAGTCGGTGTCGATGTTGACCTTGCGGACGCCGTGGCGGATGCCACGCACGATCTCCTCGACCGGCACGCCCCAGGTCTGCGGCATCTCGCCGCCGAACTGGTTGAACATGTCCTGCAGGCTCTGCGGCACCGAGGACGAGCCGTGCATGACGAGATGCGTGTTCGGCAGCCGGCGATGGATCTCCTCGATGACGTTCATGGCGAGGATCTCGCCATCCGGCTTGCGCGAGAACTTGTAGGCGCCATGCGAGGTGCCCATCGCGATCGCCAGCGCATCGACCTTGGTGGCGCGGACGAAATCGACCGCCTGGTCGGGATCGGTCAGCAGTTGGTCGCGGCTGACCTTGCCCTCGAGGCCGTGGCCGTCCTCCTGCTCGCCGCCGCCATGCTCGAGCGAGCCCAGCACGCCGAGCTCACCCTCGACCGAGGCACCGACCCAATGCGCCATGTCGGTGACGCGGCGGGTGATGTCGACGTTGTAGTCGTAGTCGGCGGCCGTCTTGGCATCGGCCTTGAGCGAGCCGTCCATCATCACGGACGTGAATCCGTATTTGATCGCGGTGGCGCAGGTCGCCTCGTCGTTGCCGTGGTCCTGATGCAGGCAGAGCGGGATCTGCGGATACATCTCCTCCAGCGCGTCGATCATCTTCGACAGCATGATGTCGCCGGCATAGGTGCGCGCGCCGCGCGAGGCCTGGATGATCACGGGGGCATCGACCGCCGCGGCCGCCTCCATGATCGCGAGCCCCTGCTCCATGTTGTTGATGTTGAACGCCGGCACGCCGTAGCCGCGCTCGGCCGCATGGTCCAGCAATTGTCTGAGCGTGATCCGCGCCATGTTGGTCTCCGTCCCTGTTTCGATGTTCTGTATGGTGGCGCGGCTCAGGACGCCCGCGCCCGGATGATGTTGCGCATCGCCGCATCGGCGACCGCCGCAGGCGTGATGCCGAATTCGCGGTACAGCACCTCGGCCGGCGCCGAGGCGCCGAAGCCGTGCATGCCGACGAACTCGCCTGCATCGCCGAGCCAGCGCGCCCAGTCACCCTCGATCGCGGCTTCGACTCCGATGCGTGGCGCAGCGCCGAGCACCTCGGCGCGATACTCGGCGGACTGCTTGCGGAACAGCTCGAAGCAGGGGGCCGACACCACGGCCGCCTGGACGCCTTCGACCGCCAGCAGCTTGGCCGCCTCCAGCGCGATCGCCACCTCCGAGCCGGTCGCAATCAAGGTCACGTCGCGCCCAGCCTCGGGCTCGACGACCACGTAGGCGCCGAGCGCCACCTTGTTTTGATCAGATGCTTCGGTACGGAACGCCGGCAGCCCCTGCCGCGACAGGCACAGCACCGACGGCGAGGTCTCCGCACGCAGCGCGCAGTCCCAGGCTTCCGCCGTCTCGACCGCGTCGGCCGGGCGGAATACCAGGAGGTTCGGAATGGCGCGCAGGCTCGCGACATGCTCGACCGGCTGATGCGTCGGGCCGTCCTCGCCGAGGCCGATGGAATCGTGCGTCATCACGTGAATGACGCGGATGCCCATCAGCGCGGCCAGGCGAATCGCCGGCCGGCTGTAGTCGGCAAAGGCAAGGAAGGTGCCGCCATAGGGAATGAAGCCGCCATGCAGCGCGATGCCGTTCATGGCCGCAGCCATCGCGTGTTCGCGCACACCATAGTGGATGTAGTTGCCATCCATCGCGGCCGGTGTGACGGATTTGTGCGTCTTCGCTTTGGTCAGGTTGGAGTGGGTCAGGTCCGCCGAGCCGCCGAGCAGGTTCGGCAGCACCGTCGCGATCACATCGATGACGTTCTGCGACGCCTGGCGGGTGGCGATCTTCGGCCGCTCGGCCGTGAGCTGCGCGATGAACTGCGCCATGCGCTCGGCATAGGCGGCCGGCAGCTTCCTGTTCAGCGCGTCATGGCAGGGCGACCGGTCCGCGGTGCACAGCCTGCGCGCACGCTCCTTCCAGGCCTGGCGCACGTTGCGGCCGCGCGCGCCGATCTCGCGCCAGCTCACCAGCACGTCGGCCGGGACCTCGAACGGACGGTGCGGCCAGTGCAGTGCCGCGCGGGTCTTTTCGACCTCTTCCGACCCGAGCGGCGCGCCATGCGCCTTCTCCGAGCCCTGCCGTCCGGGTGAGCCGAAGCCGATCGTGGTCCGGCACGCGATCATGCTGGGGCGGTTGCTCTGCCGCGCCGCAGCGATCGCAGCCTCGATGGCTTCGGGATCATGGCCGTCGATGCGGGACGTCGCCCAGCCCGACGCGGCGAAGCGTCCGAGCTGATCATCCGAGCAGGCGAGATCGGTCGAGCCGTCGATCGAGATGCCGTTGTCGTCGAACAACACGATCAAGCGATTCAGCTTGAGATGACCCGCGAGCGAGATCGCCTCGTGGCTGATGCCCTCCATCAGGCAGCCGTCGCCGGCGATCACGTAGGTGTAGTGATCGACCAGATCGTCGCCATAGCGCGCGTTCATCAGGCGCTCGGCGAGCGCCATGCCGACCGCCGTCGCGATGCCCTGCCCGAGCGGACCGGTGGTGGTCTCGACGCCGGGCGTGTGGCCATACTCCGGATGGCCCGGCGTCTTGGCGCCCCATTGCCGGAACCGCTTCAGCTCATCGATCGTGACGGCCTCGTAGCCGGTCAGATGCAGCAGCGCATAGAGCAGCATCGAGCCGTGACCGGCCGACAGCACGAAGCGGTCGCGATCGGGCCAGGCCGGATCGGCGGGATCGAATTTCATGAAGCGCGAGAAAAGGACGGTTGCCACGTCGGCCATGCCCATCGGCATGCCTGGATGACCCGATTTCGCCTTTTCGACGGCGTCGATCGCGAGGAAGCGGATGGCGTTCGCCATCTCGGCATGGCTGGGATCGGCTTTCGGAGCCAGCGTCTGCACGGCGTTGGCGGTCATAGCGTGCGCCTCTTTCGGTCCATCAGTTGCATGATCATGGGCGTGAGAATGAGCTGCATCGCGAGATCGAGCTTGGCGCCGTGGATCACGATCGAATTGGCGCGCGACATGAAGCTCTGCGGGATCATCGAGAGCAGATAGGGAAAGTCGATGCCGCGCGGGTTCTTCAGCCGGATCACGACCATCGATTCATCGGGCGTCGGGATCCAGCGGGCAACGAACGGGTTCGAGGTGTCGACCGTTGGCACGCGCTGGAAGTTGATGTCGGTCTCCGAGAACTGCGGGATGATGTAGTTCACGTAGTCTGGCATGCGGCGCAGGATGGTGTCGGTGACCGCCTCGGTGGTGTAGCCGCGCGACGCGCGGTCGCGGTGCAGCTTCTGGATCCACTCCAGGTTCATCACCGGAACAACGCCGATCTTCAGATCGGCGTGCTGCGCGATGTTGACCTTCTCGGTGACGACCGCACCGTGCAGGCCTTCGTAGAACAGCAGGTCGGAGTCCTCCGGCAGCCGGCTCCACTCGGTGAAGTTGCCGGGCCTCGTGTCGTAGAGCCGCGCCTCCTCCTCGTCGTGGACGTAGTGGCGCGTCATGCCGGTGCCGGTCTCGGAGTAGTCGCGGAAGGTCTTCTCGAGCTCCTCGAACAGATTGGTGTCGGGGCTGAAATGGCTGAAGTGCTTGTTGCCGAGCTCGGCCTCCTCGACCATCTTGCGGCGCATCTCCTCGCGATTGTAGCGATGGAAGGCATCGCCCTCGATATAGGCCGCCTTGACGTTCTCGCGGCGGAAGATGTTCTCGAAGGTCTTCTTGACCGACGTGGTGCCGGCGCCCGACGAGCCGGTGATCGAGATGATGGGATGACGACGTGACATGAACTTTCTCCGGAAGGCGCGTTCGGCAGGCGGGCTCAGCGGAACAGGCCGCGCCGCGCGAACAGGGGCGCATCGCTGGTTTCGAACAGCGGCTCGATGCCCTCATGCAGCTGGTCGACGTCGCGGACAAGGCGGACGTCGCCCATGATCAGCGGCGCGCGCTGATGCGGCGAGCGCGCCGACAGTTCGAGGATGCGCGAACGGCCGCTCGAGGCCGAGCCGCCGGCCCATTCCATGATCAGCGCCATCGGATGCGCTTCGTAGACCAGCCGCAGCCGGCCCTCGCGATAGCCGGGGCGGGAGTCGGCCGGATAGAGGAACACGCCGCCGCGCATCAGGATACGATAGGCCTCGGCGACCAGCGAGGCGATCCAGCGCATGTTGAAGTCGCGGCCGCGCGGGCCGGCGGCGCCCGACAGGCATTCGTCGACATAGTTGCGCACGGCCCCGCTCCAGTGCCGGCGGTTCGACGCGTTGATGGCGAACTCCGGCGTATCCTGCGGGATGCGGATGCCGGACTTGGCGAGCATGAACTCGTGCAAGGTCGGGTGCAGGACGTAGAGATCGACGCGATGGTCGATCGCGAGCACCAGGCAGGTCTGCGGTCCATAAACGAAGAAGCCGGCGGCAAGCTGTGCCGTGCCTGGCTCGAAGAAGCTGGAGAGCACGTCGCGCCCCCGCGGGCGGATCGAGAAGATGGTGCCGACGGAGATGTTGTTCTGCAGGTTCGACGAGCCGTCGAGCGGATCGATCGCCACGCAAAGTGGGGCAGCAGCATTGACCGTTTCCGGCCGGTCGCCCTCTTCGGACAGGATGCCGGCGACCGGAGCCCGGCGCAGCGCATCCCGCATCAGGTTGTCGGCGACGATGTCGAGCGCCTTCTGGACGTCGCCGTCGGCGTTCACGGTGGCGGCGCCTTCGTCGACGCCGGACAGCGGCGCCACCGCGATCTGCCGCGCGAGCTCGCGCGCCGCCCCGGCCAGAGCCGCGATGACCGCGGCGCAATCGGCGTCGGCACCCTGCGCCGCCAGATGTGCCTGCAATGTCTGATGATGATCCATTTGGTGATCCATGGGCCACTCCCTCGCCATCAGATCCTCTGCCGGGAACTTGATGAAGCCGCACGAATGCGTCGTGCCGCGCTGCTATCAACACTCGATTTGCCTAATTAGGGAAATTTCAATATCTTTGGATAGACCAAAGTTTTCCTTATGTGAACGATCTCATCGAGGGTTCCATGAGCCGGCATTTCTCGCGCGATCTCACCATCCGCCAGCTTCGGGCGCTGGCCGCCGTGCAGAACTCGGGGTCGGTGACGTCAGCGGCCGGCCGTTTGAACCTCACTCAGCCTGCCGTCACCCTGCAGATCCGCAATCTTCAGGAGCTCGCCGGGCTACCGCTGATCCAGCGCACCACCGACGGCATGATCCTGACCGAGGCCGGGCGCAGCGTGCTGGCGTTGGCCGAACGCGTCGAGGCCGCCTTGCAGGATTGCGAGCAGGCGCTCGACATTCTCGCCGGACGCAGCGGTGGCCGCGTGGCGATCGGCGCGGTCAGCACCGCAAAATATTTCGTGCCGTTTGCGATCGCGGAATTTTCGCGGCGCTTCCCCAAGATCGACGTCACCTTGCGGATCGGCAACCGCGACAGCCTGCGCGAGGCGCTGCGCGGCTATGATCTCGACATTGCCATCATGGGCCGGCCACCGGCCGACGTTCCCGTGGATATGCGGCCCTTCGGCAAGCACCCGCACATCATCATCGCCCCCGCCAACCACCGGCTGGCGCGCCGCAAGCGGATCGCGGCCGAGGATCTCGCCGGCGAGGTGTTCATCACCCGGGAGCCGGGATCAGGCACCCGTCTGCTGATGGAGGCATTCTTCGAGAAGCATGGTCTGAAGCCAAAGACCAGCATGGAGATGGACAGCAACGAGACCATCAAGCAGGCCGTCATCGCCGGCCTCGGCATCGCCTTCATCTCGCAGCACACGGTCGCCCATGAGCTCAGCGAGGGACGGCTGGTCACGTTGAAGGTCGCGGGCCTGCCGATCATCCGGCAGTGGCACGCGGTGCGGCGTGCCGACAAGCTGCTGCTGCCGCCGGCGCAGGCGATGCTGGACTTCCTCGGCAAGGAAGGCGCGCGATTTCTGCCGAGCTGAGCGCCGCACCCGATGCCAAGGC
Source organism: Bradyrhizobium sp. HKCCYLRH2015 (assembly GCF_051168215.1). NCBI lineage: Bacteria > Pseudomonadati > Pseudomonadota > Alphaproteobacteria > Hyphomicrobiales > Nitrobacteraceae > Bradyrhizobium > Bradyrhizobium sp. HKCCYLRH2015. Next base: position 336,893 of record NZ_JBNPUO010000009.1, on the reverse strand, counting down.
GGCGTCGCGTCTCGCATGGCGCCGTCTCACCAATCGATCTCGAACCGGCAGGCCTCGTCACCCCAGGCTTCGCAGGCGATCTCACGCGCATGGGCGTCGGGGTGCACGAGCGTTGCGAACAGCGTCTCGAAGGTAGCAGCGTAGAAGTCGCAGATGGCGTGATCGCCGTGATGGCCGCGGCACAGCGGACAATGGCTGATCTGGTAGATGGTGGGCCGGCCCGGGCGTGCGGTGAAGGTGCCGGTCCCGGCAAACGTCCAGGCATGCGCGGATATCGCCCGCGTCAGCGCGCGGCTCGCGAGCCGGGCCGGCAGCAGCCGCAGCACGCGCTGCGCCGCGGAGGGGATCCGATGCGCGAGCAGATAGGCGCCCGTCAGTTGCCCTGCCCTGCTGCTGACGGCGCGCGCGGTCTCGTCATCGAGCACGGTGCGAAGCGCGTCATGAAGCCGCATGACCTCGGCCTCATCGACCATCTCGGCGGGCGGACTGCTCAGATAGAAATCGAGCCGCGCGGCCGCGAACACGCGGCGCGCACTGTCCTCCCCCCGCAGCAGGCGTAGGGCCTCGGCGGTCTGGATGATCGCGTTGGGGCCGATACGGCCCGGGGCGTGACCAGACGCAGCGGCAGCGCGCAGTAGCAGATTGGGCTGAGCGCACGTGCCGTGCATGTCAGTGCACCCTCGTCTCGGCCTCTTCGCTCATCTGCTCGGTGCCGCCGCCGCAGGCCATCAGCTGGGCCTGCTGCGGTCCGCTCAGCTTGCGATTATGGCTCGTCTTCCATTCGATCTTGCCGGGATCAGCGCGCTTGCGCGACGTATCGAAGCCGAAATCGACCTTGCCCTTGGACTGCGGCCCCCAGTAATTGACGCGGCCAAGATCGTAGAATTTCCGCTCGAAGCCGGATTTCAGGAACGCCTTGAGGCAGCCGAGCAGATAGCGCCTGCGCTCGCCCGAGCCGGCCCACGGGTACGAGAACAGCGCCTTGTGCATGTAGAAGCGGCGGTAGTTGTTCATGACGCCGTCGAGCAGCTCGCCGCGATCCATTGCGTCGGGCTTCATGATCGGCGTGACGAAATTGTACTTCTCGTAGTCGAAGATCTCGACCTTGTCGCCGAGGTCGCGGAACAGGTCGGAGAACGGCCACGGCGTGTACATCGCCCAGTTGGCGAGGTCCGGCTTCCAGTCGCGCGCCATCTGGTAGGTCTCCTCCAGGGTCTCACGGGTCTCGTTCTCGAGGCCGACGATGAACTGCGCCTCGACGACGATGCCGGCGTCGCGCAAGAGCTGGATCGCCTTCTTGTTCTGCGCGACCGTGGTCTCCTTGTTGAAGCGGTCGAGCTTCATCTGTGCGGCGGCTTCCGTCCCCAGCGAGACGTGGATCAGGCCGGCCTTGCGATACAGCGGCAGCAGCGCCTCGTCGCGCAGGATGTCGGTGACGCGGGTGTTGATGCCCCAGAGGATCTTGAGGTCGCGCCGGATCAGCTCCTCGCAGAACGCGACGAATTTCTTCTTGTTGATGGTCGGCTCCTCGTCGGCGAGGATGAAGAAGCCGACATCGTGCTCGCGCATCAGTGTCTCGATCTCGTCGACCACCCTCTTCGGGTCTCGGATGCGATAGTCGCGCCAGAACTTCCACTGCGAGCAGAAGCTGCAGGTGAACGGGCAGCCGCGCGCCATGTTGGGGATGGCGACCCGCTTGTTCATCGGAATGTAGATGTACTTGCTCCATTCGAGCACGCTCCAGTCGGGCGTGATCGCATCGAGATTCTTCACCGTCGGCGCCGCCACCGTGGCCACCACCTCCGAGCCGTCGCGATAGGCGATGCCCCTGATGCTGCGGCGGTCGTTGTCCCAGCGGCCGTCCTCGCGGGCGCGCATCAGGTCGACGATGATCTCCTCGCCCTCGCCGCGCACGATGGCGTCGATCCACGGCGCCTCGGTCAGCACCTGCTGGTACATGAAGGTGGCGTGGATGCCGCCGAGCACGGTGAGCGCGTCGGGATGCTCTTCCCTGGCGATCTCCAGCAGCCGCTCGGCCTTGTAGATCGAGGGGGTGATCGCGGTGCAGCCGATCACGTCAGGCTGTTCGCTGCGCAGAATGGCGCGGACCTGATCCTCGGAGAGATCGTTGGTCATCGCATCGATGAAGCGAAGGTCCGTGAAGCCCGCGGCCTTCAGCGCGCCGGAGATGTAGGCCGCCCAGGCCGGCGGCCAGTTGCCGGCGATCTCGGCGCCGCCGGAGTGATAATTCGGATGCAGCAACAGGATCCGCACGGCGTTCTCCCCGATTATCAATTTGTCCAACAATCATAACGTCAAGTTAGGTTGACAAATTGATGTGGCTCAAACGCCGTGCGATTCCTCTTCCGTCAGGCCGCCAGCGCGAGGCCCATCTCGGCCCATATCTCCGAGAGCGCCGACACCAGATGCTCGATGTCCGCATCGGAGTGATAAGGCGACGGCGTGATGCGCAGCCGCTCGGTGCCGCGTGGCACCGTCGGATAGTTGATCGGCTGCACATAGATGCCGTAGCGGTCGAGCAGGACGTCGCTGATCCGCTTGCACAGCACGGGGTCGCGCACCATCACCGGCACGATGTGGCTGGGATTGTCGAGATGGCTGACGCCGGCCTCGTCGAGCCGGCGGCGCAGCCGCGCGACGCGGTCTTGATGCCTTGCACGCTCGACATTGCTCGCCTTGAGATGCCGGATGCTGGTGAGCGCGCCGGCGGCGACCGCGGGGGGCAGCGAGCTGGAGAAGATGAATCCGGAGGCGAAGCTGCGGACGAAATCGCAGACGGTGCTGGACGCCGTGATGTAGCCGCCGATCACGCCGAACGCCTTGGCGAGCGTGCCCTCGATCACGGTCAGGCGATCGGCGACACCGTCGCGCTCGGAGATGCCGCCGCCGCGCGGGCCGTACAGGCCGACGGCGTGGACCTCGTCGAGATAGGTCATGGCGTTGTATTCGTCGGCGACGTCGCAGATATCGGAGATCGGCGAGATGTCGCCATCCATCGAATAGACGCTCTCGAACGCGATCAGCTTCGGCGCCTTGGGATCGAGATCCGACAGCTTGTCGCGGAGATCGGCGACGTCGTTGTGGCGCCAGATCCGGGTCTCGCAGCGGCTGTGGCGGATGCCCTCGATCATCGAGGCGTGGTTGAGCTCGTCGGACAGGATCACGCATCCGGGCATGCGCGCCGCCAGGGTCGACAGCGAGGTCCAGTTCGAGACGTAGCCCGAATTGAACAGCAGCGCGGCCTGCTTGCCGTGGAGATCGGCGAGCTCTTCCTCCAGCAGCACATGATAGTGGTTGGTGCCGCTGATGTTGCGGGTGCCGCCGGCGCCGGCACCGCAGCGGTCGAGCGCCTCGTGCATCACCTCCAGCACCTTGGGGTGCTGGCCCATGCCGAGATAGTCGTTGGAGCACCACACCGCGACATCGCGCTCGCCATGGGGACCACGATAGGTCGCACGCGGGAAGGCGCCGGCCTTGCGCTCGAGGTCGGCGAACACGCGGTAGCGTCCTTCGCGCCTGAGACCGTCGAGCTGGCGGCGGAAATAGTCTTCGTAGTTCATGGTACTCCCCCCTGTGCTGTGTTCGGATCGACCGGCGGCGTGACCGACACCGCGGCCAGTCCCGTGATGGTTTGCGCCTGCGCGTCAGCGCGGGCCTGGCGATAGGCCTGGCGGAACTGCTCTTCGAGCCGCTGCCGCGCCAGGGCGGCGGCAGTCTTCTGCGCCGACATCGACGTCCTTGGCGCAGGAATGGGGCGCTCCACCTCAGGCGGGGCCGGCACGGCGGCCAGCACCGGGCGCGCCGTCGGCATCACGGGCGCCGGTGCCGGGATGGCAGCGACGGTCGCCATCGCCGGCTCGACTGGTGCGCTCCAGCGCCACAGATTGATCACCGGCATCGGCAGCGCCATGAAGCCATGCTCGAGCAGGCCGAGCGCGATCAACGAGGCGAGCAGTGACAGCGCGACGCCGTCGAAAGAGGATTTGGCGCCGAGCGCGGCAGCAGCGACCAGCACGGTCGCGGTGGTCGCCGCGGCAATCGAGAATGGGAACAGCAGGTTGGTCGACTTCTTGGCGAAATAGCTGCGCATGAAGCGGACCTGCTGCGGCAGCAGCTCGTCGTTCAGGGTGCGCACGCCGAGGAACAGATTGATCTTCGCGCTCTGCCTGAGCACCAGCAGCGCGGCGAAGGTCCACCAGCTCAAACGGTTGGGCGCGCCCGATGTCACCGCGAAGACGAGGCCAGCGGTCGCGATCAGCGCCAGCTCGTGATAGGCGATCGCCTGCAGCGCGAAGCCGACGCGCGAGGCCGGCGTGCAGTCGCGCGGGCACGGCTCGGGGCGTGGGCCGGTGATCCAGCCGGCGAGCAGCGACATCTCCACCGTGCCCCACAGCAGGATCGCGCAGGTGAAGGCGCAATAGGCGTTGGCGTCCTCGGCGGCCTGGCTCGACACCGCGACGCCCGACAGGGCCGCGACGAACGCCGCGGCCGTGCCCCATTTGAACGCGGCCGGATGGCGGGCGGCGAGCCCGACCAACGCCAGCACGGCGCCGGTCGAGAACCACCAGACGAACACGACATAGGGAATGGCAATCGCGGTCGCGCCCATGGCCGGCTCCTTGTCACCAGGCGGGTTGCAGCCTGATCTCCCGTGGCAGCGCGTTGCTCTTGGCCGGCAGCATGTAGAGCCGGCCGAAGGTCAGCGCCGCCTTGAGCGGCAGCACGGCGCGCTTGAGCGTGCCCATGATGCCGCCCTGCGCCTTGGCATCCGCAATCGCCTCCGATATCCCGCGCAGCCGCTTCAGGCCGTCCCAGAAGCGCGGATTGTCGATGTCGAGCATCACCGGGAAGACCTGCCGCGAAATCTCCGAGGTGATGCGGAACACGCGCATGTCGTACTCGTCCACGGGCATGCCGAGCGCCTCGTAGAAGGCGGGACGCATGTGGTCGCGGACGTGCATCGTGGCGAACACTGCGAGCAGGAAGAACTTGATCCACAGCTTGTTGAGGCCGCTGAGCAGCTTCGGATCGGCGCGCATCAGCAGCGCGAACGCCTCGCCGTGGCGGAACTCGTCGTTGCACCACCTCTCGAACCACTTGAAGATCGGGTGAAACTGGCGCTCCGGGTTCCGCTCCATCTGCCGATAGATGGTGATGTAGCGGGCATAGCCGATCTTCTCGGAGAGATAGGTCGCGTAGAAGATGAACTTCGGCTTGAAGTAGGTGTACTTCTTCGTCTTGGTGAGGAAGCTCAGGTCGACGCCGATGCCGTGATCCTTGAGGATCTCGTTGATGAAGCCGGCATGGCGCGCCTCGTCGCGGCTCATGAACTGGAACAGCTCGCGGATGTCGGGATTGGTGATCCGCTTCTTGATCTCGGCATACAGCACGCAGCCGGAGAACTCGGCGGTCAGCGACGACACCAGGAAGTCCTTGAACTCGGCGCGAAGCGCCTCCGGCAGCTCGTTGAGATCCTTGTCGAATTCCGGCGTGCGCACGAAGTGCTTGCGGTTGTGGTCGGCGCGCAGCTCGGCCATGACAGCATCCCATTCGCGGCGCACCAGATCGACATTGAGCCGGTCCATCGCCGCGAAATCGGTGGTGTAGAAGCGTGGCGTGAGGATCGTGTCCTCCAGCGCCATCTTGGTGGAGATATTGCCGGATCCGCCTTCCATTGCGATCATCTGACCCTCCCGTCCGAAAAGCTGACGTCGTACAATTCCGTGAGCTCGAGATAGCCCGCGACATGCATCATCATGCGCTTCAGAGGACCCGCCCGCACCACGGTGGCGGTGCGGCGCAGGTTGAGCTGCTCGCCGAACTTGACCGTGATCGGCTCGCCATGGATGACGACCTCGTCACCCGGGCGGATGCCGACGTCGCGGTCCAGAGTGACATGCGCGTGCAGCGTTTCCGAGGTCTGCTCGACCTCGATGCTGCAGCCGATCTCGAAGCGGCGCGGCTCGTTGGCCCATAATCCTCTCATCGCGTTTCTCCCATCGTCATCAGCTCCGTGAACCGGCGCTTGTTGTCGTTGCCGAACGACCCGAGATCGACGCGCCGTCCGGTCGCCGGATCGTCCAGGCTCATGCGTCCATCGGACCAGCGGTTGATCGTGAAGGCCGGCCCCGAACCGATCGCGTGACGCTGGCGATCGAACGCCATGCTGCGCAGGACCGTGCGCAGGAAGCCGTCGCCGCCGGCCTCGACGACTCCGACCACCTTGCCGCTGTCGGGCGACACCACGGAGATGCCGCCATCGGGACGGTCCTCGAACCGCAGCGCCACCGTTTGCACGGCGACAGCGTGATCGATGTGGACAGTGCCTACACCCGTCCAGCGGCCGACGCCGGCCGCAACCAGGGTGAAGGCAACCAGTGCGAAGGCCGCGCGCAGCGCGCCCTTCGGAATGACGATCTCAGGTTCGGCGTGAACATCGACATGGCTCTCGGCTTGGCTCATGACATCCTCCTGATCACGCCGCGCTGGCGACCGCACCCGCAGGCGACGCGCCTTGCGGCTGTCCGTTGCCCGCGACGATCGGCTGCGCGGCGACCGCGCCGTCCGAGGCCGCGACCAGCGCCTTTGCGAGGATCTCGGCCGCCTCGCGGGCATCAGGCACGCCACGCAGCATCGGCTCGACCTCGTTCAGCCGCCACGGACGCGCGTGCGGCCACAGCAGCAGATAGGACAGCCGCTGCTGGGCGGTGACGCCGAGCGGCAGATCGCCGGAGCCGTCGGAGAACAGCTTCACGTCCGCGCGCGCCACCTGCTTGAAGGGCACGTTCAAGGTCATCGGCAGCACGGCGCCGAACTGCAGCAGCACGCGGCGGCTGGTGATGGTGTAGCGCGTGGTGCGGCTGTAGAGCACCGCGAGGCCCGTGAGCAGCAGCGTCGCGAGCGCCACAGGCGTCACCAGCGAGGACGCGCCGGCGAGCGAGGCCGCGAGCGGCTGGTGATCCAGCGTGCCCGTCACCACGCGGGCGCCGAACAGCGCGGCGAAGTAGACGAGCACCAGGCGCAGGTGGAAGACGCGCAGCAGCAGCGCCTTCACCGTGGGCTGTCCCTGCCACAACAGGCGCTCGCCTGCCGGCAGCATCAGCTGATCCTGGTCCCGACGGGTGCTCACAGCAGCGGCTCCTGGCGTGCAGGGGTCGCATAGAGATGGCCGCCGCCATAGTAGCCGACGATCTTGTCCTCCTCGAGCTTGGTGACCTGATCGGGGCTGGCGAGACCGGGCACGCTGGCGAATTGCGAGCCGAGGATGGCATCGACCAGCACCGCCTTGCGCGACTTGTCGACCACGCACATGGTCATCGGCAGCAGCACGTGGCGGCCGACGATGCCGTCAACCTCCACTTCGAGATAGCGGATCAGCATCTCTGCGCGGTCGACCCAGACCTCGCGGACCTTGCCGCCGAGCCTGCCGTCGCAGCCGATCACCGGCATGCCGCGCGGATCCGGGTCCTCCGAGGCGATGAAGATGCTGCCGTCGACGCGCAGCGGCACGATCGCCGGGATGTTGTCCATGGTCAGCTCCGGCTCGTCCTTGCGCGCGGCGAAGGAGCCCGGGCCGACGCCGTCGAGCATCGGATTGCCGGTCGGTAGATAAGGCGTCCCCGGCCAGGGATACATCGGCGTGACCGGCGCATTGGCGCGGTCGTTGTCCCAGTTCGGCAGCGTCGCGGTGCGCCCGCCATGCATATGATAGGTCTTGGGTGACGGCGGCGTCGGGAAGCCGTGACCGCTCGAAGCTGTCTGCCGGCCGACCCGGCCTTCGAACTGCAGCGGATAGCCTTCGCGCTTGTCCTCGGTGCGCAGATAGAAGATCAGGCCTGCGAAGAACACCCAGAACCCGTAAAGCACCACCTGGGCGACATCGATGTAGCTCGTGAAAGACGTCATGGCTTCCTCCCCGACTGGGCTAACCTGGAAATTCAACGATTCCGAACTGAAGCTGCTGTGGCTCCGCCGCCCGCCGCCGCACCAGCGGCCCGATCACCGCAAGGGTGACGAACAGCAGCGCGATCTCGACGTGGTAGACGATGCTGTAGCCGGTCGCCGGCCCGGCGAGCGCGACGCCGAGGCTTCCATTCAATGCCAGCTGCGACATCACATCGCGAATGGCGCCACCGCCGGCGATGGCTACACCCGCTGACGTCGCCTGCACTGCGCCCCAGGCGCCGAGCGCGAGCCCGCTCTCGCCGTTCTGCACCAGCGCCATCGCCGCCGTCAGCGTGCCAACCGCGAACAGGCCGCCGCCGAATCCGATCAGCGTCGTGCCGATCCGGAACAGCAGGGGCGAGGCGAGCGGCGCCGAGAAGATGACCGCGGAGAACGCGAACAGCCCGACGAGTCCGCCGAGCGCTGCGATCCGATAGGGATCGGCGCCCTTGCCCAGCTGGCGCGCCGACAGGCCGAAGCCTGCGAGCGTGCCGGCTGCGAACAATGCGGTCAGCGCCGTGGTTTCGCCGACCGTGAGGTGAAGGATCTCCGCGCCATACGGCTCGAGCAGGATGTCCTGCATCGTGAAGCCGGCCGTGCCGAGCCCGACCGCGACCAGCACCCGCATCGAGCCGCCGGCCTCGCGGAACTGCCGCCAGGAATCGCCGAAGCGCGGCCGCTCACGTGCAGCCGACGTGCGCGAGGGATCGCGCGCCTCCTGCTTCCACAGCGCGATGACGTTGAGCACCATCTCGGTCAGCGCCGCGCCCTGGATGACCTGGATCAGCCGCATCTCGCTGAACTCGGCGAGCAGCCCGCCGAAGGTCAGCGCGCTCGCCATCATGCCGAACATCAGCATCACGTAGAGGAAGGCGACGACGCGCGGGCGCGAGTGCTCAGGGGCAATGTCTGTGGCAAGCGACAGGCCGGCGGTCTGGGTCGTATGCAGGCCGGCGCCGACCAGCAGGAAGGCCAAACCCGCACCGATGCGGCCGGCGATCACCTGGCCCGGCGCGTCGCCCGACGACAGCAGCAGCAGCGCGAACGGCATGATGGCGAGGCCGCCGAACTGCAGCAAGGTGCCCATCCAGATGTACGGCACCCGGCGCCAGCCCAGTACGGAGCGATGATGGTCGGACTTGAAGCCGATCAGCACCCGAAGCGGCGCGAACACCAGCGGCAGCGCCACCATGGTCGCGACCAGCCAGCTGGGCACGCCGAGCTCGACGATCATGACGCGGTTAAGCGTGCCGTTGAGCAGCACCACCGATATGCCGATCGAGACCTGGAACAGCGACAGCCGCATCAGGCGCGACAGCGGCAGCTCGGTCGAGGCGGCATCCGCGAACGGCAGATAGCGCGACGACAGCCGCGTCCACAGTTGCAGGACCGATGGTGCGCGCGCGCTCATGACGGACGGAGCTCCAGCGCTTGCGAAATGTAGAAGCCGTTGGCGATGCGGCTGCTGCGCGCGCAGCGCCAGTCGGCGAGATCATGATTGTCGGCGATGAGACGATACAGCTTCTGCTCCGCGACCGGCTCGATCGACGGCGCGCGATTGCCACGCGGGAAGACGCCGCCGACGGCATGCATGATTGCGAGCAGCGGCGTCCGCGGCGCGTAGGTCATCAGGATCGACTCGGAGGTCCGCGCGGCGAGACCCGCCACGATCCGCACCGCATCCTCGGCGCGGTAGTGGATGAACGAGTCCATCGCCACGACGAAGTTGAAGCCGCCGTGCCTGGGATCGAGCATGTCGCCGGCGACGAAACGGATGGCGTTGCGGCTGATGTCGTCGGGCAACCGGCGCTGCGCGATCTCGATCAGGGTCGGCGAGATGTCGACGGCCACCACCTCGGCGCCCCGCCGCGCGGCCTCGATGGAAAAGCTGCCGGTGCCGCAGCCGGCGTCGAGAACCCGCGCGCCGCGCAGATCGAGCGGCAGCCATGACAACAGCGTCCGCCGCATCTCGTCACGGCCGGCGCGGACGGTCGCGCGGATGCGGCTGACCGGCGCGTCAGAGGTCAGTCGCGTCCAGGCGGCGACCGCGGTGCGGTCGAAATAGGTCTCCACTTCACTGCGGCGGGCGAGATATTGGGCTGTGGTCATGTGCCGGTCTCACTCAATCGAAGCCAAGGAGATCGAAGATGTCGCGGTCCTTGAGCGGCACCGCCTGCATCGGCTCGACGCCGGCGAGCAGCGAGGCGGCGAGGCGCAGATATTCGTTCTGGGCACGCTCGACGTCCGGCGAGGGCTCCATCTCGAACAGCGTGCACTTCTTCAGCCGGCTCTTCCGGATGACGTCGAGATCGGGAAAATGCGCCACCGTCTTCAATCCGGCGCGCTCGTTGAACTTGTCGATCTGGTCGGTGGCGGCGCTGCGGTTGGCGATCACGCCGCCGAGCCGCACCGGATAGTTGCGCGACTTGGCCTGGATCGCGGCGACGATGCGGTTCATCGCGAAGATCGAGTCGAAATCGTTCGCAGCCACGATCAGCGCACGATCGGCGTGCTGCAAGGGCGCGGCGAAGCCGCCGCAGACGACGTCGCCGAGCACGTCGAAGATCACCACGTCGGTGTCCTCGAGCAGGTGATGCTCCTTGAGCAGCTTGACGGTCTGGCCGACGACATAGCCGCCGCAGCCGGTGCCGGCCGGCGGCCCGCCCGCCTCGACGCACATCACGCCATTGTAGCCCTGGTAGACGAAGTCCTCGGGGCGCAACTCCTCGGCGTGGAAATTGACCTGCTCGAGGATGTCGATGACCGTCGGCACCAGCCGCTTGGTCAGGGTGAAGGTCGAGTCGTGCTTCGGATCGCAACCGATCTGCAGCACGCGCTTGCCGAGCTTGGACAGCGCCACCGAGAGGTTCGACGATGTCGTACTCTTGCCGATGCCGCCTTTGCCGTACACCGAGAACACCTTCGCGGTGTCAATGACCACGTTCGGGTCGAGTTGCACCTGGACGCTGCCGGCCCCATCGGGGCGCCGCGGCGCCGTCGTCAGCGGAGGTCTCAAGGTCACGTTCATGCGGCCACTCCCACGCCTTCGAGGCGATCTTCGAGCTCTTCGCCGGCCTTGCGCAGCACGTCGAGCATTTCAGGGTCCGGGGTCCAGTAGTTGCGCTCATGCGCCTCGATCAGACGGTTGGCGATCTTCGCCGACGCCGCCGGATTGAGCGAGGCGAGCCGCTCGCGCATCGCGGGGTCGAGCACGAAGGTCGTCGTGATCTGCTGATAGACCCAGGGCGCGACCTGACCCGTGGTGGCCGACCAGCCGACCGTGTTGGTCACGTGCGACTCGATCTGGCGCACGCCCTCATAGCCGTGAGCGAGCAGCGCCTCGTACCATTTCGGATTGAGCGTGCGGGTGCGGGTCTCCAGCGCGACCTGCTCCGACAGCGTGCGCACCGTGCCTTCGCCGCGGGTCTGGTCGCCGATATAGACCGGCGCGGCCTCGCCCTTGGCGCGCTTCACCGCGCGGCTGATGCCGCCGAGCGTATCGAAATAATGATCGATGGTGGTGACGCCGAGCTCGACCGAGTCGACGTTCTGATAGGCCGCATCGACGCCGGCGAGCACATAGCCGAGCAGCGCGTCGCGCCTGACAGGGCGGCCGTCGGTGCCATAGGCAAAGCCCTTGCGGCGCGTATAGACGTCGGCGAGCTCGTCCTCGTCGGTCCAGGCGCCGCAATCGATCAGATGGTTGACGTTCGCGCCATAGGCGCCCTCGGCATTGCCGAACACGCGCAGCGCGGCATCGGCGATCTCGCCGCCATGCGCGGCCTGGAACGCCAGCGCATGCTTGCGCACGTAATTGAATTCGGCCGACTCATCCGCCGATGCCGCGAGCAGCGCGGCTTCGGCCAGCAGCTTGGTCTGTAGCGGCATCAAATCGCGGAAGATGCCGGACAGTGTGATCACGACATCGATGCGCGGGCGTCCGAGCTGCTCCAGCGGGATCAGCTTGGCGCCGCAGAGACGGCCATAGCTGTCATGGCGCGGTTCGGCGCCCATCAGCCACATTGCCTGCGCGATCGGCCCGCCCTCGGTCTTGAGATTGTCAGTGCCCCACAGCACCAGCGCGATCGTCTCCGGCAGCGTGTGACCCTCGCCGGCATGGCGGGCCAGCAGCCGCGCCACCTGGCGCTCGGCATCCTTGAGCGCGAAGGCGCTGGGGATGCGGAACGGATCGAAGCCGTGGAGATTGCGCCCCGTGGGCAGCACGTCGGTGTTGCGCAAGAGATCGCCGCCCGGCACCGGGCGGATGTAGCCGCCGTCGAGCGCATGCACGATCGCGGGCGTCTCGTTGTCAGTCGCCAGCAAGCGGTCGAGTTCGGTACGCTTGGCTGTGTCGGTGATCCCTGCGAGATCGAGCAGCTCGGCGCGCTGCTCCGCCGGCGGCGGCGAGCCGACGACGTGCAGGCCGTGCGGGATCAGCGAATATTCCAGCTCCAGCACGCTGGCCGACAGCGCGGTGATCCTGGCGTTGCGCTCATCGCCCCAGGCCGGCTCCGCGGCGGCGAGATCGACGGTCGCCGCCTGAGCCTGGATCAGCGCCGCACTGTCCTCCCTCAATTGATCAGTGGCGTCAGGCGACAGATTGCGCCAGGCATCGAGCGAGGACTTCAGGTCGGCGAGACCCTTGTAGAGGCCGGCGCTGGTGATCGAGGGCGTGAGATAGCTGATCAGGGTCGCGCCGCCCCGGCGCTTGGCGAGCGCGCCCTCGGACGGATTGTTGGACGCGTAGATGTAGAAGTTCGGCAGGTCGCCGATCAGCCGCTCCGGCCAGCATTCTGCGGACAGCCCGGCCTGCTTGCCCGGCATGAATTCGAGCGCGCCATGGGTACCGAAATGCAGCACGGCATGCGCGCGGAAGTCCTCGCGCAGCCAGCGATAGAACGCTGCGAACGCATGCGTCGGCGCGAAGCTGCGCTCGAACAGCAACCGCATCGGATCGCCTTCGTAGCCGAAGGCGGGCTGCAGGCCGACGAACAGATTGCCAAACTGCTCGCCGAGCACCAGGAGGCTCGCGCCATCGGTCTGATGACGGCCGGGCGCCGGGCCCCACTGCTTCTCGATCTCGGCCAGATGACGTTCGCGCCGGACATGCTGATCGACCGGAATGCGCGCCGCGACATTTGCGACGGTGCCGAAGCGCTCGGCATTGCCTTTGAGCACACGGTTGCGCAGCGCGTCCACAGTATCCGGGACGTCGATCGTGTAGCCTGCCGCACGCAGCGATGTCATCACATTGTGCAGCGACTCGAACACCGAGAGATAGGCCGCGGTGCCGGCGCTGCCGCCGTTCGGCGGGAAGTTGAACAACACCACGCCGAGCTTCCGCTCGGCGCGCGCCGAGCGGCGCAGCTCGACGAGCCTCGCGACCCGCGCGGCGAGTTGCGTCGCACGCTCCGGCAGTGAGGCCATGTCACGGCCGGCATCGGCCATCGCCGACCGGCCGCCGAACACGGTCGGGCCGACGGCGCCGTCGAGCTCGGGGATCGCGACCATCATGGTGGCTTCGACCGGCGTCAGACCGCGCGCGTCGTCGTGCCACTGCTCGACGGTCTGGAACTCCAGCGGATGCGCCGCGATCAAGGGCACATCGAGCCCGGCCATGACCTGCTCGGCCGCACGCGCGTCATTATAGGCGGGACCGCCGACCAGCGAGAAGCCGGTGAGCGAGATCACCGCGTCGACCGTGGCGACACCGTCCTTCTGGAAGTAACGCGCGATGGCGGGGCGCGAGTCGAGCCCGCTGGCGAACACCGGCACCACGGCGAGCCCGCGCGCCTCCAGCGCCGCGATCACACCATCATAATGCCCGGTGTTGGCGGCGAGCAGATAGGAGCGCATCAAGATCACGCCGACGCGGCCGACCGCCTTCGATGTGGTGGGCAGCTCGTCGGCGCGTTCCACGATCCGCTGCGGCAGACGCGGGTGGTAGAGACCGACATCCGGATAGGTCACCGGCTCGGCGGCATTCAGCCTGCCGCGCAGCGAGGCGCGCGGCCCGTCGGCGTAGCGGCCGACCAGGAAGCGCACCATGTTCGCAAAATTCTGCTCGGAGCCGGCGAGCCAATATTGCAGCGTCAGGAAGTAGGCGCGCAGGTCCTGCGCGGTGCCAGGGATGTAGCGCAGCAGCCGCGGCATCCGCTGCAGCATCTTCATCTGGCCCTGGCCGCTGGAAGAGCCTGAGCGGTTGCTGCCGCGCAGCCGCTTCAAGAGGCCGAGCACGCCGGTGGCCGAGCCCGACATCGTCAGCTTGCCGAGACGGGTCAGGCGCACGACCTCGCCGGCCGACAGGCAGCCGATCATGGCGTCGCAGTGGTCGCGGCGCGCCGCCAGCGCGGGCAGCACCGGCTGGATGTGGTCCTCCATGAACAGCATGGTGGCGACCACGATGTCGCCGGTGGCGATGTCGTCGAGGCAGTGCGCGAGCGCGTTCGGATTGCAGCCCCACTCGTCGGCCGCGTGAACCTTGAGATCGAGACCGGGCAGCTCTGCCTGCAATGTCGTGCGTGCACGCACGGCAGCCGAGGCGAGATGGCTGTCCATCGTCACGATCACCACCCGGATGGGTGTGACGTCAGCGACCGAAATGCGCTTTGGCATCGTACAAGGTCTCGAGCGTGATCAGGTTGACGTTGCGCTCGCGCGCGAACCGTTCGGTGTTGCGGCGCGCCTTGCCGCGCACGAAGAAGGGAATCTTGGTCAGCTCGCGCTCGGCGTCGGAGGCCCAGGCGAGTTCAACGGATGCGACGGTTTCAACGACTCGCAGGTGCGGCTGCTGTGGCGGAGCCGCCGGCGCGGCACCGAGATGCGACGGCGCGTGATCGGCGAATTCGTGATCCTCGCGGAACATGCCGAGCAGATGCTCCTCCAGACCCATCATCAGCGGATGAACCCAGGTGTCGAACAGCACGTTGGCGCCTTCGAAGCCCATCTGCGGCGAGTAGCGCGCCGGGAAATCCTGCACGTGGCACGGCGCCGAGATCACAGCGCAGGCAATGCCGAGCCGCTTGGCGATGTGGCGCTCCATCTGCGTGCCGAGCACGAGCTCCGGCCGTAGCTCGCCGACGCGGGCCTCGACCTCGAGATAATCGTCGGTGATCAGCGGCTCGACGCCATAGATCGCCGCGGCCTCGCGTATCTCGCGGGCGAATTCGCGGGCATAGGTGCCGAGGCCGATGACCTCGAAGCCGAGCTCCTGGGTCGCGACGCGCGCCGCGGCCACGGCATGGGTGGCGTCGCCGAAGATGAAGACGCGCTTGCCAGTGAGATAGGTCGAGTCGACCGAGCGCGAGTACCAGGGCAGCCGGCTCTCGGCTCGCGCCAGCACCGACTCTGCATCGACACCGGCAAGACTGGCGACCTCTTTGATGAAGTCGCGCGTGGCACCAACGCCGATCGGGATCGTCTTCGTATAGGGCTGGCCGAACTGGCGGTTCAGCCATTGCGCTGCCGTCAGCGCGATCTCGGGATAGAGCACGATGTTGAAATCGGCTTGTGGCAGACGAGCGAGATCTGATGGCGTCGCATTCCACGGCGCGACCACGTTGATCTCGATGCCGAGCTCCACAACCTGCCTGGTCACTTCCGCGAGGTCGTCGCGATGACGGAAGCCGAGAGCCGTCGGACCAAGCAGGTTGCAGACTGGACGGGCGCCTGTCTTCCTTTCACGGCGGGGGGAGCCATCAGCAGAAGACGCAGCCAACGCCCGTACAATCCGGTAGAACGTTTCCGAAGCGCCCCAATTCTCCTTGCGCTGATAGGCCGGCAGCTCGAGCGGGATCACCGGAATCGGAAGCTTCAACGCCAGCGCAAGACCGCCGGGATCGTCCTGAATCAGCTCGGCCGTGCAGGACGCGCCGACCAGCATCGCCTGCGGCTGGAAACGCTCATAGGCCGCGCGCGCCGCGCTCTGCAGCAGATCCGCGGTATCGCCGCCGAGATCGCGCGCCTGGAACGTGGTGTAGGTGACCGGCGGGCGGCGGTCGCGCCGCTCGATCATCGTGAACAGGAGATCGGCGTAGGTGTCGCCCTGGGGCGCGTGCAGCACGTAGTGCACGTCGCGCATCGCGGTCGCAATGCGCATCGCGCCGATGTGCGGGGGACCCTCATATGTCCAGACCGACAGCTGCATCTCACACCGCCAGTCGGGTTTGCCGCAGCAAGGGCCGCGCGAACAGCTCGGCGAGATCGCCGGCCTGCTCAAAACCCTGGATCGGCGTGAAGATCAGCTCGATCGACCATTTCGTCGTCAGGCCCTCGGCCTCCAGCGGGTTGGCAAGGCCGAGCCCGCAGACGACGAGGTCGGGCCGGGCTTCGCGGCAACGATCGAGCTGGCGCTCGACATCCTGGCCCTCGCTGAGCTGCGTGCCATCAGGCAGCAGCGCCAGCTCGGCGGCGAGATGCTCGCGGTGCAGATAGGGCGTGCCGACCTCGATCAGCTCCATGCCGATCTCGCGCGCCAGGAAACGCGCCAGCGGGATCTCGATCTGCGAATCCGGAAACAGGAAGACGCGCTTGCCGGCGAGCTGCGCGCGGTAGCGCGCCAGCGCGCGCTCGGCCCGCGCCTTCAGCGGCGCGATGGTCCGCTCGACATGGGCGCGCGACACGCCGAAGGCGTCGGCCGCGGCTGCGAGCCAAAGCGCCGTGCCTTCTCCGCCGAGCGGAAATGACGCAGCGATGCGGCGACAGCCGCGCTCCTCAAGGGCACGTGCGGTGTCGCCGAGGAAAGGCTGCGCCAGCAGCACCCGCGTCTCCGGGCCGATCGCCGGCAGCTCCGACGAGCGCCGCGGCGGCAGGAACGCAACCTGGTCGATGCCGAGGGCGGCAAAAGTCCGCCTGAACTGATCCTCGACGACATCGGCGAGCGCGCCGACCACGAGCAGCGATGGCCGCGCAGCCTGATCGGCTGCCGGGAGCACCGGCACGAGCGACGCGAGACAGGCATCCTCGCCCTGCGTAAACGTCGTCTCGATGCCACTGCCGGAGTAGTTGAGCACGCGCACATCAGGTGAGAAGCGCTGCGACAGCCGCAGCGCCGCGCGTGACAGGTCGAGCTTGATCACTTCCGATGGGCAGGAGCCGACCAGGAACAGCAGCTTGATCTCGGGACGGCGCGCCAGCAGCTGACCGACGATGCGGTCGAGCTCGTCATTGGCGTCGACGAGCCCGGCGAGATCGCGCTCCTCCATGATCGCGGTGGCGAAGCGCGGCTCCGCGAAGATCATCACGCCGGCGGCCGACTGGATCAGATGCGCGCAGGTGCGCGAGCCGACGACGAGGAAGAACGCGTCCTGAATCTTTCTGTGCAGCCAGACGATGCCGGTCAGGCCGCAGAACACCTCGCGCTGGCCGCGCTCACGCAGCACGCCGTCCGGCGAAGCAGGTGGTTTCACGGCACAGGCTTGTGCATGAGCATTCATGACGCGCGCTCCGCACGGGACGTCGCCGCCATCGCCTCGTCCTGCAGCCGCGCCGCGCGCAGCTTGAGCAGGAATTGCGCGGCGTTGATCGCGTAGGCTGCGTAGGCGGCGAGCACGAGCAGCATCTGCTGCTGGGCGCTGCCGACATGGCCGATGATCGCAGCCAGATAGGCCGTATGCAGCGCGATCACCAGCATCGAGAACACGTCCTCCCAGAAGAAGGCCGGTGCGAACAGATAACGTCCGAACACGACCCGCTCCCAGATCGAGCCGGTGATCATGATGGTGTAGAGCAGCGCCGTCTTGAGAACGACGGAGGCGGTCGCGAGCCACAGCCCCTCGCCGGTCGCGAGATAGCGCGCCACGAGGCCGAGGCTGATCAGGAAGACGAGAAATTGCAGCGGCGCCAGAATGCCCTGCACCAGAGTCCATGGCGTGGCGTCGCGCCGGCGCTTTTCCTCAGCCGTGTAAAGCGCTTGCCGCTTTGCACGCGACGCCGGGTCAGGCGTGAAGCAGAGCTGGCTCCAGAGCGACGGATCGGTGGCGGATGTGAACTGGGCATCACACGATGTGTAAAGATGATTTGACAACATCGGTGCCCAGTGATGCGATGACGACAACCACAGGGGGATTGGTGGTGCACCGCACTCGGTCTGATCAACGTCACGTTGTGCAGTTCGCAGGTGGCGCATCGCAAATCCCCGAGTGCGAGCCCGATGGGGAAACGCTAGACCTGGGCAGGAAGAGTGTCAATCAAAATTGACGTCAAATAATATTGACGCAACGAGTGACGTGCGCTCATATGGAGGGGAGGCGCTTATGACCGAGCTCAATGAGACAGCCCGATTTCCGCGAGCCCGCTTTCGGACGAAGCGTGGGCAGCCCGGTTTTCGTTCGCCGGCATCGCCGCGCATCATCGCGCCGCTGCGCAACACACGTCATCCCCAACTCAACGACGCGATCGAAGCCGAGATCATTCCGCGACTCGTGATGGCCCATGCCTCCGCGCTGGAACGCGTCCCGGCAATCATCACGGCCTCGGCGCAGGAGGCGGCTGATTTCGCCGAACTCGTGCTGGACGCGGACGATGTTGGCGCGGTGGCCTGCATCCAGGCGCATCGCGATCACGGCGAGACCCTGGAGCGCATCTATCTCGATCTCCTGGTCCCCACCGCGAACCATCTGCGCCATCTGTGGGCGGACGACGAGCGCGACTTCGCCGACGTCACGCTCGCGCTGTGGCGGCTGCAGCAGCTGCTGCGGCATTTCAGCCCGGCCTTCTGCGCCGAGCTCGCGGTCGCGCCCGCAGGACTGCGCGTGCTGCTGACCACGGCGCCGGGCGACAGGCGCGAGCTGGGCCACATGATGTTCGGTCTCGTGCTGGCGGGCGAGTTCTTCCGTCGCGACGGCTTCGAGACCTGGATCGAGCCCGACACGGCCGATCGCGGCTTCGTCGAGACGCTTCGCTCGCAGTGGTTCAATGTCGTCGAGTTCTTCGCCACCAGCGACAGGAAGCTTGACGATCTCGCCTCAAACATAAGGATGGTCCGGCGCGAGTCCTCCAACCAGGACGTCGGCGTGCTGGTCTGCGGTCCTGCTTTTATTGAACGGCCTGAACTCGTTCTCCTGGTCGGTGGCGACGGTGTCGTCTCCGATCCGAGCAGAGAGGCTTCGCAAGCCCGGCACGTCGTCAGTCTTCTGACCGAACGGCGATAGCTGAGGGTGCAGTGAAGATGAATGCTGGAACGAGACTTGCCGCGCGAAGGCTCCTTGACTGGGAGGACAACGGCGTTGGTGAGGGCGTTCAGAGCTCCGAAAGAGTCGCTTGGCGACCTCAATGCGGATGTTGCGGGCATGCTGGTGGCCGCAGCGTCCGACATTGCGCTCGCGCTCGACGCCGACGGCAACATTCAGGACCTGGCTTTTCAACAAGCCGGCCTGCCGCTTGAACTGAGAAACACAGACGCGTGGATCGGCCGATCCTGGCAAGCAACAGTGTCCGAGGAAAGCCAGACAAAGCCAGAGCTGCTGCTCACGGAGGCCTCCCAGCGCAAGGTGTCGCGCTGGCGCGAGGTGCGTTATCCGGCCGCGCGCGGGCCTGACATCCCGATCCTGTTCGCGGTGGTGGCGATCAAGGGCGCGGCGCGCTTCATCGCGGTCGGCCGCGACGTGCGCGCCACCGCCGCGCTCCAGCAGAAGCTGATCGAGGCGCAAGTTGCCATCGAGCGCGACTATTCGCGCATGCGCAACGCCGAATCGCGCTACCGGATCCTGTTCCAGATCACGTCGGAGCCGGTCCTCATCGTCGATGCGGTGAGCCATCGCATCGTCGAGGCCAACCCGGCCGCAGCCGCCCTGCTCGATCACGGCGCCGCCAATCTGATCGGCAAGCTGTTCCCCGATGCGCTGCTGCTCGACGACATGGCGATGTCGCAATCCCTGTCGCTGGCGATCCGCTCGCAGGGCAAGATCGAACGCGCCAGGATCCGGCTCGACGGCGGCCGCGACTATCTGCTCGACGGCACCTTCTTCCGGCAGGACAACGCGTCGCTGTTCCTGCTGCGGTTCTCGCCGCTGGCCACGCAGCCTGCACTCCCGAAGAGCTCCGACGTCAACACCCAGCTCGTGCAGTTCGTCGAATCGGCCCCCGACGGATTCGTCATCACCGACATGGACGGCCGCCTGCTGCACGCCAACGCCACCTTCCTGCAGCTCGCGCAGATCGAGAACATGCACCAGATCCTGGGCGAGACGATCGACCGCTGGATCGGCAAGTCGGCGATCGATTTCTCGGTCATGCTGACCAATCTGCGCCAGCATGGCAGCGTGAAGCTGTTCTCCAGCGTCGTCCGCGGCGAGCACGGCTCGCCGGTCGACGTCGAGATCTCCGCCAGCACGGTCGGGGCGCCCGGCCAGGCCAGGCTCGGCTTCACCATCCGCAATGTCGGCCCGCGCATCTCCAGCGACGGCGGCGACCACGGCTATATTCCACGCTCCCGTGAGCAGCTCGCCGAGCTGATCGGCCGCGTGCCGCTCAAGGAGCTGGTGCGCGAGACCACCGACGTGATCGAGCGGATGTGCATCGAGACCGCGCTCAAGCTGACCGGCGACAACCGCGCGACCGCTGCCGAGATGCTCGGCCTCAGCCGACAGAGCCTCTACGTCAAGCTGCGGCGCTATGGCCTTGCCGAGCCGAGCGAAGAAGACAGTCAGTTGGAATAGGTGGAACAGTTGCAATGACCGAGATCGCGCCCGTCCCGCTCGCTCCAGGGATTCCATCAAGGCTTCAGCCCTCGGCCGTTCTCGAGCTGTTGAAGCCGATCACGTGGTTTCCGCCGATCTGGGCGTTCGGCTGCGGTGTGGTGTCGTCAGGCGCGCCGCTGGCGTCGCGCTGGCCGATCGTGATCGCGGGCCTCGTGCTCGCCGGGCCGATGGTGTGCGCCACCAGCCAGGCCGTCAACGACTGGTTCGACCGCCATGTCGATGCGCTCAACGAACCGGACCGCCCGATCCCGTCGGGCCGCATTCCCGGACGCTGGGGTCTCCATATCGCGCTGATCTGGACGGTGCTGTCGCTTGGCGTCGCCACCCTGCTCGGCACCTGGGGCTTTGCCGCGGCGGCGCTCGGCCTTGCGCTCGCCTGGGCCTACAGCGCGCCGCCGATCCGGTTGAAGCAGAACGGCTGGTGGGGCAACAGCGCCGTCGGCCTCTGCTATGAAGGACTGCCCTGGATCACCGCGGCGGCGATCATGAGCGCGCAGGCGCCGTCCTGGCCGGTGCTCTCGATCGCCCTGCTGTATAGCGCCGGCGCGCACGGCATCATGACCCTGAACGACTTCAAGTCGATCAATGGCGATCGCGTCAGCGGCGTCAATTCGCTGCCGGTGCTGCTCGGGCCCGAGCGCGCCGCGCGCCTCGCCTGCATCACGATGGCGCTGGCGCAGGTCGCGGTGCTCGTGCTGCTTATCGTCTGGAGCCGACCGGCCCATGCCACGATCGTCGCAGCGCTGATCGCGGCCCAGCTGGTGCTGATGCGGCGCTTGATGACGAATCCGCGCGAGCTCGCGCCCTGGTACAACGGGACCGGCGTGCTGCTCTACGTGCTGGGCATGCTGGTCACGGCCTTCGCGCTGGCGGGGTTGCCGGCATGAGCAACGCTGCGCCCGCTCCTCTGTCCTGGTTCGGCATCGTCAGGTTGGGCCTGGTGCAGACCGCGCTTGGCGCGGTCGTGGTGCTGACTACCTCGACCTTGAACCGCGTGATGGTGATCGAGCTCGCTCTGCCGGCCATGATCCCCGGCCTCCTGGTCGCGATCCATTACGCGATGCAGGTGCTCAGGCCCTGGCTCGGTCATGGCTCCGACGTCGGCGGGCGTCGTTTCGCCTGGATCGTCGGCGGCATGGCCGTGCTCGCCGCCGGCGGCCTGCTGGCCGCCGCCGCTACCGCGCTGATGGCGACGCATCTCGCTCTCGGTCTCGCGATCGCCGTGGTCGCCTTCATCATGATCGGCATCGGCGTCGGCGCCGCCGGCACCTCACTGCTGGTGTTGCTCGCCAAGCGCACCGCGCCGGCGCGGCGCAGCGCCGCCGCCTCGATCGCCTGGATCATGATGATCACCGGCTTCATCATCACGACCGCGGTCGCCGGCAAGGCGCTCGATCCGTTCTCCGGCGAGCGGCTGATGCTGGTGTCCGGCACGGTGTCGGCGATCGCCATGGTGCTGACCTTGCTGGGCGTCTGGGGGATCGAGCAGCCCGACGCGTCTCCTCACACGACCTCCGGCGCCGCGAATCGCTCCGGCTTCATGGAGGATTTCCGCGAGATCTGCCGGGAGCCGCAGGCGCGACGGTTCGCGATCTTCATCTTCGTCTCGATGCTGGCCTACAGCGCGCAGGACCTCATCCTGGAGCCGTTCGCCGGCAGCGTGTTCGGCATGACGCCGGGCCAGACCACACAGCTCTCCTCGGTGCAGCACATGGGCGCGCTGATCGGCATGATCCTGATGCCGGCGATGGCGAGCCTGCATGCCGACTGGCGGACGCGGCCGCAGCCCTGGATCATCGGCGGCTGCCTTGCCTCGGCGCTGGCGCTGCTCAGCCTCGTCGCCGCCGCGACCGTGGGTCCGGCCTGGCCGCTACGCGCGTCCGTGCTGCTGCTCGGCATCACCAACGGTGTCTACGCCATCGCCGCGATCGGCGCGATGATGAACATGGTCAGCGAAGGCCGCGACAATCGCGAGGGCACGCGCATGGGCCTGTGGGGCGCCTCGCAGGCGATCTCGTTCGGCATCGGCGGCTTCGTCGGCACCGCGGCGGCAGACGCTGCGCGTCACCTCATGCCGTCGACCGCCTCGGCCTACGCGGCGGTGTTCGCCGCCGAAGCCGCCTTGTTCGTTCTCTCCGCCTGGCTCGCGATCTGGATCAAGCGCCCGCGCGAGCAGACGTCGCCGCTTCAGCCACAGCCGGCCAACCAGGGAGCCTGACCGATGAGCCCCTCCTCCAGCCCGGAGACCTTCGACGCCGTGATCATCGGCGGCGGACCGGCCGGCGCAACGGCCGCGAATGATCTGGCCCGTCACGGCCATCACGTGCTGCTGCTCGACCGAGCCGGCCGCATCAAGCCGTGCGGCGGCGCCATTCCACCGCGGCTGATCGCCGAGTTCGAGATTCCCGACCATCTGCTGGTGGCCCGAATCTCGTCCGCCCGCATGGTGTCGCCGAGCAACCGGGACGTCGACATGCCGATCGACGGCGGCTTCGTCGGCATGGTCGATCGCGAGCATTACGACGAGTGGCTGCGCGCACGCGCGGCGGAAGGCGGCGCGATCCGCCGCACCGGAACCTTCAGCCATATCGCGCGCGACGACGACGGCAGGTCGGTGGTGCACTACGTCCGGCGCATGGACGACGGCAGCGTGCGCGAGGACAGCGCGCGGACGCGCGCCGTGATCGGCGCCGACGGGGCGGTCTCGGCCGTGGCGCGCCAGTGCATCCCCGAAGCCAGCGAGATGCGCTACGTGTTCGCGTATCACGAGATCATCCGCTCGCCGGACCGCAGCCATCCGGTGTTCGATGCCGCGCGGTGCGATGTCGTCTATCGCGGCCGGCTGTCGCCGGACTTCTACAGCTGGGTGTTTCCGCACGGACCGACCACCAGCATCGGCACCGGCAGCGCGCATAAAGGCTTTTCGCTGCGGGGCTCAGTCGCCGAATTCCGCAAGGCTGCCGCGCTCGACGATCTCGACACCATCCGCCGCGAAGGCGCGCCGATCCCGCTGAAGCCGCTGTCGCGCTGGGACAATGGCCGCGACGTCGTGCTGGCCGGCGATGCGTCGGGCGTGGTGGCCCCGGCCTCCGGTGAAGGCATCTATTACGCGATGGCTGGCGGCCGCGCGGCCGCCGACGCCGTTGCCTTGTTCCTCAAGACCGGCGATGCAGCCGCCCTGGCGACGGCCCGCAAATCCTTCATGCGCAGGCACGGCGCCGTGTTCTTCATCCTCGGTCTGATGCAGCGCTACTGGTACACGAGCGATGCCCGCCGCGAGCGCTTCGTCGCGATCTGCCGTGACAAGGACGTCCAGCAGCTGACCTGGGACGCGTACATGAACAAGGAATTGGTCCGCGCCAAGCCGCTGTCGCATGTGCGCATCTTCTTCAAGAACATCGCGCACCTCACCGGGCTCGCGAGGGCGGCGTAGCGGCTCGCGCGATGGATGAGCTGTTTCACAGCCCGCATCTGGTCGACCTGATCCTAACGGTGGTCGCGGTGGAGCTTGCGGCCGTGACGTGGATCTGGCAGCGCCACCGCCGCGGCATCAGCCCGCTGGCGCTGCTGCCCAATCTGCTCGCCGGGGTGTTCCTGCTGCTGGCTGTACGTTGCGCGCTGACCGGGGCGCCGTGGTTCTGGCTCGCCGGCTGCCTCGCCGCCTCCGGCCTCGCCAACGCGGCTGATCTCAGGCAGCGGTGGCGTTGAGGCATATCGCCTCTTCAGGTGACTCATGCGCTCGGCCCGCGCAAACCCCGCTGACGCAAGCCGGCTGCCAACGGCCCCCACAGCTGTCGTCCCCGCGAAAGCGGGGCCCCATAGCGACCGGCAACTGTCGGTTTCACAGAAGGCTCAACGCGCAGCATGCCCCAAGGGAGATCACGCAGTATGGGTCCCGGCGTTCGCCGGGACGACACGGGTGCGTGCGGATGGTGCGCGGGCAACCGCTCAGAACCTGAGCGCGGTACCGACGCCGCTCACTTCTTCTCAGAGAACGTCTTCAGATACGCGATGACGTCCTTGCGCTGCTGCTCGTTGGCGAGCTTGAACACCATCTTGGTCGAGCCGGTCGCCTGATCCGCCTTGCCCTTTTCGGTGAGGAACTTCTTCAGGAAGGCGTTGGGATCCGGGAGGTATGCGAAGATATTGTCCTCGGTCCAGACGAGCCCCGCCTCGCCGGCATGCTTGTTCAGCTCCGAATAGGCAAAGCCCGGATAGGTCCCGGTGGGCCGGCCGACGACGCCGGTGAGTACCGGACCGACGGCGTTCTTCGCCTCCGGTCCGATCCGGTGGCACGTCATGCACTGCTTGAAGACCTGCTCGCCCTTGGCAGCGTCCCCGCCGTCCAACGCGAACGCGGCGCCCGCCGACATGGCAGTCATGACCGCTGCAACCAAACCCGATCGAAGCATATGCGACCTCCCGATGCGTCGTTTTTGTTAGCTCATGTGATTTGCTCCTTACAGGTAACAGTGTCACGTGATCTTGTCATGCCTGGTTCAGGCGAAAGTGAGCGAATAAGTCGCAGCTCGAACATGCAATAGGCGCAGGGATACCAACGAAAGCGGGATGCTCCGAAATAAGCCTTGACAGCGAGCGCCCTGCATGGGCTAACGACATTCTCAAGACTCTCAATACGTTAGCGGGATGGGGCGCAACACCTTCAAAATGCGCGCCAAATGAACTGGCCGCGATCCCCCGAGCGTCTCAAGAGGGTGCCAAAGATAACGGGTGCCAAAGACCATGGCCGAGTTTCACGGTCCACGACCCGACGTGACATTGCTGCTGGACATGGACGGCGTGATCCGTGAGGCGACGCTGTCGCCGAACATGTCAGCCGAGAATGTCGACATCTGGCTCGGCCGTCCCTGGTCCGAGATCGTCGATGATGCGAGCGAGAAGATCGAGCGCATCATGCAGGACACCAAGCGTACCGGCATTTCCGCGTTCCGGCAGATCACGCAGCGGTTCCCGAGCGGTCTCGAGCTGCCGATGGAATTCACGACCGTGCTGCTCGGCGGCCGGGCCGGCATGCTGGCGATCGGCAAGAATCTGCAGGCGGTCGCGGAGCTCCAGGCCCGGCTGATCTCGGCCCAGCAGACCATCGAGCGCGACTACTGGAAGCTGCGCGAGATCGAGACGCGCTACCGCCTGGTCATCGAGGATTCCAACGAGGCTGTGCTGCTGACGAAGGTGTCAGATCTGCGCATCGTCGAAGCGAATCGGACGGCGGCGGCCGCGCTCGGCGTTTCAAGCCGGCGCCGGGACAATCTGGTGGGCCGCGAGTTCCTGCAGGAGATCCCGCAAAAGGATCGCGAGCTGGTAGAGCTGATGCTGAGGCGCGTCCGCGACCAGGGCAAGGCGCCGGGCATCGTGATTCACCTCGGCCAGGACACCGCACCCTGGATGCTCCGGGGATCGCTGATGACCAGCGAGACCGCGCCGATGTTCCTGCTGCAGATGGCGCCGATCGGCAAGGCCGCGCAGCCCGGCCCTCTTCCCGACGATCCCGAAGCGCTGATCGAGAATCTTCCCGATGCCGTCATCAGCATCGATGGCACCGGTGCCGTCAAGCGGGCCAATCGGGCCTTCCTGGAGCTGGTCGAGGTCGGATCGAAAGAGGCGCTGATCGGCGAGAAGCTGAGCCGCTGGCTGATCCGCCCCGGCGCCGACCTTTCGGTGCTGATCTCCAACGTCGAGCGCCATGGAGCCGTCCGGCTGCTGTCGACCACGATCCAGGGCGAGCTCGGGACCGAGACCGAGGTCGAGATCTCGGCCGCCGCCCATGGCCTCGACGGCCAGCGCCGGATCGGCCTGGTGTTGCGCAACATCGCCAGGCGGTTGTCGCCCGCGGCGGAGCATGACAATCTGCGGGTCGCCCTCGCGGGGCTCAATGAATCCGTCGGCAAGACACCGTTGCGCGACTTGGTGAGGAGCACGGTCGAAGTCGTCGAGCAGCATTACGTCCGCGCTGCGCTCGAGCTCGCCAACGGGAACCGGACGTCGGCTGCCGAAATTCTCGGCCTCAGCCGCCAGAGTCTTTACGCCAAGCTCGATCGGTATAATCTGAGCCAACTCGAAGAAAGCGACGAGGAAACCGAAAAGGGGAGATAGTTGCCCGTTCCGCTGACAACGCCGGCCTTCGGCCACGCTACTCT
The DNA here is from genome assembly GCF_051168215.1 of Bradyrhizobium sp. HKCCYLRH2015. Taxonomy (NCBI): domain Bacteria; kingdom Pseudomonadati; phylum Pseudomonadota; class Alphaproteobacteria; order Hyphomicrobiales; family Nitrobacteraceae; genus Bradyrhizobium; species Bradyrhizobium sp. HKCCYLRH2015. The sequence goes on along the minus strand of NZ_JBNPUO010000009.1, from coordinate 310,072 downwards.
TGCGGATTGCGAGCGTGAACAGATTCATCTCGCAGGCTCGATCCAGCCGCACGGCATTCTCCTGGCGGTCAAGGAGCCCGACAACATCGTCATCCAGGCCAGCACCAATGCGGCCGCCTTCCTCAACACCGGCTCCGTGGTCGGCCGTCCCTTGCGCGATCTTGGCGGCGACCTGGCGCTGCAGATCCTGCCGCATCTCAACAGCCCGCTCCATCTGGCTCCGATGACCCTGCGATGCACCGCCGGGGCGCCGCCGCGCCGGGTCGACTGCACGCTTCACCGCCCCTCGAATGGCGGGCTGATCGTCGAGCTGGAGCCGGCGACGAAGACGACCAACATCGCGCCTGCGCTCGACAGCGCCTTCCACCGCATCACCTCGGCCTCATCGTTGCTCGGCCTGTGCGACGAGACGGCGACCATCTTCAGGGAGATCGCCGGCTACGACCGCGTCATGGTCTATCGCTTCGACGAGGACGGCCATGGCGAGGTCCTGTCGGAGCGGCGGCGGCCGGATCTGGAGGCCTTTCTCGGCAACCGCTATCCGGCATCCGACATTCCGCAGATCGCGCGCCGGCTCTACGAGCGCAACCGTGTGCGCCTCCTGGTCGACGTCAACTACACGCCAGTGCCGCTGCAGCCGCGCATCTCGCCGCTCAACGGCCGCGACCTCGACATGTCCCTGAGCTGCCTGCGCAGCATGTCGCCGATCCACCAGAAATACCTGCAGAACATGGGCGTCGGCGCGACGCTGGTGTGCTCGCTGATAGTCAGCGGACGGCTGTGGGGACTAATCGCCTGCCATCACTATGAGCCGCGCTTCGTGCCGTTCGACATTCGCGCGGCAGGCGAGGCGCTGGCCGAGACCTGCGCGATCCGGATCGCGGCGCTGGAGAGCTTTGCCCAAAGCCAGTCCGAGCTGGTCGTGCGCCGGCTGGAGCAGCGGCTGGTCGAAGCGGTGTCGCGCGACGGCGAATGGCAGGCGGCGCTGTTCGACGGCTCGCAGTCGCTGCTGCAGCCGCTCGGTGCGAGCGGCGCGGCGCTGCTGTTCGAGGGCCAGGTCACGACCGCCGGCGACGTCCCGTCGACGCAGCGCATCCGCGATCTCGCCGCCTGGCTCGATCGCCGGCGCAACACGCCGGGAGCAGCCCCCGAGGGCTTGACGGCGACCAGCTCGCTGACGCTCGACGAACCGTCCTTTGCCGACATCCGCTCGATCGCCAGCGGCCTGATCGCCGCACCGCTGTCGGCGAGCGAGGGCGAGTATCTGTTGTGGTTCCGGCCGGAGCAGGTGCGGACGGTGACCTGGGGCGGCGACCCGCTCAAGGCCGTCATCATCGGCGACGATCCGTCGGATCTGTCGCCGCGGCGCTCGTTTGCGAAATGGCATCAGCTGGTCGAAGGCAAGTCCGAGCCCTGGTCGAGCGCCGAGCTCGCCTCCGCCCGCGTCGTCAGCGAGACGGTCGCCGACGTGGCGCTGCAGCTGCGTTCGGTGCGCATGGTGATCGCGCAGGACCAGCTCGCCACGATCAGCGCCCAGGTGCTGCGCTCGGAGCAGCCGGTCATCATCGCCGATGTCGAGGGCCGCATCCTGCTGATGAACGAAGCCTTCGAGCAGCAGCTGCGCGCCTCGCATCCGCACATCCCGTATCTGCGCGATCTCGGCAGCTACTGCACGGCGCCGGCGGAATTCCGCGCCAATCTCGACGACCTCATGCGCAACAAGCGCAGCTGGCGCGGCGAGCTGACGCTGACGGGCGGCGCCTCGCCGCAACGGCCGTTGATGGTGCGCGCCGACCCGGTGATCGCGCCGTATGATCGCGTGCTCGGCTTCGTGCTGATCTTCTCGGACTTGACCGAGCGCAAGACCGCCGAGGCGGCCCGGGCGCGCTTCCAGGAAGAAATCGACGGCGCCCGCCGGCCCACGCTGCGGCTCGATCAGAGCGCAAGCCTGATCTACAAGGAGCTCGCCGCCTCTACGGTGGAGAACGCGCAGCTCGCCGCGCTCGAGGTGACGCACGGTGCACAGGCCGGCAGCATGCCGGAGATGCTGGAGAGCATCCGCAATTCGACCACGCGGACGCTGGAGATCCTCGAGCACCTGGTGTGGTATCGCTCGCAGAGCGAGGAGTGAGACGAGGGAGAGTGTCTGCGGTACGTCGTTGATGGATGCCGTCCCGTACCCGCTTTGACCACGTAGCTCGTACTTTGACGATATCGCCCGATATCTCACCACGCTCTCGGTCTACTCCCCTCCCCCTTGCGGGCAGGGCTATCGCATATGAGAAAAGCTCGTAGCCGCCAGCACGCCTCCTACCGTCCTTCGAGACGCCCGCCTCCGGCGGGCTCCTCAGGACGAGGCCAGTTTCGCGGCAGGATTCTCAATCCTCATGGTGAGGAGCGCCGTCTTCGGCGCGTCTCGAACCATGAGGCCCCTAACAAGGGCCGGGTCATATGCGATGGCCCTGCCCTTGCGGGGAGGGGAGCCGGCCGTCGCCGGCGGAAACACATCGGCTCCAACGCAGTGCCCTGTCGGACGAGATCGATTTGAGCTGGACGTCGGCGGCCTCAGCCAGCGAGCCCAGCCGCCTGCTGGAGCGCCTGCGACAGCGCGATGTTCAGCTGGAAGGCCGTGGCGGCCTCCTCGATGACCGCATCATGCTCGGCCATCGCCGCACCGGCCTGCTCCAATGCGTCCCTGTAGTGATCCTTGAAGCGCGGAATATCGGCGATCTCCGTAAACTCGTAGAACGATAGCGCCGCGGGCTCCAGTTCGAGCGAGCGCGCCAGGATCTTCTTGATGATCTGGCCGCCGCTGAGATCGCCGAGATAGCGCGTATAGGCGTGCGCCAGCAGCGGATGGCCGGAGCCGGAGCCTGCCTCGTGGATAGCACGAACATAGGCGATCGCCTCGGGCAGCAACGGCAGATTGCGCGCCTCGAGCTCAGCGAGATCGGCCTTGATCGCAGCACCGCGATGCAGCTCCAGCCGCACGATGCGGCCCGTCACTGGCGTGCCCTGATGGCGGAGCAGCTCCGCTTCGAGCGTCTCGTAGACCGGCAGCAGATTGCGCAACAACAACGCGTAGGCCTGTCGCGTACCGCGCCCCCGCAACAGCTCGGCCACGATGCCGGTCCGCTCCGCGGTGACGTGGAGCGCCTTGGTACGCTCCCGCATCGCCTGCAAAAGACTGGCCGGACGCATGCTGCGCCCGGCCATCTCGATCCGATCCAATTCGACTCTGTCCAACATGCCTCGACCTGCAGGACTTCAGCGCGGCGGCGCCAGCCCGTGTTTCACGCCCCAGTCGAACCAGTTATCGACCACGGTGCCCGACAGTAGGATACCGATGCCGCCGGTCAAGGTGCAAAGCACGGCGAACCACCACGCCCAGCGATGGATCGACTCGGCCGTCGCATTGAAGCCCATGGTCCAGCGCCAGAACAGCGCACCACGCTCGAAGGCCGTGCCGCGATCGACGATCTGCTCGAGCTCACGCTCGCCGCCGTAGCGGCTGATCGCCAGCACCGTCGCGCCATGCATCGCGAACAGCAGCGCCGACCCGTACAGGAAGGCGATCGAGAGCATGTGGAACGGATTGTAGAACAGGTTGCCGTGGGTGATGGAGAAGTTGTTGGTCCAGTCGAGGTGCGGGAAGATGCCGAACGGCACCGCCTCGCTCCAGCTCCCCATGAAGATCGGCCGGATGAAGCCGAGCACCAGATAGAGCCAGATTGCCGACGCGAACGCCCACGACACATGCGTGCCGAGACCGAGCGCGCGGGCGCGGCGATAGGTGCGCGCCCACCACAGCAGGATCGACGTCGTCAGGAAGAAGCCGGCCATCAGCCACCAGCCGCCCTCCTGCAGCGGCGGGAAGATCTGCAGGCCGTATTCCGGCGCGGGCGGCTGCAGGGCCAGCCACGGGAACTGGCGGATGAACTCGAGCGGGCTCCAGTTCACCGATGCCAGCATGTTGAGACCGATGATCTCGATCGCAACGAAGCCCGACATCAGCGACGCGAGGCCGAGAAAGCCGAGATAGACCGGGCCGACCTGGGCATCGCCGAGCTTGCCGAACCAATAGTTGAAGCTGCCCTTGCCGATGCGCTCCCAGACGCCGGGCTCGATCGGGATACCCGGATAGATCGCACTACGAACTTGGATCTGCGTGAAGATGTTCTGGTATTGGGCCATGACGACCTCTCCTTGAACTCATTGCGGCGGCGACCAGATCGGGACGTGGCGCCACCAGTCCCACCAGTCCGACCAGGCATTGCCTTCCGGCATCAGCCAGGCGGGACCGGAGATGACGATGCAGACGGCGCTGAAGAACACCGCCGACAGCGCCAGGAACAGACCGAGGCGATGGATGCCGAGCGTGCCGATGGAGTAGCCGAGGAGATCGCGGAACATGGTGTTTTCATGCTCCGGCGACTTCATCTCCTGGCCCTTGCCCGGGTTGGCGGCCGACAGGATCAGCGAGCCGTGCAGCGCGAGCGCGAGACACGTCGTGAAGAAGAACGTGATCGCGATCATGTGCGCAGGATTGTAGTGGAAGTTGCCGAACTGATAGCCGGTGTTCGACACCCAATCGAGGTGGGTGATGATGCCATAGGGGAAGGCGTAGCTCCACGAGCCCATCAGCACCGGACGGATCACCTCCAGCGTGAAATAGGCGAAGATCGCAAAGCCGAAGGCGAACGGCACGTGATAGCCGATCGCGAGCTTGCGGCAGATCTCGACCTCGCGCAGCGCCCATGAGACGAAGGCGCCGAGCGCACACACCGTGATGAGCTGCCAGAAGCCGCCCTCGGTGAGCGGCGCGAACGACAGCCCGTATTTGGCATCGGGCGGGTTGATGCTGATCTGCCAGAGATTCCACGTCGGTCCGAGCGCCGTGGCGTAGAGGATCAGCGCCACGCCGACAAAGGTGAAGAAGATCGTCGTCACGCCGAAGAAGCCGACGTAGAACGGTCCGACCCAGAAATCGAAGAGGTCGCCGCCGATCAACGTGCCGCCGCGGACGCGGTATTTTCGTTCAAAGCTGAGCATTGCCATCGGTCCTGCCTCCGCTGCCCGTCGCGCGATATGCTACGTGTCGTGAATTCGTTGGACGAGAGGATTTGGGAAGCGGGCGAACGGGGTCTGCCGCCGTCGCCCGTCCGCTTCCCTCTGGTCGTCGAGCTGCTAGCTGAGCTTCACCGGCGTTGCCGGATCGGAGATCGACGACGTCTTCGCTGCACGCGGCCCCTCCAGCCAGTTGAACCGGTTGGTGCTGAGCAGGATGAAGTGAATCACCAATGCCAGCCCGAACAGGAACACGCCGAGAGCCACGAGAACCCTGCGGGGATCGAACAACAACCACAAGCGCCACATAGTTTTCTCCTTTCGATCAGGTCAGGTAGGAGAGCGCGAGAGTGGCGTAGTGGGCTGCCCCATCCATCGCCGCCTTGTAGCCAGTCGGCCCGGGCAGCCAGGGACGCCACATCCAGGCGAGAATGTGGGCGACGATCGCAACCGCCGTGAAGACCACAAAGCTCGTCATGAAGATGCTATGGAATTCCCTCGCCTCCGCTTCGGTCAGCCCCGACAGAGAGCCTCCCTTGTTTGGTACGTCCACCATAGTGGTACCTCCTGGTGTTGGCCTTTCGGCCGGATGCCGCTCACCGAGATGAGCGGCGTCGAAGTGTCATCCCGTCGCCGGGATGACATCCGTGCGGCGAGCCGCACGAACTCCTTGCAAATCCGGAGAGCGCACTGACCGCTCTCGAACTCAAAGTCCCATGAAGGACGAGGTCGCGCAGTTCGCGGCCTTGATCCTCGCTTCACCGACGATCGCGCCGAGCGGCGCCGGCCGGTGGCCGGTGATGATGGAGCCGATCCGGCGCAGCACGCCCTCGACCATCAGCACGGCGAAGCACATCGCGTAGACCAGGAGATAGTCGATGCGCTCGCGCGATCTCGGTGCGACGTCACGATCCATGCGTTCGTATAACGACATCGTCCTCTCCCTCTCCGCTATCCCCGCGCCTACGCGGCCTGGCCCGTTGCGAGCTGCGACCGCGCATGCGCGAGAACGTCCTCCGTCACCTTGTCGAGTCCAGCCTGGCGCGCACCGCGCTCGGCGGCGTCGCGCAGCCGCTTGGCCGCCGAGATCCGCACCAGCACCGGCTGGGTCTCGATGATCTGGTCGAGCGCGAGCTTGGCCCCGTCATCCCATGGCAGCTCACGCTCGAGCCGCGCCGGCGTCGCCGCGATCTGGTCGAGCTGGGTTGCGAGCGGCAGGATGTTGAACAGCGCATCGAACAGCGCGTTGCAGACCTCCTGCACGACGTAGGTCGCCCCCGCATAGCCCATGAACGGCGTGCCGGTGTGGCGCCGGATCACCGTGCCCGGGAACGAGGCCGGGATGTAGACCGACCGGTTGCCGGCTTCCGCCGCATACATGCGTTCGTTATAGCTGCCGAACAGCACCAGCGGCGGCCGCTCGTGGATGGCCTTGCGGATGGCGTCATTATCGGTCTTGGCGCCGGCACAGCGCGAGATCGCGAAGTGGCAAGGCAGCCCGAGCTCGGTCTCGAGGAAATTGCGCAGGCCGCGTGCGTAGGTCTCCGAGGCGACGATGCTGAAGCTCGCGGTGCCGAAGAAGTCCTGCGTCACCGAGCGCCACAGATCCCACAGCGGCTTGATCGTCGTATGCTTCTCCCGGGTGATGAACGGCTCGGGATCGAGGCCGAGCATCTCGCCCAGCGAGCGCAGGAATTTCGTCGTCGAATGCAGCCCGATCGGCGCCTGCAGATAAGGCCGCTCCAGCGTCTCGCACAGCAGGCGACCGAACTCGCGGTACATGCAGATGTTGACGTCGGCATTGACCAGCTTCGGCACGTCGGCGAGGTGGCTGCCGAGCGGGAACACCATGTTGATCTCGGCGCCGATGCCTTCGACCAGGCGGCGGATCTCGGCGACATCCGACGGCATGTTGAAGGTGCCGTAGATCGGACCGATGATGTTGACCCTGGGCTTCTCGCCGTCGGCGCGCGGCTTGCGCTCAGGAATCCGGCGTGGGCCGTATTCGCTCCACAGCCAGCTCAACGCGCGGTTGGCGCTCTGCCACTGGTCCTCGTCGATGGTGCGCGGCAGGAAGCGCTTGATGTTGGAGCCTTCGGGCGTGACGCCACCGCCAATCATCTCGGCGATCGAGCCGGTGACGACCACCGCCGGCAGGTCGGGATCGAGCGCGGCGCGGGCGCGCTTCATCGCCTGCTCGGTGCCCTTCTGGCCGAGCTCGTCCTCGCCTAACCCCGTCACGACGATCGGCAGCTCATGCGGCGGCAGGCCGTCGGTGTAGTGCAACACCGAGGTCACCGGCAGGTTCTCGCAGCCCACGGGGCCGTCGATGATGACCTGCAGGCCCTTGATCGCGGTGAACGCGTAGACCGCTCCCCAATAGCCGCCGGCGCGATCGTGGTCGAGGATCAGCATCACACCATCTCCTCGGACTTGCGCGCCTTGGCCTGCGCCGCGACCGCCTTGCGGTACTTGTCGCGGAAAGCAGGACGCGCGACAGGGGTGCCCTGCCACACGCCCGCGGTGTCGCCCTCACCGACACCTTCGAAGAAGTCGCGCATTTCGTCGAAACGCGCCTTGCCGGCAATGGCCGCATTGACGACCTGGGCCAGCGAGCCGGCGCCGGAGACGCCGAACAGCGGCCGCGCCGAAATGAGATTGGTGAAGTAGAGCGACGGGATCGCGCGCGCCTTGGCCTTCTGCACGACCGGCGTGGTGCCGATCGCAAGATCCGGCGCGAACTCATCGACCGCCGCGAGATCCTGCTCCAGCGAGGCGCGGTACTGCACGCGCACGCCGCGGCTCTCGAGCCAGGCACAGTCGGCCTCCGACCAGCGCGTGCGCGGACAGGCCGTGCCGGCATAGCGCAGGTCGGCGCCGCTCTCGACCAGCAGACGCCCGACCAGCAGCTCCGATCCCTCATAGCCCGACAGCGTGATCCGGCCGCGGATCGGAGTCGCCGTAAGCGCGCCGCGGATCGCCGGCAGCACCGCGTTCTTGGCCGCATCGATCTGCGCGCGCCCGACGCCGCAGACCGCGCCAACGGCCTCCAGCCACTCCGCCGTGCCATCCCAGCCGACCGGCGCCGAGCCGATGATCGGGCGGCCCGCCGCCTCGAACTCACGGATCGAGGCCGTGTAGAACGGATGGATCGCCGCCACGGCCGCGCAGTCCAACGCGCCATACAGCTCGCGCCATTCGCGCGTCGGCACCGCGGGACCCGCGGCGAGACCAAGCGGCGCCAGCATCATGCCGATGCCGACGGGATCGGCCGGAAACATCTCACCTAACAGCGCGATGGTCGGCCGATCGCCGCGCGGCACGCGTGGCGCCTGCACCGGACCCTGCTCCGCCTCGCGGCGCGCGTAGCTCAGCATCGCGCCGGCGAGCACGTCCTTGGCCTCGGCATGGGTCGGCACGCCAAACCCGGGCACGTCGATGCCGATGACGCGGACGCCGTTGATCTCCTTCGGGAGAATCTGCAGCGGCACGCCCGACGCGGTGGGCACGCAGAGATTGATGATGACGACGCAGTCGTAGTTGGCGGGGTCCGCCAGCTTGAACACGGCCTCGCGGATGTCCTCGAACAGCTTGCCGGTGACCAGCGTCTCGGAATTGAACGGGACGTAGCCGACGCTGCGCCGCGCGCCGTAGAAGTGCGATGTGAAGGTGAGGCCATAAACGCAGCAGGCCGAGCCCGACAGCACCGTCGCGGTGCGCCGCATGCGCAGGCCCACGCGCAGCGAGCCGAACGCCGGGCACATGCTCTGCGGCTGGTCGTGCGGCCCGGCCGGATAGTCGGCCGCGTAGCGCGCCAGCACCTCGCTCTTGCCGGCGGCATCGGCCGCACGCTTGAGCTCGGCCTTGCCGGCGTGGCAGCCGAGCGCCTCGGGCTGCGCCGGCAGAAGAGCTGCCGCTGCGCCGCTCTGCGCGCTGATTGCCTGATGGACCACAGGATCGCTCATTGCATTACATTCCGCTCGCCGACCGATCCCATCACACGCTGTCGTAGATCACTTCGAGCGACGGCTTGGCCACTGCGGTGCTGCCGCACATGTCCTCGAGCGTCGCCTGCTCCAGCACCACGTCGCGCCCGACCTCCGAGGCCTTGAACAGCCCGAGAAGACCGTCATGCGTCAGCGGATGCGGATGCCGCGGCGGCGCCTCGGCGACGTTCTGGGCGAGGTGCTCAAACAGCGCCGCCCAGGGCGTGCCGGGGCGGCCGATGATCTGATAGCTCGCGCTCTTGCGGCGGATGTCGTCGTCGGCCGGGATCGAGGCCAGCACCGGAATGCCGGCGGCTTCCGCGAACGCCGCAGCCTCGCCGGTGCCGTCGTCCTTGTTGATGACGATGCCGGCGACGCCGACATTGCCACCGAGCTTGCGGAAATACTCGACCGCCGAGCAGACATTGTTGGCGACGTAGAGCGACTGCAGGTCGTTGGAGCCGACGATGATCACCTTCTGGCACATGTCGCGCGCGATCGGCAGGCCGAAGCCGCCGCAGACGACGTCGCCGAGGAAGTCCAGCAGCACATAGTCGAAGCCCCAATCGTGGAAGCCGAGCTTCTCGATCAGCTCGAAGCCATGGATGATGCCGCGTCCGCCGCAGCCGCGGCCGACCTCGGGCCCGCCGAGCTCCATCGCGAACACGCCGTCGCGCTTGAAGCAGACGTCGCCGATCTTGACCTCCTCGCCGGCGAGCTTCTTCTTCGACGAGGTCTCGAGGATGGTCGGGCAGGCCCGGCCGCCGAACAGCAGCGAGGTGGTGTCGCTCTTCGGATCGCAGCCGATCAGCAGCACCTTCTTGCCCTGCTGCGCCATCATGTAGGACAGGTTGGCGAGCGTGAAGCTCTTGCCGATGCCGCCCTTGCCGTAGATCGCGATGATCTGCGTGGCCTTCTTCGGCGCAGCCGTCACCGGCGCATCCGGCTCGATCGCGGCCTCGGCACGCAAGGCATCCGTCATCGCGGCAAGATTGGCGGTGATCTTGGTCGGGGCGTTCATGCGGCAGCTCTCCAGTCCAGGACCATCTTGAGACATGAGGGATCGTCGAACGCGGTCTGGTAGGCACTCTCCGCGGACAAGGCGTCGGCGTGGTGCGTGATCAGCCCGTCCAGCGACAGCCGACCGGTGTCGATGAGATTGCGCACCGCGAGCAGATCCTCGTGCGTCCATTCGGCGGCGACGCGGATCGCCGCCTCGCGCATGAAGGCCGGCGGGTAGGAGAAGGAGAGCGGCGCGCTGTAGAAGCCGGCGAGGATGATCTCGCCACGTGGCGCCAGGCGAGCAATGAGGCTGTCGAGCAGGCCGGCATCGCCGCTGGCATCGAAGATCAGCCGATAGTCGGGTCTGCTGTCCTCTGAGGGATCGATGACGCGATAGCCCGTCGCACCAACGGCGCGCTCCGGATTGCTTTCCCACACCACGGGCGGATCGCCGCCCATCGCCACGATCAGCCGCGCCAGCAGACGGCCGAGCACGCCATGGCCGACGACGCATTCGGCCTGGCCGTCACCACCGATCTGCAATGCATGATAGGCGGTGGCCGCCAGTGCCAGCAGCACGCCGCGCTGGCCCGTCGTCTCATCGATCGCAACAAGGCGCTGTGCGGGAACGTTGAGACGCGAGGCGGCGGCGCCAAACAGGCTCCTGACCTCGCCGAAGCAGCGCGCCGCGCCCGGCACGAACACGCGCTCGCCCTTGCGAAAACCGGAGTTTGGCGCGGCGCGCGCGACGCGGCCCACCGCCTCGTAGCCCGGTACGAGCGGATAGCCCATGCCCGGGAAGGACGGCATCCGTCCCTCGTACAGCAGCCGCTCGGTGCCGGTGCTGATCGCGCTCCATTCGATGTCGACGGTCAGGCAGTCCGGGGCATCCGCCAGCTGCAGCTGTTGCAGCGACAACTCCCTCGGCCTCCCCAGTACGACGGCGATCGCGTCCATAGCCCAACTCCCCGGCGACGCCCGCTTAGTTACGGATGTGAGGTTAGTCCGACTATGGAGAGTGTCAATATATATTTACAGTTTGAGTGTCAGCTTTTCGCGACAATCACGCTGGCGATCAGCGGGATCCGGGTGCGAAGCACTCGCACCTGCGAAAAACCCGCCGCGTGGAGCAGCTCGCGCAAGCGGGCGGGGCTGCGCGGCCGCCCCTGCCCCATCGCGCGCAGATAGATCTCGAAATAGGCGCTGACGCCATCGCTGCCGCCGGCCGCCTCGCGCATCGGCTCGCCCAGCAGCAGCACGCCATCGTCAGGCAGCGCGGCGCGCAGCTTCGCGAGCAACCGCGCCACGGCCTCGTCGTCGTGATCGTGCACGACCCGAATCAGCGAGATCACGTCCGCTCCGGTCGGGAGCGCATCGTCGTAGAAGCTGCCGGCCGTGATCGTGACACGATCGGCCAGCCCGGCCTTGGCGAGACGCTCCTGCGCGATCGCGGCGACCTCCGGCAGATCGAACAGCTTGAGCTGCAGCTGCGGCGCAGCCCGCGCGGCGGCGGTCAGGAAGCTGCCGTCGCCACCGCCGACATCGAGCAGGCAACGGTGGCCACTCAAGGGATAGGCTGCGAGGACGACGTCCGCGATCATCGGCTGCGACGCCGCCATCAGCGCCGTGTAGGGCGCGACGCTGTCGCGTGTCAGCGCATCGCCGGTCTTGTCCAGCGCATACGGCCAGTACTGCGCGAGCCGGCGCTCGCGGTCCTGTCCGCGCAGCAGCGCCACGGGATCGGTGAGATCGGCATACAGCGCGGCGTGATGTCGAACCATGGCGGCGATGCCGGGATTGCCGAGCAGCGCCGCGCCGAGCGGCCCGAGCCCGTAGCACGCACCGCGGCGCTCGAGCAGCTGAAGCGCGGACGCCGCCTCGCACAAGCTCTCCATCGCGGCCTCGGGCACCACCGCGCGCGACGCCAGCGCCGCGAGATCGCACGGCCCGGCGCGCAACGTCTCGAACAGATCGAGCTGCACGCAAGCCGCCAGCGTCTGCGAATAGACGAACCCTGCGCACAGGTCGAACAGCTCCGCCGCCCGCCTGCGCGCAATCGGCCGCGTCAACGGAAACGCCGACGCCCAGCGCTGGAACGCCGCACTCGCGAGCAGCGCGTCGCGCCAGCCGCGCCAGCGATCAATGAGGCTGATCGGGGGCGGAGTGTCGTGGCGGACGACGGTCGACACGGATCAATGCTCCAGTCGGCGGGCAATAGCGCATCGACGCGCACCACTGCCCACCCTCCCCTGGAGGACAGGGCAATCGCATGTGGCGATCGCCGTTTTGTGCTCGTCTCTCTCCACGTCGTCATGGCCGGGCTTGTCCCGGCCATCCACGTCGGCCGGCATGCTGAGAGCGACGTGGATGCCCGGGACAAGCCCGGGCATGACGGAGTAACTAACTTGCAGGATCGTTCGTCGCGACAGCCCGGAATTTCCACATGCGATTGCCCTCCCCTGAAGGGGGAGGGTCACCGCGCGCAACGCGCGCGGTGGGGTGGGGTGAGCCCGGAAACAGGTGAGGATGGGTCGAGGCAACATCAGGTTTGCCGGCACCGGCGCCCGCGAAGCCATCAGCACCACAGGCGCGGACAGTCCGTCACCCCACCCCGCCGCGCATGCCGCTGCGCGCATGCTCGGCGCCCCTCCCCCTCCAGGGGAGGGTGGGCACTGTGCGCGCGGCGCGAGCGTTGCCATTCAACGCGGCCGAAACATCACGCCGCCGACGCCGCCAGGCGGCGCGGCACCAGGCGCTTGGCTTCCTGCTCCATGAGCATGCGCAGCTCGTGCGCGTGGGCGCAGGGCGGCATGGTGCGGATGCCGTCGGCGACGAGATCGTGCAGATAGCTGACGGCGCCGGTGAGCCCATAGATCAGTACAGCGTTGGGCCGGCCATGCGCGGCGTCCTGGCCGACGGGCTTGCCCGCCTCCTCTTCATCGCTGGCGGCATCGCGGATGTCGTCGGCGACCTGATAGGCCTCGCCGATGGTCTCGCCCAGCGTGCGCCACGCCTCCGGATTCTCATGCCCCGCTGCAGCGGCGCCCGACACAGTGGCCGCCGCAAACAGCGCGCCCGTCTTGGAGCGGTGATAGCGCGACAGGTCGATCTGCGGCTCGCACTCCCAGGCTTGCCCGGCCGAGATGCCATGCGGCACGCCGACGGCATCGCCGATGGTCGCGATCAGCTGCGCCAGCCGCAGCGGCGAGCAGCGCGACTTGGCGAGCGTCTGGAATGCGAGCACGATCAGCGCATCGCCCGCGAGCACCGCGAGCGGCTCGCCGAACGCGGCATGCACCGAGGGCCGCCCGCGTCGCAGCGCCGCGTTGTCGAAGCACGGCAGATCGTCATGCACCAGCGAGGCGCAGTGCAGCAGCTCGATCGCGGATCCCGCCGCATCGGTCGCGGCCGGCTCGTCGTCGCCGCAGGCGCTGGCCACCGCATGACAGAGCCGCGGACGAACCCGCGCCCCCTTGGGAAACACCGCGGCCTGCATGGCGGCCGAGAGGCGCGGCGGGCATCCGGGCCGGTCGGCCAGGGCGACCGCTGTGACGAGGGATTTCTCGATCCGGGCCATCACGTCCATGCCAGCCTCCCCTGCCGCGAGGCCCATGCCGGTCCTCGCCTATGTAAATTTCAACTTACACCCATACTGTAAATCATGCTAGACATTTCCTGCGTCAGGCCGAGCGGACAGGAGCACAAGCGATGGCCGATCACCGCGTGATCGTGGTTGGCGCCGGCATCGCCGGCCTCAGCGCCGCGCTCACCCTCGCCGCGCGTGGCGCCGAGGTGACCGTGATCGAGCGCGCCGCCGCGCCTGGCGGCAAGATGCGCCAGATCGCGATCGGCCCTGCCCGGATCGACTCCGGCCCCACCGTGTTCACGATGCGCTGGGTGTTCGACGAGCTGTTTGCGGAGCTCGGCACGGCGCTCGAGGATCATCTCACGTTGACGCCGCTCGACATCCTCGCGCGCCACGCCTGGACCGACCGCAGCCGGCTCGATCTGTTCGCCGATGAGGAGCGATCGGCCGATGCCATCGGCCATTTCGCCGGGCGCAGCGAGGCCGAGGGCTATCGCGCGTTCTGCCGCGATGCTCGCCGCATCTTCGAGGTGCTCAGGGATCCCTTCATCCGCACCCCGGCGCCGAGCATGACGCATCTGCTGCGCAATGCCGGCTTCCGCGATCTCACGGCGATCCGTCCGTTCCAGACGCTGTGGAAGGCGCTCGGGGGCTATTTCCGCGATGCCCGACTGCAGCAGTTGTTCGGCCGCTACGCGACCTATTGCGGCTCGTCGCCCTTCCATGCGCCGGCGACGCTGATGCTGGTCGCCCATGTCGAGCAGGCCGGCGTCTGGCTGATCGACGGCGGCATGCATGAGCTCGCCGCGTGCCTCGCGGCGCTGGCGCGGCGCCACGGCGTCAGCATCCGCTATGACGCCGAGGTCGCCGGCATCGTTACGAGCGCCAGTCGCGCCGCGGGCGTACGGCTCGCGACCGGTGAGCAGATCACCGCCGACGCGGTGATTGCGACGGCCGATGTCGCCGCGCTGGCGCAGGGGCTGTTTGGCGCGGACGCCGCGCGCGCGCTGCCGGCGATCCCGCAGGCCGCGCGCTCGCTCTCGGCGATGACCTGGAGCTGCCTCGCGCGGGCCGACGGCTTTCCGCTGGTGCGGCACAACGTGTTCTTCTCGCGCGACTACCGCGCCGAGTTCGATCAGCTGATCGACCGCCGCGCGATGCCGGCCGAGCCCACCGTCTATGTCTGCGCGCAGGATCGCGACGACCAGCCGCGCGAGGCCGGCGGCAACGAGCCGCTGTTCGTCCTGATCAACGCGCCCGCGTCAGGTGATCATCATCGCTTCGCTCCCTCGGAGATCAGCCAATGTGCCCGCCAGACCTTCGACCTGTTGCAGCGCTGCGGCCTCAGCATCGCGACGACGCCGGAATTGACCCGCGTGACAACGCCGACGGACTTCAACCGGATGTTTCCTGGCACGGGGGGCGCGCTGTACGGCCGCAGCTCGCACGGCTGGATGGCATCGTTCCAGCGGCCGGGCGCGCCGACCAGGCTGCCGGGGCTCTACGTGGCGGGGGGCAGCGCGCATCCGGGACCGGGCGTGCCGATGGCGGCGCTGTCGGGCCGGATGGCCGCTGCGCGGGCGATCGCGGACCTTGCTTCGACCGCATTGTCCCGGACCACGGCTATGCGTGGTGGTATGTCGACGCGCTGAGTGATGACGGCCGCTTCGGCATGACGCTCATCGCCTTCGTCGGCAGCGTGTTCTCGCCGTACTACGCGTGGGTGCGGCGGCGGGGAGCGGCTGATCCCGAAAATCACTGTGCGCTCAACGTTGCGCTCTATGGCGCGCGCGCGCGGCGCTGGGCCATGACCGAGCGCGGACGCGGCGCAATCACGCGCGAGCCTGCGAGCCTCGGGCTCGGTCCGAGCAGCCTCGCCTGGAACGGCCGCGAGCTCACCATCGAGATCAGCGAGGTCAGCGTGCCCTGGCCGCTGCCGCTGCGCGGTCGCGTCCGCGTCGTGCCGACGGCGCTGAACGAGATCGCGTTCACGCTCGATACCGAGGGACGCCACCGCTGGCAGCCGATCGCGCCATGCTGCCGCGTGTCGGTCGATTTCGATCATCCGGATCTGCGCTGGCGCGGCGACGGCTATTTCGACATCAACCATGGCGATGCGCCGCTGGAGCGCGACTTCCAGAGCTGGCAATGGTCGCGCGCGGCGACGCGCACCGGCACCGTGATCTCCTATGACACCGTCGCACGCGACGGCGCCGATGCGTCGCTCGCGCTGCACGTCGACCCCGCGGGCCGTCTGGAATCGATCACGCCGCTCGCGGAGGCGCCTTTGCGCAAGACGCTGTGGCGCGTCGACCGCAGCGCCCGCGCCGACGCCGACGCACCGGTGCGCGTCGTGAACACGCTGGAGGACGCCCCGTTCTACGCGCGCTCCCATCTCGCCGCCCGTCTGCACGGCGAGGATGTCGCGGTGATGCATGAGAGCCTGTCGCTCGACCGCTTCCAGATGCCGATCGTGCAGGCCATGCTGCCGTTCCGGATGCCGCGGTGGTGAGGGCCGGAGAGGACGAGGTTGATCAAGAGGCCGATAAGAACGCAAACGCTTCGCCCCAGGGCGTGTGCTTTCGCGACAAACCAACAGGTGTCGTCCCGGACAAGCCGTGACGCGCCCCAGCGCGTCACGGCGCCGATCCGGGATCCATACGCCGCGGCCTTAATGATGGGCAAAATGCCAATAGCCAGCCTGCCTCAAACCGCTCCCTGGGGGTATGGGTCCCGGCGTTCGCTGGGACGACGACTGAGAACATGGCGCCGACTTCCGATAAAAATAAATCTCTTGCGATTTTTCGTGAATCATGATTATCTCCGCGCATCCCGCCTCACTGCAGAGGGGCGTAGCGCGCGATCGTCACGACACGCGAGGTGGGGATGCGATGGCCGCGATTTTGCCGCAGCGTGTCTTCGGATGCGCGGACGAACGGCAGCTTGCGGACGTGAAATCGCAGCGTCCTGATACCCCGACGCTGGTATCAAGCCGCGATGGCGCTGATGTGCCGCGTGGTGATGGTGGCCAACAAGCCCGGCGCACCAGGGAGACTGCGTATAAGCGTGAAGACCGTCGCGCAGGGAATGCCGGTTGAACCGGCTTTGCCTGTGGTACCTGCCGCCTGCATTTTTTCTGCAGGCGGGCCATGGGTGGGGCCTTCACCCGGCATTCCCTGCGCCCTCTGCACTCTCGCGAGGGACGACCTGATCGCAAAGCTCGGGCAACATCTGCCGCGAGAACGCGAAGCTATGTCGATCGCTGTTTGAGACGTGAATCCGCCTCCCCCCACCCTACCGCTTCTCCGCTTCGCGCTCCCTGGCCTCGCGCTCGGCGCGCTGGCGGTCGAGGCGGCGGCCCTGCCATTCGAGCACGAGCCAGCCGGCGATGCACATCGCGACGACGACGAATTCGAGCAGGCCCCCCATCTCGCTCATGGCGCGTCACTCGCGGGTCTGACCTTGGCCTTCCGCATCTGAGCGTCTCACGCGCGACTTTCCGAGCGCTGCAATCCGCGCCGGCCGCCTTACCGTCATGCCGACGACCTCGCCTCGCTACGACGACCGCCCCGAGCGCAACAACTGATCGCGTCGCTCCAGGCGCTCGAACAGGTCGAGCACCCACAGCGCGCGATCGTGAACAGTCCGGCGCGGCGGCGCGATCGCGTGCGGGCGCTGCGCATCCGCCGCGACGACCGCCTCGATCAAAATGCGCGCCTCCGGCCGCGGCGGCGCCAGCGACGGCTGCTCCTGCAGCAGCGACATCACCGCGGCCTTGCCGAGAAGCTGCAGCTTGCGCGGCATCGAGACGAATGCGCGCCGCGACAGCGAATCGAATTCGGCACGTGCGACCTCGCGGCCGATCTCGGCATAGATCAGCCGCGCCGCATGGATGCCGGGCCGGCAACTCCACGGCAGATCGGCGATGCCTGCGGAAGCGCGCGCATAGAACACGTCGGCGACTGCGAGCAGTCGCGCGGTGACCCGGCCGATGCGGTCGTCGAAGAACGGCGCGGCACGCCAGGTCTCGATATCGAGGCCCGCCTCGCGCAGCCATTGCCGCGGCAGATAGAGCCGGCCAGCGTGCGCGTCCTCGCCGACATCGCGGGCAATGTTGGTGAGCTGCATGGCGATGCCGAGGTCGCAGGCGCGTCCGATCGTCCCGGCCTCGCGCCGGTTCATCAAGAGCGACATCATCACGCCGACCGTGCCGGCGACGCGCACGGCATAGGCGAGCACGTCGCTCAGGGTCTCATAGCGGCGGCCCTGGGCGTCCCAGGCGAGCCCTTCGAGCAGCGCCTCCGGCAGCGCGCGCGGAATCGTGAAATGCGCCACGACGCCGGCCAGCGCGCGATCGACGGGACTGTCGTCCGGCGTGCCATCATAGATCCGGTCGAGCCGTTCGTGCAGCAGCTCGACGGCGTCGACGCGGCGGCCGGGCCCGTCGATCGCATCATCGGCCTCGCGGCAGAACGCGTAGAGCGCGACGGCGGGATCGCCGACCGCGCGGGGCAGCACTTTCGAGGCGGCAAAGAACGTCTTCGATCCGCCCCGCAACATCCGCCGACAGATCGCAATGTCCGTTTGCCAGCTCATCGCCGCTCCAGCTCATGCGGCGCGGGCACGAGATCATCGAGCACACGCGCCGAGGACAGCACGCCCGGCAGGCCGGCGCCGGGATGGGTGCCCGCGCCGACCAGATAGAGCCGCTCGACCTCTTCGCTCTTGTTGTGCGGCCGGAACCAGGCGCTCTGCATCAGCACCGGCTCGAGCCCGAACGCCGCGCCGCGATAGGACGACAGGCGATGCTCGAAATCATCGGGCGTCAGCAGCCGCGACGTGACGAGCTGGCCGGCAAGGTCCGGCAGCAGCGTGTCGCTCAGCGCGGCCTCGATCCGCTTGCGGAACGGCTCGGCGGCCGCACGCCAGTCGATGCCGCTCTGCTGATGCGGCACCGGCGACAGCACGTAGAAGGCATCGCAGCCATCGGGCGCCAGCGACGGATCGGTCGCGGTCGGCCGGTGCAGATAGAGGCTGAAATCATCCGCCAGGACCTTGCGGCGGAAGATGTCGTCGAGCAGGTCGTGATAGCGCGGGCCGAGCAGGATGGTGTGATGCTGAACGTCGTCGTAGCGGCGCTTCGTGCCGAAATACCAGACGAACAGGCTCATCGAATAGCGCGCACGGTCGATGCGCGCATCGGTCCAGCGCCGGCGCGACACGCTCGGCAGCAGATGCTTGTAGGTCCAGGCCGCGCAGCCATTGGACACCACGACGTCCGCCGCGATCGTCTCGCCGGAGGCGAGTCGCACGCCGGTGGCGGCGCCGTTCCTGGTCGTGATCTCCGCGACGGGGGTCGAACAGCGCACCGCACCGCCCTGCCCCTCGATCAGGTCGACGAGTCCCTCGACGAGCGCGCCGGTGCCCCCCATCGCAAAGTGCACGCCCCAGCGCCGCTCGAGATAGGCGATCAGGCAGTAGATCGACGTGGTCGTGAACGGGTTGCCGCCGATCAGCAGCGGATGGAAGCTGAGGATGATGCGCAGCCGCTCGTCGCGGACATAGTGCGAGACGAGGCCATAGACCGAGCGAAAGCTCTGCAGCTTGATCATCGCCGGCGCGATCTTGGCCATGTCCATGAACGACAGGAACGGCACGTCGCCAAGCTCCTCGAAGCCCTTTCTGAAGATCGCCTCGCTCGCCTTCATGAAGCGCTCGTAGCCGTCGACGTCGCCGGGCGACAGCCGCGCCACCTCGGCGCGCATCTCGGCCGGGTCGCCCGAGCAGTCGAACACGGTGCCGTCGTCGAACCGGATGCGATAGAACGGCGAGATCGGCTTGAGCGTGACGTCGTCGGACATCCTCCGACCGCACAGCTGCCATAGCTCCTCGAACAGGAACGGCGCGGTGACGATGGTCGGGCCGGCATCGAAGGTGAAGCCGTCCTGGCGATGCACATAGGCGCGGCCGCCGGGCGCGTCGAGCTGCTCGTAGACGGTGACGCGATAGCCGCGCGCACCGAGCCGGACCGCTGCGGCGAGGCCGCCGAAGCCGGAGCCGATCACGACCGCATGCGGCCGGTCTCCGAGCGCAGCCGGGACAGCGGCCTTGATGGTGGAGACGTCGAGCATGGGCGAAAGCGTAAATTGAAACTGACGTTTTCGCTAGCCAAAAAATGTCAATCTAGTTTGACATTTCCTGCTGCACCGCGAGCACGCCGGCGCGCTCGGCGGCGTTGACGATCAGGCCCGCAATCCTCGCCGGCTGCTCCTCATGGGCCAAATGACCAAGGCCATCAATGAGTTCGAGCTGCGCCTGAGGCACCGATTGCTGGACGCGACGCGCGACGTCTGGCGGAATGGCACGGTCATGCGCGGCCGCGACCAGAAGCAGCGCGGTCTTCAACCGCGGCAGCTCGCGCCCAAGCGGATGCAGGTCCCAGTTCGCCATCATTTCGAGCGCGGCGCCGACATGGCCGGGGCTGCCGACCAGCCGCCGATACAGCCGCTCGCCTGTCGCGTCGATCGTCGAGCCGGTCCCCTTCAGCAGCCGATGCACCGCCGCCGGATCGCGGCCCCGCCAGGCGAACAGCCGCGGCACCAGCGGATTGAGCGCCATCATCTTGGCGAGCGGCGACAGGAACTGCGCGGCCGCGCCGCCGAACGGCAGAAAGGCGCCGTTGAGGCTGACGATCAGCTTCGGCGTGATCAGGCCATCGAGCGTCATGCGGGTCAGGATCGCCGCGCCCGCGGAATGGCCGATCGCGATTTCAGGCGCGATCGCAAGCTTCTCGCAGAGGCCAGCGAGATCGCGCGACATGCCGTCGAGCGACAGCCGCCGCCAATGCGGCGTGGAGGTGAAGCCGTGGCCGGAGAGATCCGGCGCGACGACGGTGAAGTGCCTGGCGAGCAGCGGCGCGAGATCGCGCCAGGAATGGGTCGCGGCACCGGTGCCGTGGGCGAGCAGCGCGACTGGCCCCTCGCCCATGATCTGAACGTGCCAGCGCAGGCCCGCGGCCTCGACGAAGCGACTGGCCACGCGGTTGGGCCAGTCGCTGCCGTCGACGCTCCAGTTCGGCTTGTCGCTCATGCCGGCCCACGCGGTTGGACGCCGCCGGCACCGTCAACGATCGGCCGCGCGCGTCAGGAAATCATCATAGCTGGCAACGACTTTATCAAGCTGTTCGAAATGCGGCATTGCCCCGGTCTGCATCACCTCGATCCGCCAGTTGGGCAGAGCCTCGACGGCGTGCTTGCCGTGATAGTCGACGAAATCGCCGCGCACGCCATGCACCATCCAGACCGGCATCGCCAGTGCCTGGTAGAGCTTCACGGCATTGGTGCTGAACAGATAGCCGGAGACGAACGAATACGGCGCGTTCTCGGCGCCGGGCTGGTGCGTGGTGATGTAGTCGTATTCCAAAAGGCCCTCGTCGATGTCCTTGCGACCAAAGGTCTTCTGCAGGAAAAAACGAATGCTGGCGCGCGAGGTCAGCAGGGTGAAGAATCCGTGCTTCCACAGGGAGACGTTGAGGATGTTGCGCACCCACGGCATGGCGCGGGTCGTGTCCTTGTTGCCAGCCGTCTTGGCCGCGGCCTCGGCGCGGCGATCGAAGCCGGTCGGGCTGAGCAGCGCCAAGGTGCGAAACAGGTTCGGCGCCTCGGTGCCGGCGCGCGCGGCGAACTCGCAGCCGAGCGACAGCGCGATGGCGTCGATCGCGGCGTCGCCATGACGGCGGCGAATCTCGTTCGCCGCGAGCAGGATGGCGTCGGTCATGATGCGCGGTGTGTAGATGCGATCGGCACGGTCGGACAGGCCGAAGCCCGGCAGATCGAGCGCATAGACGGGACGCGTCTGGCGGTAGTGCTCGAACAGCGGCTTCATCTCGTAGGCCGTCGCCGCGGCGTTGACGCTGTGAATGAGCAACAGCGGCCGTCGATCGCCCGGCGCCGCCGGGCCATCGCCATAGCAGGTGATGCGTCCGACGCGCGCATCCGTAAGTTCGAAGCGCGGCGCGGACAACGGCGGGGGCATCGTGACCACGCCCGGAGCAGAGGCATGATCACTCTGTGTGGTCGAAGCGACCTGCATGGCGTGCTCCTGTCTGGCTTTTTCCTGCGGATAGCAGAGTCCACCACTGCCGACCGACCGGGACGAGCATAGCGATGACCGAACGTCTTGTCAGTCACCGTTGGAACGCCGCTTGACGCCGCGGGTTCCAGCGCCGTCAGCCGCGGCCGGCTTGCGCCATGACGGCCTGCGACAACCGTGCGGCATCGGCATGAGGCAGCGCGACGTAACGCGCTTGCATCGCACCGGCGAGCTGCGCGGCCTTGTCCTGCGGGCGAGGCGAGGAATCGACCAGCACGACCGGAATGCCGGTCAGCGCGAGCTGCTTCGCAGCGACCAGCGCCTCCGCCTCGGCCTCGCTGCGGCCGCCGCCATCGCGCGCGACATTGGCCCGGCCGTCGGTCATCAGCACGATGGTCGGCGCCTGGCCCTTGGCCTTCACGGCGAGCGCGAGCTCGGTCGCGGCGAAGATCGCCGCCGACAGCGGCGTGCCGCCGCCGCCGGGCAGCGCCGCGAGACTGCGCTTGGCGCGCGTCAGCGAGCGCGTCGGCGGCAGCAAGAGCTCGGCGCCCTTGCCGCGAAACGCGATCAGCGCGACCTCGTCGCGGCGGATGTAGCATTCGGCGAGCAGCAGCTCGACCGCGCCCTTGACTTCGGCAAGGCGCTGCAAGGCCGACGAGCCGGAGGCATCGACGACGAAGATCGTCGTGGTGCCCGAGCGCTGCTTGAAGCGGGTGATGCGAATGTCGTCCTTGTGCACGATCAGCCGGCCGCTCTTGCCGGAACGTTGCGTCCGCCGCCGCAGCGGCTGCCACGGCGCTGCCGCGCGCAAGGTCTCGAGCACGTTGAGCCGCGCCCCGGCGCGCCATTCGCCGCGTCGCGCGCCGATCGGACGGCCGCGCTTCGGCGCCTTCTGAGCGGTGCCCTGCTTGCTGACGCTGCTGCTGCGGAAACGGGTGGCGCGTTCCTCCTGCAGCCGCTTCAGCAGGTCGAGTGGAATGGCCGCCTGCGCCGCTTCGAGCACGCGATCCTCGAGCGGACCGTTCTCGCTGCGGTCGTCGTCCTCACTCTCGGCCGACTCATTCTCGGGCTCCGGCGCCTCGCTGTTCTCGGTCTCGTCATCCGCTGCAGGCAGCCGGGTGGCGCGCGGCGCCAGCACCAGCCGCGCGGCGCAGGCGACGTGCGAGTCTGCGACTTCGACCTTGCCATCAAGCGCCGCTGCGATGCGCGCGACGCGACAGGCGAGCAACGGCGCGCGCAGCGAGTCGATGCCGAGCGCACAGGCCGTCGTCGTCAGCGCCGCGATCGCCTCGTCCGGCAAACGGACCTGCGGCAGCAGCGCACGCGCTGCTGCGATGTCGGACGAGTCGAACAGGCTCTCGCCGAGATCGACGCGCGCAACTTTGCTGAGATCGAGATGGCAGGCCAGGCGGTCGGCCAAGGCAGGCGACACGCGCTCATCACCGATGCCCTCGTCGAGTGCAATCAGTCCGAGCCGAGCCGGCGCGCGCAGCGACATGCCATCGCGCTCGATGCTGATAGCCCCGGTGTCGAGGGCAACACAGAGATGTGCGACCGTCGACTGCGACATGCGCTCGGCCATCACGGCGATCAGCCCGCCGCCATCGGCATCGGCGAGCAGCCCACGTTGCAGCACCGGCCGCCCCGCCTGCAAGGTCGCGGCAAGATCGAGGCCGCCAAGCAGGCGATCGTCGGAGATCGACGGCGGCAGCTTGCGCAAAGGCGTCGACGACGGCATCAATTCGTGCAACAGATCGAGCCACTGATCGCGCACCGGGCCGGCGCCCGCACGCAACAGCACCGACGCAGCCGCCGGATCGATCGCCGCCAGCGCAGCCGCGATCATCGCATCGGCCCAGATCGCGGCGCCGTCGCTCACGATGCGAACAGCTCATTGAGCGCGCGCTCGACGCGCACCGACGAGCCGGAATCGTCGAGCGGATTGCGCCTGAGGCGGTGCCGCAGCGCCATCGGCGCCACCGTCTTGAGATGGCCGTCATCGACCGCCTTAACGCCGTCCAGCGCCGCCGCGGCGCGCGCCGCACGCATCAAGGTGAGCTCGCCGCGCAGGCCATCGGTGCCGAGCGCCATGCACAGCCGCGCCGCCTGCTCCAGCTCGCGATCGGCGACTTTCACCGAGCCGATGTGCTCGCGCGCGGCCAGGATGCGCTTGCGCTGCTTGGCCTCCTCCTTCTCCCAATGCCCGACGAACGCCGTGGGATTTGTCTCGAACGCGTCACGCCGCTTGATCACCTCGATGCGCGTCGGCAGGTCAGCGGGCGTCTTGACCTCGACCGAGAGACCGAAGCGATCGAGCAGTTGCGGCCGCAGCTCGCCCTCCTCCGGATTACCGGTCCCGACCAGCACCACGCGCGCCGGATGGCGGATGCTGAGGCCATCGCGCTCGACGACGTTCTCGCCGGAGGCGGCGACGTCGAGCAGAAGATCGACGAGATGATCCTCCAGCAGATTGACCTCGTCGATATAGAGAAAGCCTCTGTTGGCGCGCGCAAGCAACCCCGGCTCGAACGATTTCTCGCCATGAGCCAGCGCACGCTCCAGATCGAGCGCGCCGACGACGCGGTCCTCGGTGGCCCCGAGCGGCAGGTCGATGACCGGAACCGGCACCTGATGCGCCTTCAACGCCGCCGGCTTTTTCGCCTTGCCGCTCGGCTTGGAGCGCGCGCGGCACGCGGCGCATTGCGCGGCGACGTCGGCCGGATCGCATTGATAGGGACAGCCGATCACGGCGCTCATCGGCGGCAAGAGCGCGGCGAGCGCGCGCACCGCGGTGGATTTTCCGGCGCCGCGATCGCCAAAGGCCAGCACGCCGCCAACCTTCGGATCGACGGCAGCGATCATCAGCGCCAGCTTCATCTCGTCCTGGCCGACGATGGCCGAGAACGGAAAGGCGATTCCCATGAGCGTCCCCTGCGCCGCGACGCGTTCCCGCCGCGTTGCCAGCATGAGACCACAATCAGGGGCCGCTCTTCAACCCATCAGCGCTTCAACGGACGAGGCTCGGCAGATCGAGACCATTGGCGTCGGCGCAGGCGATCGCGTCCTCATAGCCGGCATCGGCGTGGCGCATCACGCCGGTGGCCGGATCGTTCCACAGCACGCGCTCCAGCCGCCGCGCCGCGTCCGCCGTGCCGTCGGCGACGATCACCATGCCGGCATGCTGCGAATAGCCGATGCCGACGCCGCCGCCATGATGCAGCGACACCCAGGTGGCGCCGCTCGCACAATTGAGCAGTGCGTTGAGCAGCGGCCAATCCGACACGGCGTCGGAGCCGTCCTTCATCGCCTCAGTCTCGCGGTTCGGACTCGCCACCGAGCCGGAATCGAGATGGTCCCGGCCGATCACGATCGGCGCCTTCAATTCGCCGCGGGCCACCATCTCGTTGAAGGCAAGCCCGAGGCGATGGCGGTCGCCGAGCCCGACCCAGCAGATCCGCGCCGGCAGGCCCTGGAACTTGATGCGCTGCCTCGCCATGTCGAGCCAGTTGTGCAGATGCTTGTTGTCGGGCAGCAGCTCCTTCACCTTGGCGTCCGTCTTGTAGATGTCCTCGGGATCGCCGGACAAAGCCGCCCAGCGGAACGGGCCGATGCCGCGGCAGAACAGCGGACGGATATAGGCCGGCACGAAGCCCGGAAAGTCGAACGCATTGGCAAGGCCCATGTCCTTGGCCATCTGGCGGATGTTGTTGCCATAGTCGAGCGTCGGAATGCCCATGGCGTGAAAATCCAGCATGGCCTGGACGTGGCCGACCATCGACGTCTTGGACGCCAGCTCCACCGCCTTGGGATCAGACGCTCGCTTGGCCTCCCATTCGGCGAGCGTCCAACCCTTGGGCAGATAGCCGTTGATCGGATCGTGCGCGCTGGTCTGATCGGTGACGATGTCGGGACGGACGCCACGGCGCACCAGCTCCGGAAAGATCTCGGCGGCGTTGCCAAGCAGGCCGACGGACACCGCCTTCTTGGTGCTGGCAGCCTCGGCCATGAGCGCCAGGGCCTCGTCGAGCGAGGCGGCCTGGCGATCGAGATAGCCGGTGCGCAGCCGCATCTCGATGCGGCTCGGCTGGCATTCGACCGCGAGCATCGAAGCGCCAGCCATCGTCGCGGCCAATGGCTGCGCACCGCCCATGCCCCCGAGGCCAGCGGTCAGAATCCATTTGCCGGCGAGATCGCCATTGTAGTGGCGTCGGCCGACCTCGACGAAGGTCTCGTAGGTGCCCTGCACGATGCCCTGGCTGCCGATGTAGATCCAGGACCCCGCCGTCATCTGGCCGTACATCATCAGGCCCATTTTATCGAGCGCGTTGAAGTGATCGAGCGTCGCCCAATGCGGCACGATGTTGGAGTTGGCGATCAGGACGCGCGGCGCGTCCGGGTGCGTACGAAAGATGCCGACCGGCTTGCCGGACTGCACGACAAGCGTCTGATCGGCTTCGAGCTTGCGCAAGGAGGCAACGATGCGATCAAAGCTGTCCCAGTCGCGCGCGGCGCGGCCGATGCCGCCATAGACGATCAGTTCGCTGGGCTTCTCGGCCACGTCAGGATCGAGATTGTTCATCAGCATGCGCAGCGGCGCTTCGGTGAGCCAGCTCTTGGCGCTGATCTCGCTGCCATGGGGCGCGCGGATCACCCGCTCATTGTCCAGGCGTCGGTTCATGGGTCCCTCTCATCCAAGCTTGGGGAACGGATCGCGTCCGAGTGCATGCGTCGCAACCCCGGCCAGCACACCGCCGCTGACAAGCGCGGCGGCCTTGGCGAGATCGTCGGCCATGTAGCGGTCGTGCTCCAGCGCCGGCACATGCGCGCGAAGCGCGGCAATGACAGCAGACAGCGCCGCGCTGGTACTGTGCGGCGCTCGCAGCTCGATGCCTTGGGCGGCGACGAGCAGCTCGATGCCGATGATCGCAGCGAGATTGTCTGCCATGTCGTGCAGCCGCCGCGCCGCGTGCGCGGCCATCGAGACGTGATCTTCCTGATTGGCACTGGTCGGCGTGGAGTCGATCGAGCAGGGCAGCGCGCGCTGCTTGTTCTCGGCAAATAGCGCTGCCGCCGTCACCTCCGCGATCATGAAACCGGAATTGAGTCCGGGCTCCGGCGTCAGGAACGGCGGCAGGCCGAAATTCAGCGCGGGGTCGACCAGCGTCGCGATGCGCCGCTCGCTGATCGCGCCGAGCTCGGACAGCGCCAGCGCGATCTGATCGGCGGCAAACGCCACTGGCTCGGCGTGGAAATTGCCGCCCGAGATGATCTCGCCGGTCTCGACCAGCACCAGCGGATTGTCGGTGACGGCGTTGGCTTCCGTGACGAGCGTGCGCGCCGCCTGGGTGAGCAGATCGAGCGCCGCGCCGGCGACCTGCGGCTGGCACCGCAGGCAACACGGATCCTGCACGCGCTCGTCGCCTTCGAGATGCGATAAGCGGATATCGCTGCCGTCGAGCAGCACGGTCAGAACGCGGCCAGCCGCGATCTGCCCGGGATGGCCGCGTAGCGCCTGGATCTCAGGACGGAACGGCGCGGTCGACGCCATCGCGGCGTCAACCGACAGCGCGCCCGTCACCAGCGCCGCGTCGAGCAGATCATGCGCGCGGAAAAGGCCGGCGAGCGCATAGGCCGTCGAGAACTGCGTGCCGTTGATGAGCGCGAGCCCTTCCTTCGGTCCGAGCGTGAGCGGCGCAAGTCCGGCACACGCGAGCGCCTCGCGCCCGGGCACCAGCCGGCCGTCAAGAAAGGCCTGGCCTTCCCCGATCATGACCGCCGTCATATGCGCGAGCGGCGCGAGATCGCCTGACGCACCGACCGAGCCCTGCTGTGGCACAAACGGACACACACCCTGCGCCAGCATCGCCTGCAATTGCTCGATGATCTCGCGGCGCACGCCAGAGGCGCCGCGGCCGAGCGAGATGATTTTAAGCGCTATCATCAGCCGCACGACCGGCTCTGGCGTGGCGGGCCCGACACCACAGCAATGCGACAGGATCAGGTTGCGCTGGAGCTGTGCGGTCTGCTCCGGCGGGATGCGTTTCGAGGCGAGTTTGCCGAAGCCGGTGTTGATACCATAGACCGGCTCGGCGCCCTGCGCCGCCTTGGCGACGATGGCCGCGGCAGCGTCAACACGCGGCCAATAGGATGGATCGAGCGCAAGCGGCCCGCCCGCGTAGACGTGCGCGAGGTCGTCGAGACTGACGCGGCCGGGCGCCGCAACGATCGTGCTCATCGCCCTCTCCAGACGCGCTGATGAAGGGGATTGAAGCCCATGCGATAGACGATTTCAGCAGGACGGCCGATGTCCCATATCGCCAGATCGCACCGCTTGCCGGCTTCGAGCGTGCCGGTCTCGCCCAATACGCCCAAGGCACGCGCGCCTTCGCGCGTCACGCCGGCGATGCATTCGTCGACGGTCATCCGGAACAGCGTCGCCGCCATGTTCATGGCCAGCAACAAGGATGTCAGCGGCGACGAGCCGGGATTGCAGTCGGTCGCGAGCGCGAGCTTCGCGCCGTGCTTGCGGAACAGATCGACCTGCGGCTTCTGCGTCTCGCGGATGAAATAGAACGCGCCGGGCAGCAGCACGGCGACAGTGCCGCTCCGGGCCATCGCGGCCGCGCCAGCCTCGTCGGTATGCTCGAGATGATCGGCCGACAACGCGCCGAACTCGGCCGCAAGCGCCGCGCCGCCGAGATTGGAAAGCTGATCGGCATGTAGCTTGACCGGCAGACCGTGCATCTTGGCCGCGGCAAAGACACGCGTCGCCTGCGCCGCTGAGAAGGCGATGGTCTCCATGAAGGCATCGACGGCATCAGCGAGCCCGGACTTGGCGACTGCCGGCAGCATCTCGTTGCAGACGAGATCGATATAGCGATCCCTGTCGCCATCCGCTTCGACCGGCAGCGCATGAGCGCCGAGAAAGCTGGTGCGCACGGAGACGGGCCGCCTGCCACCGAGCGCGCGGGCTGCAGACAATTGCCGCAGCTCGGTCGCGGTCTCCAGGCCGTAGCCGGACTTGATCTCGATCGTGGTGACGCCCTCGGCGATCAGCGCATCGAGCCGCGGCATCGCGCTGGCGATGAGCGCTTCTTCGCTCGCGGCGCGCGTGGCGGCCACGGTGGACACGATGCCGCCGCCCGCCCGCGCGATCTCCTCATAGCTTGCGCCCGCCAGACGCAACTCGAACTCGTGAGCACGGTCGCCGCCGTAAATAAGATGCGTGTGGCAGTCGACGAGGCCCGGCGTGATCCAGCGGCCGTCGCATTCGATCAGCTCAGGCGCGTCAGCGTCGGCCGGGAAATCCGATTGCGGACCAGCAAAGACGATGCGGCCGTCGCGGGCAGCGACCACGCCCTGCTCGATCACGCCAAGACCAGCCGCGCTCTCGCGCAGCGTTGCCAGCCGCGCATTGCGCCAGATCCGGTCGAAACGCTCGGCCATGTTGCCTCCCACCTTCACGAAAGCTTGACGGGCGATATGTCTATACATAAACTCGCTTCCGCCGTTCTGTCCAGCGGGCTTATCAAACATGGCGTCACTGCACTTCGCATCCGCGCTTCTGCCCACGGGTTGGGCCGAGGACGTGCAGGTCGTCATCAGCAACGGCGCGATCGCGCAGGTCTCGGCGGGCGTGCCTCCGACCTCCGAAGACGAGCAACACGAGGTCGCGATCCCCGGCATCGCCAGTCTGCACAGCCACGCGTTCCAGCGCGGCATGGCCGGGCTTGCCGAGGTCAGCGGACATTCCACCGACACGTTCTGGACGTGGCGCGAGACGATGTACCGCTTCGCGCTGTCGATGCGTCCCGAGGATGTCGAGGCGGTCGCGACGCTGCTCTATGTCGAGATGCTTGAGCGCGGCTTCACGCGGGTCGGCGAATTCCATTATCTGCACCACGATCGCGACGGCACGCCTTACGCCGATATCGCCGAGATGGCGGTGCGCATCGCCGCGGCTGCCCAGACATCCGGAATCGGCCTGACGCTGCTGCCGAGCTTCTATGCGCATGGCGGCTTCGGCGGCGCGGCGCCGCATGACGGCCAGCGGCGCTTCATCTGCAATATCGATCAGTTTGCCACGCTGCTGACGGCCTCGCGCAAGGCCATCAGCTCGCTTCGTGGCGCCAATCTCGGCATCGCGCCGCACAGCCTGCGCGCTGTCGCACCGGATGAGTTGATGGCCCTGCTGCCGCTCGCGGACGGCGGCCCGATCCACATCCATGCCGCCGAGCAGGTCAAAGAGGTCGAGGAATGCCTCGCCTGGTCGAGCCGGCGTCCGGTGCAATGGCTGCTCGATCACCACACCGTCGATGCGCGCTGGTGCCTGATCCACGCCACGCACATGACGGCCGACGAAACGGCGGCGCTCGCGCGGAGCGGCGCGACGGCCGGCCTTTGCCCGATCACCGAAGCCAGCCTCGGCGACGGCATCTTCCCGGCGCGCGACTATCTGCGCGCGCACGGGCGCATTGGCGTGGGCACTGACTCGAACGTGCTGGTCGGCGTCAGCGACGAGTTGCGCCAGCTCGAATACGGTCAGCGGCTGACGCATCGCGAGCGCAACGTGCTGACGTCGGGCCCGCATGCGTCGACGGGCCGAACGCTGTTTGATGCCGCTCTCGCCGGCGGCGCTCAGGCGCTGGCGCAATCCAACGCCGGGCTCCAGGTCGGAGGCCGTGCCGATATCGTCACGTTTGATCTGTCGCATCCGTCGCTCGCAGGGCGGACGCAGGATGCGCTGCTCGACGGCTGGATCTTCGCGACATCGCACGACGCCATCGACTGTGTCTGGGCGAGCGGCGCCAAGGTCGTCCAGGGCGGCCATCATCGTTCGCGCGAGGCCGCCCGGCGCGGCTTCAACACGGCGGTGCGGAGGCTGCTCGCATGAGCCTCGCCGAGGATCGCGTCAAGCCGGGCGCCGGCACGCTCTACAAGACGATCCGCCAGGACATCGAGCGCCGCATCCTCACCGGCGAATGGCCGCCCGGACATCGTATCCCGTTCGAGCACGAGATCATGGCGCGCTACGGCTGCTCGCGCATGACCGTGAACAAGGCGCTCTCAGAGCTCGCCCAGGCCGACCTGATCGAACGACGACGTCGCGCCGGCACGTTCGTGCGGCGTCCGCAATTCCTGTCGGCGGTGCTGAAGATCCCCGACATCCGCGCCGAGATCGGCGCGCTCGGCCGCGCCTACGGCTATCAGTTGATCTCCTCGACCCGCCGCACGGCCAATGCTGCCGATCGCGAGCGGCTCGGCGTCAAGAAACCGTGCAAGGTGATTGCGATCCGCTGCCGGCACAGCGCCGACAACGTCCCGTTCGCAATCGAGGATCGCCTGATCGATCTCGACGCGGTGCCCGATGCGGCCAAGGCCGACTTCAAGATCGATCCGCCAGGCTCATGGCTGCTGCATCACGTGCCCTGGACCGAGGCTGAGCACGCGATCAGCGCCATCGTCGCCGACGATACAATTGCCGAAGGTCTCGACATCGCGACCGGCGCACCCTGCCTCGTGATCGAGCGCCACACCTGGCGCAAGGGGCAGCCGCTCACGGCTGTCAGGCTGATCTATCCCGGCGAGCAGCACCGCCTGGTAGCACGATTCAGGGGCAGCGAATGAGACGGCTCATGCGCGCCCGATCTGAGCACGGGATTTGCAAGCACGCATGCAAAGACAAGCGGAGATCGCAGCCATCACGGCTGCGAGCCGCACGACAAGCTTCCTCTCACAGCAAAGGACGATGACGATGCGCAGACTAGGGCTTCTCGCAGTAACGGCCGCGCTCCTGGCCTCGACGACCGCCTACGCCGACGACGTCAAGGTCGGCGTCGGCATTTCCGGCTGGACCGGTTTCGCGCCGCTGACGCTGGCGAAGGAGGCCGGCATCTTCAAGAAGAACGGGCTCGACGTCACCATCAAGAAGATCCCGCAGAAGGATCGCCACCTCGCCATTGCCGCCGGCGACGTGCAGTGCGCGGCGACGACGGTCGAGACCTGGATCTCCTGGAACGCCAACGGGGTCGCCACCAAGCAGATCTTCCAGCTCGACAAGAGCTACGGCGCCGACGGCATGGCCGTACGCAACGACATCGCCTCGATCAAGGACCTGAAGGGCAAGACGGTGGCAGCATCGGCGCCGGGCACCTCGCCCTATTTCGGGCTGGCCTGGATGCTCAAGAAGAACGGCCTGAGCATCAAGGACGTCACCGTCGTCAACATGGAGCCGGGCCCGGCCGCGCAGGCTTTCGTCGCCGGCCAGAACGACGCCGCGATGACCTACGAGCCGTATCTCTCGACGGTCCGCGCCGCCCCCGACAAGGGCAAGATCATCGCCACCACGCTCGACTATCCGATGGTGATGGACACGTTCGGCTGCACGCCGAAATTCCTGTCCGAGAACCCGAAGGCCGCCAAGGCGCTCGCCGACAGCTATTTCGAGGCGCTCGACATGATCGCCAAGGACCAGACCAAGGCCTATGAGATCATGGGCGCCGATGTGAAGCAGACGGCCGATCAGTTCGGCAATTCCGCCAAATATCTGCGCTGGCAGGACAAGGCTGCGAGCCAGAAGTTCTTCGAGACCGAGTTCAAGACCTTCAACAAGGACGCGGCCGAGCTCCTGCTCGAGGTCGGCATCATCAAGCAGATCCCGAAGATCGAGGATCTCTATGATGCGAGCTTCATCAAGTAGAAGCGCGATCTGGGTGACTTCGTCATTGCGAGCGAAGCGACGTGTCCGCCGAAGCTCGTAGAGCGAAGGCGGAAGCAATCCTGGGCCCAGGGTGAGACCCTGGATTGCTTCGTCGCTTCGCTCCTCGCAATGACGAGCTTGATGCATCGTGCGCAGCATTGGCGCCGCCCCCTGAGCCCACTCATTCGAGGTCACCATCCGCAGCCCGCGTCACCTCGCGGGCCGCATCCAACCCGAAAGCCCGATCCGTGATCCGTCCTCTCGATCCCGTCAGCGCCCGGTCCAGAACAGCGCTCGGCCTCGCCTTTTTCGTCGTGTTCGTCGCGGCGTGGGCGTTGGCGACGTTCGGCGGCTACGTGCCGAAGACCTTCCTGGCCGATCCCTTGACCATGCTGCACGAGGGCTGGGATCTGCTGGTCAAGTTCGGCTTCCTCTACGATATCGGCATGACGGTCTGGCGCGTCGTCGGCGGCTTCGTGCTAGCGGCCGTGATCGCCATTCCGCTGGGCCTGCTCATGGGCGCCTACAAGCCGGTCGAGGCGTTCCTGGAGCCGTTCGTCTCGTTCGCCCGCTATCTGCCGGCATCGGCCTTCATTCCGCTGCTGATCCTGTGGGCCGGCATCGGCGAACTGCAGAAGCTGCTGATCATCTTCATCGGCTCGGTGTTCCAGATCATCCTGATGATCACGGTGACCGTCGGCAACACGCGGCGCGATCTCGTCGAAGCCGCCTATACGCTCGGTGCCAGCGATCGCGGCATCATCGGCCGGGTGCTGCTGCCGTCAGCGGCCCCTGAGATCGCCGAGATCCTGCGGCTCGTGCTGGGCTGGGCCTGGACCTACGTCATCGTCGCCGAGCTGATCGGCTCGTCCTCC
Source organism: Bradyrhizobium sp. HKCCYLRH2015 (assembly GCF_051168215.1). NCBI lineage: Bacteria > Pseudomonadati > Pseudomonadota > Alphaproteobacteria > Hyphomicrobiales > Nitrobacteraceae > Bradyrhizobium > Bradyrhizobium sp. HKCCYLRH2015. The sequence goes on along the minus strand of NZ_JBNPUO010000009.1, from coordinate 276,766 downwards.
GGCATCGGCCACATGATCACCGACAGCCAGGCGCTGCTCAACACCGGGCAGATCATCTTCGGCATCATCGTCATCGGCCTGATCGGGCTGATCTCGGACTTCCTATTCAAGGCGTTCAACGCCTGGCTGTTCCCGTGGAAGCTGGCATGACCACGCTCGTCATCGACAACGTCACGCGCATCTTCCCGGCCCGCCAGAGACATGCGCCGACGCGCGCGCTGGAGCCGGTCGAACTCACGATCGGCAACAACGACTTCGTCACGATCCTGGGGCCCTCCGGCTGCGGCAAGTCGACCTTGCTGCGCATCGTCGCCGGGCTCGATCATCCGACCAGCGGCAAGGTGCTGCTCGATGGCCGTGAAGTGACAGGGCCCGGCGCCGATCGCGGCATGGTGTTCCAGTCCTACACGCTGTTTCCCTGGCTCACCGTGCGCGAAAACATCGCCTTTGGCCTGCGCGAACGCGGCGTGCCGGAGAGTGAACGCAACGCGATCGCCGACCGCTTCATCCAGCAGATCGGCCTCAAGGGTTTTGAGAACCACTGGCCCAAGCAGCTCTCCGGCGGCATGCAGCAGCGCTGCGCGATCGCCCGCGCGCTCGCCAATGATCCGAAGATCCTGCTGCTCGACGAGCCGTTCGGTGCGCTCGACAACCAGACGCGCGTGCTGATGCAGGAGATGCTGCTCGGCATCTGGGAGCGCGACCAGAAGACGGTGCTGTTCGTGACCCACGACATCGAGGAGGCGATCTTCCTTGGCAGCCGCGTGCTGGTGATGAGCGCGCGGCCCGGCCGCATCAAGGCCGACATCAAGATCGAGCTGCCGCATCCGCGCTCCTACAAGGTCAAGACCTCGCCGGAATTCGTAGCGCTCAAGGAGCGGCTGGTGGAAGAAATTCGCGCGGAAGCGCTGAAGGTGGCGGCGGAGGCGTGAGAAGTGGCCGCCAGCTAAGTGGCCTCGCTCAGCGCCGCCTCTGCGAGCGGGATCGCGGAGACAGACCCCCACCCAAGCGCGTTTGCCGCTCTGTCGTACATGCCCTCTCCCACAAGGGGAGGGCGCAGTAGTGGCCACCGCGCTTGAAGCGATCTCGAGCGACGCGTTCCAATTGGGGCCGCGGCAAGACTGCACAATGCAGTGCCCTCGCCCCTTGTGGGAGAGGGCATCGCCGGCTCATCCATACACTCGCTTGGGTGAGGGTCTCTCTCCGCAAGGACACTCTTAGCTGCATAGCTCACTGCTGCGTCGACGATCAGCTCACATCGCATCGATTCCTATGGAGGCTTCCTCCAATTCGCTTCAACCACGGCACCAGATGGAACGCGCTCATCAGGAGATACATCACGGTCATGTCGCCGAGCGGCGCACCCGCCGGCATGGCCGAGCAGATCACGTCTGATCGGCCGTCGCGGGCCATGGCGTTCAGCACCGCCATCAGCGCGAAGGTCGGCGCCGCAGCGTAGCGGAGACCATTGGCGATGTCGGGCATCACGCGCATCCTGGTCGGGAAGAACGCCATGGCTCTGCTCCTTAGCGTGTGCCGTATTCGTCGTGGCGCCGCCACCAGACGCCCTGCTCGTTGCGCCCCTTGGGCGCGCGATCGAGCCATTGATAGGCGCCCCAGAGGCCGTCGAGGCCGCGGGCATAGCTCGAATAGGTGTGATAGACGACACCATCCTCGAGGACGAAGGCGCTCATGCCCGGCCGGTCGCGCATGAAGGTCGCGCCGTCGGTCCCGGCGCCGGCGGCAATCTCCGCCACCATCGCCGGCACATCGGACGCCCCGAGCGGGGGACTGGTGCGATAATTGTACTCGCTGCCGCCCTGGCGCTGCTGCTCCTCGGTGATCGCGACGTTGAAGTCGAAATTGAAGTCGCTGCTCGCCGATGACGCCCAGGGGAAGCTCCAGCCCATGCGCGCCCTGTAGGCTTTCAGTTTCGCCAATGGTGCGCGCGACACCGCCCACAGCATCACGTCGTGATTGGCGAGATGGACCTGGAAGCCGTTGAAGCCATCGGCAATCATCGAGCACGACGGGCAGCCCGCCTGGAAGTCGGGGCCGAACATGAAGTGATAGACGAGCAGCTGCGAGCGGCCCTTGAATAGGTCTGGCAGCGTCGCCGGCCCGTCCTCGGTGTCGAAGCGATAGGCCTTGTCGACGCGCACCCATGGCAGGGCCTGGCGGCGTTCCGCCACCTCGTCGCTGCGGCGGGTGAGTTCCTTCTCGGCTTGCAGCAGGTCGAGCCGGGCCTTCAACCAATCTTCGCGCGTTCCGGTGATATGCATGGTCATGGTCGTCATCCTTTTTGCGTGTTGACCGCAGCTCAGACTAGGATCGGCAGGAGAGCGACCGGGAGTGACAAGTATGGCGGGATTTGCATGGACTCGCTGATCTCGGCGGCGGCGCAGGCGCTCGCCGCGGGCGATCCGCTCGGCGCATTGAACCGGGTCGCGTTGCGCGATGATCCCCCGGCGCTGGCGCTGCGCGGCATCGCGATGGCGCGGCTTGGCGATTTCGGGCGCGCGAAGGCGCTGCTCCGGCAGGCCGCGCGAAGCTTCGGTCCCAAGGCGGTTCTGGCCCGCGCCCGCTGCGCCGTCGCCGAGGCCGAGATCGCCCTTGCAGCGCGCGACCTCGGCTGGCCGACGAAGTCGCTCGCGGCGGCGCGCGAGACCCTGGAGCAGCACGGCGACCGCGCCAACGCTGCCTATGCGCGCAGCCTCGAGATCAGGCGCATGGTCCTGGTCGGGCACCTCGATGACGCCGAGCGTGGCCTCGCCGATCTCGATCCCTCGCCACTGCTGCCGGCGGCCCGCACGATCTACGAACTGATCGTGGCCGGACTGGCCCTGCGCCGGCTGCAAACGAAGACCGCGCGATCGGCGCTCGAACGCGCCGCGCGGTCGGCGCAGCAGGCCCGCATTCCCGAGCTCCGGGCGGAGATCGAGCGGGCCTCGTCGGCGCTGTCGGCACCGGCGGCGCGGATGATCCGGCGTGGCGAGGAACGCCTGCTGCAGCTCGACGACGTCGAGCGGCTGTTGCGGTCGGACCGGCTGATCATCGATGCCTGCCGCCTGGCGGTACGCCAGGCGAGCCAGATCGTGCCGCTGGCGCGGCGCCCGGTGCTGTTTGCACTCGCCCGGCGACTGGCCCAGGGAGCGCCCGACGACGTGCCGCGGGCCGAGCTGATCGCGCATGCGTTCCGCGGCAAGGAGGCCGACGAGTCGCACCGCGCGCGCCTGCGCGTCGAGATCGGACGGCTGCGCCAGTTGCTCCAAGGCCCCGCCGAGATCCATGCCACGCGCGACGGCTTCGCCCTGGTGCCGTGTGACGATCGCGAGGTCGTCGTGCTGGCGCAGCCGATCGAGGACGACAACGCCACCGTGCTCGCCTGCCTTGCCGATGGCGAGGCCTGGTCGAGCTCCGGCCTCGCGCTGGCGCTGGGCGCAAGCCAGCGAACGGTGCAGCGTGCCCTCGACGAACTCGCATCGTCTGGGAAGGTGCAGTCGTTCGGCCGCGGCCGCGCGCAACGCTGGACCTGTCCGGTCGTGCCGGAATTCGCGACGGCGTTGTTACTCCCCGCGTGGTCGTCGCTCGACTAGCGTGGGTCCATCGGAAGCAGAGGATGGCAGACATGACACGAGCAGCCGCGGAGATCACTCGCGAGTACGGCCCCTTCGACGGCGCCGAGCGCGTCAACGGCGTCAGCTATGACGGCCGGCAGGTGTGGATCGCGACCGGCAGCAGCATCAAGGCGTTCGATCCCGCCGACGGCACGGTGCGGACGTCCATCGATCTCCCCTCTCACGCCGGCACGGCGTTCGATGGCCGGCATCTCTATCAGATTGCGGAAGATCGCATTCACAAGGTCGATCCCGACAATGGCCGCGTGCTCGCGACCATCCCGGCGCCCTCGGGCGGCGGCGATTCCGGGCTCGCCTGGGCCGAGGGATCGCTCTGGGTCGGCGCCTATCGCGATCGCAAGATCCACCAGATCGACCCTGCGACCGGAAAGATCCTGCGCAGCATTCCGTGCACGCGCTTCGTCACCGGCGTCACCTGGGTCGACGGCGAGCTCTGGCACGGCACCTGGGAGGACGACGTCAGCGACATCAGGCGCATCGATCCCGCCACCGGCGAGGTGCTCGACCAGCTCGACATGCCCGCCGGCACCGGCGTCTCCGGCATGGAATCCGACGGCGAAGAGACCCTGTATTGCGGCGGCGGCGACAGCGGCAAGGTGCGCGCGATCAGGCGGCCGAAGCGGGCGCGAGGGTGAGCCGCTGACGGCTCCGCGACAGGAAGTGGCCTACTTGCCGATCGAGGTGTAGGCCGCCTTGCGGAAATTGGCGTTGGCCTCCTCGCGCGTCTGCAGCTGCTGGCCACCGCCGCCACCGACCGGCCTGGTGGGCGTGACCACCGAGAACAGCACGAAGCCGCCGGCCTTGCGCGGGAAGATGAAGTATTCGGCGATATCCGATTTCTCGCTGTCCTCGCAGGAGGACATGCCGCGGAACACCACGGCGCTGTCGACCAGCTCGCTGTTGCGCGCCGAGATGAACTTGCCCTTGCAGTCGCGCGCGTCGTTGCCGATGATCGTGGCAGCGACTTCCAGGCCGTCGACATTGCGCTGTGGCGGCACGATCCGAACGAAGCCGGTGGCGTTGTCCGCCTTCCAGGCGACCCCGCCCGATGTCAGCCACACCGGCCGCTCGCCTCCGCCCAGAATGGCCGGATGCGACAGCGAGGCCTTGAGGATGAAGTTGGAGGCGATCTGCATCGCTTCCAACTGCAGCTCGGGAGAATCCTCCGCGGCACGTGACGGCTGCGTGCTAGCGGTTGCGGCGGGCGCGGCGCCGGCAGGAGCTGCCTGACGCTGCGCCGAGTGAGCACCGGGCTGCACCGTGAAATTCGTCGCTGCCGCCAATCCGCCGGCATTGATCATGCGCACGCAATTCGCCAGCGACGGCAGCAGCACCGACGTGCCGTTCAGATCGAACTGGAACAGGTTGCCCTGCGCGAAGGCCGACATCGTCCGAGCCGCCCTGAACGATTTGATCAGGCTGGAGTCGTTCGGCATCGGCACGACGACCATGTTGGCCGACCACACCGAGCCCTCGACATTGTAGGAATTGCGCCCGTCGAAGCTGAGCACGATGGGAAACTTCTGCCCCTGCGAGAGCGACCAGCCAGGATGGATGAAGGCGAGAGCCCAGTTGTAGGTCGGCAGCGCGAGAACGCCGAAATTGATGCCGCTCTTGTAGCTGGCGGATGCGATGCAGCTCGAGAACTTCCCGGTGTTGTCGTCGGTGTAGGCGCCGCCCGACCAACCGGCCACGGAGACGGAGCCGTAGGGCCCCTTCGCATGCGCAGTCTCGTTCAACGCAGATATCGCCGTCAGCGCCAGAAGTGAAAGTACCGTTCCAAGGATCGCCCGCCGCACCGTCATCCCAATTCCCCGTTTTCGCCGCATTGTTGCAATTCCCGCGGCTACGTCAAGTAGCAGCGACGAATGCGCGACTACCCCAGGGATTGATCTGCTGACCGGCTTCGTGCAGGCGCAGGCACAACATGTCGCGGTCGTCCTCCACAGCCCTTCATGGGAGCGTCATCGAACTCCGCTAGCGCTTGCCGGGTCTCACGCAGGCCAAAGGTTTCCTCGACATGACCACCACGCTGCCGGTGCTCGGCGCCGCCCTCTCCGTCAAGTCCATTCCCGCGCATCGCGACTGGCTGCTCGAACGCCAGCGCGATATCGAAATCCAGGACTTCTTCCGGGCGGATCTTCTCGACAGCGACTGGCGCAGCACCGCCAACGAGATCAAGTCGATGCTGTCGGGCCACACCGGCCGGCTCGGCATCCACGGCCCGTTCTGGGGCTTCAAGATCGACAGCCATGATCCGATGATCCGCCGCGCCGTCACCAAGCGCCTGCTGCAGGGGCTCGAGGTCGCCGAGTTCCTCGGCGCCACGCAGATGGTGATCCACTCGCCCTATACGACCTGGGACTACAACAACATCGACATGCTGCCGGACAACCGCGAGGCGCTGATCGAGCGTGTCAGGGCGACGCTCTCCGATGTGATCGCTTCCGCCGAACAGGCCAATTGCGAGCTGGTGATCGAGAACATCGAGGACAAGGATCCGCTCGATCGCGTGGGCCTGGCGAAGGCGCTGGGCAGCAGCAAGGTGCGCGTCTCGCTCGACACCGGCCATGCCAACTACGCGCATCATTCGACGGGCGCACCGCCGGTCGACTACTACGTCGACGCCGCCGGCGACATGCTGACCCACGTGCATCTCCAGGACACTGATGGCTATGCCGACCGCCACTGGGCGCCCGGTGAAGGCAACATCCGCTGGGTGGCGGTGTTTCGCGCGCTGGCCCGCCTCACCTCCAATCCGCGCCTGATCCTCGAGCTGCGCAACCACGATCATGTCAAGGCCGGCGCGGCGTATCTCGCCTCGCTCGAGCTGGCTCAGTAAGCCACCACGTTCGCGCTTTCAGACGACCTCAGACCACAGAGAGATTGCCATGACCAAGCTCACCCGCCGCGGCCTGCTCGGCGCCGGCGCCGCGATCGGCGGCAGCTTCATCCTGCCGCACGTGTCGATCGCGCAAGCCGACAACCGTCCCTCGGTCACCATCGCCGTACAGAAGGTGACCAACTCGAACGTGCTCGACGTGCTGCGCGAGCAGTCCAATGTCGGCGAGCGCGTGTTCTACTCGTCGCTGTGGGAAAGCCTGATCTCGAAGAACTTCCGCGGCAATCTCGAAGCCGTCCCCGGCCTTGCGACCGAGTGGAAGCGCATCGACGACCAGACCGTCGAGCTGAAGCTGCGCCAGGGCGTCAAGTTCCACAATGGCGACGAGATGACGTCCGAGGACGTCGTGTTCTCGTTCAGCCGCGAGCGCATGTTCGGCGACAGCGAAGCCAAGAGCCGCACCACCATCAAGGCGTTCGAGAAGATCCCGACGCCGCGCCCCGGCAAGGAGCTGCCGCCGGACGTGATCGGTGTGGCGCGCCGGATGTGGCCGGACCTCGTCCGCGTCGACGCCGTCGACAAATACACCGTGCGCTTCGTCAACGCGACGCCCGATGTGACCATCGAGGGCCGCCTGATGCGCTACGGCTCCGACATCATGAGCCGGCGCGGCTGGGAGGAGGCTGCGAGCTATCTCGACTGGGCGCGCAAGCCGATCACGACCGGTCCCTACAAGATCGTCGAGTTCAAGCCCGACGTGTCGCTGACGCTCGAGGCTCATGACGAATATTGGGGCGGCCGACCGCCGCTGAAGCGCATCCGGTTCCTGGAAGTGCCGGAGGTCGCGAGCCGCATCAACGGCCTGCTGTCCGGCGAATACCAGTTCGCCTGCGACATCCCGCCGGACCAGATCGCCGGCATCGAGAAGAACGCGGCGTTCGAGGTCCAGGGCGGCACCATCCTCAATCACCGTCTCACCGTGTTCGACAAGAACCATCCGCAGCTCGCCAATCCCCTGGTGCGCCGCGCCTTCACCCATGCGATCGATCGCCAGGCCATCGTCGACAGCCTGTGGGCCGGCCGCACGCAGGTGCCGAAGGGCCTGCAATGGGAGTTCTACGGCGACATGTTCATGGCCGACTGGAGCGTGCCGGCGTTCGATCCGAAGCTGGCGCAGGACCTGCTCAAGCAGGCCGGCTACAAGGGTGACCCGATCCCCTATCGCCTGCTCAACAACTACTACACCAACCAGGTCGCGACCGCGCAGGTGCTGGTCGAGATGTGGCAGGCGGTCGGCCTCAACGTTCAGATCGAGACCAAGGAGAACTGGTCGCAGATCCTGGAGCGCGGCCCGACCCGCGCGGTGCGCGACTGGTCGAACTCGGCCGCCTTCAACGATCCGGTGTCGTCGCTGGTCGCCCAGCACGGCCCCAACGGCCAGCAGCAGCAGGTCGGCGAATGGAGCAACGACGAGCTCAACCGGCTGTCGGAGTTCCTGGAAACCTCGACCGATCGCGAGGCGCGCAAGAAGGCGTTCCGCCGCATGCTGGAGATCGCCGAGCGCGAGGACCCCGCCTATACGGTGCTGCACCAGAACGCGACCTTCACCGCCAAGCCGAAGTCGATCAAATGGAAGGCCTCGCCGGCCTTCGCGATGGACTTCCGCACCGGCAACTACGGAGCGTGACGCCGTGGCGCCGCTGGTCAGCATCTCCGGCCTGAAGGTCGCCTTCGACGGCACGCCTGTGCTGCACGGCATCGATCTCGACATCGGCAAGGGCGAGGCCATCGGCCTCGTCGGCGAGTCCGGATCCGGCAAGTCGGTGACGTGGCTCGCGGCGCTGGGTCTCCTGCCCGGCAAAGCGCAAGTATCAGGCTCGGCCAGGCTCGAAGGCCGCGAGCTGCTCGGCGCCGACGGCAAGGTGCTCGACCAGGTGCGCGGCCGCCGCATCGCGATGATCTTCCAGGATCCCGTCAGCGCGCTCAATCCGGTGCTCACGATCCGGCGCCAGCTGTGTGAAAGCCTGGCGCTGCATCGCGGCCTGCGCGGCGAGGCCGCGCGCATCGAGGCGCTGAGGCTGCTCGATCTCGTCGGCATCCCCGATGCTGTCAGGCGGCTGTCGGCCTATCCGCACGAATTCTCCGGCGGCCAGGTCCAGCGCATCATGATCGCGATGGCGCTCGCCGGCCAGCCCGACCTCCTGATCGCCGACGAGCCGACCACTGCGCTCGACGCCACCATCCAGGCGCAGATCCTCGATCTGCTGTCGGCCATCCGGCGCGAGTTCAACATGGCGATGGTCCTGATCAGCCACGACCTCGGCGTCGTCGCCGAGAATTGCGACCGCGTCTGCGTGATGTATGCCGGCCGCATCGTCGAGCGCGCACCCGCCACGCGGCTGTTCGACGATCCCTGGCATCCCTATGCGCAGGGCCTGATCGGCGCGCTGCCGCCGCTCGATGGCATCAGGCGGCGGCTGCAGGCGATCCCCGGCACGGTGCCTGATCCGCGCGCGCTGCCGAGCGGCTGCGCCTTCGCGCCGCGCTGCACGTTTGCCGGCGACGGCTGCCACGCCGGCGTGCCGCCGCTGGCGCCGGTGGAGCCAGACCGCGCGGTGGCCTGCCTGCGGCCGCAGCGCCTGCCGGTGGAGCTCGCCGCCGAATGACAGCGCCGCTGGTCGAGGTCTCCGGGATCTCGCGCACCTATCGGATGCGGTCCGGCCTGTTCGGGCGTCCCGCATCCGTCCACGCCGTCGATGGCCTGAGCTTCTCCATCCAGAAGGGCGAGACACTCGGCATTGTCGGCGAATCCGGCTCCGGCAAGTCCACCACCGGCCGCATGGTGCTCGGGCTCGAGCCGCCTGACCGCGGCAGCGTGCGCTTCGACGGCGCGCCGATCGCTGCCCCCGGCTCGGCGGCGTGGCGCGCCCAGCGCGCGCGCATGCAGATGATCTTCCAGGATCCGCTCGGCGCGCTCGATCGACGACTTCCCGTGGCCTTGCAGATCCGCGAGCCGCTCGATATCCACGACATCGGCACCAAAGCCGAGCGCGACGCGCGCGTGCGTGAGTTGCTCCAGGCGGTCGATCTCAACGACAGCCACGGCGCCCGCTATCCCGGCGCCCTGTCCGGCGGTCAGCGTCAGCGCATCGTGCTCGCCCGCGCGCTGGCGACCAAGCCCGACTTCCTCGTCTGCGACGAGCCGGTCAGCGCGCTCGACGTTTCGATCCAGGCGCAGGTCGTGAACCTGCTGGTCGACCTGCAGGCCCAGCTCGGATTGACGATGCTGTTCATCAGCCATGACCTGCGCGTCATCAGGCAGATCAGCAGCAAGGTGGCGGTGATGTATCTCGGCCGCATCGTCGAGTATGGCGACGCCGACGATCTGTTCGCGCGGCCTCAGCACCCCTACACGCAGGCGCTGGTATCAGCCTCCCCTGCTCCGGGACGCCGCAGCACCAACCGCATCGTGCTGACGGGCGACCCGCCCAATCCGGCGGCGCGTCCCGCCGGCTGCGCCTTCCATCCGCGCTGCAGCCACGCGACCGCCCGCTGCGCCCACGAGGTGCCCGTGCTCACCGCGCTGGATCAGCAGCGCCAGGTGGCCTGTCATCTCGTCTCGGGGCAGCAATCGCAGACCCAGGACGCCGCGTGATGCTGCGCTATTTCGCCATCCGCCTGGCGCGTGCGCTGCTGACGATCGCGCTCGTCGTTACCTTTGCCTTCATCGTGCTCCGGCTGTCGGGCGATCCCGCGCTGATGATCATGGGGCCCGAAGCGCCGCCCGAGGTCATCGAAGCGTTCCGCAAGGCCTGGGGCCTCGATCATCCGATCTGGATGCAATATCTCGACTACTTCAGGGCGATCGGCCAGGGTGAGCTCGGCCGCTCGATGCGTGATGGCCGGCCCGCGATCCAGCTCGTCATCGAGCGCATCCCCGCGACCCTGGCGCTGACCGCCCCGGCGTTCCTGTTGAAAGTGCTGCTTGGCATTCCCGCTGGCGTCTACGCCGCGCTGCATCGGGGATCGGCGATCGACCGCGCCGTGATGATCACGGCGGTCGCGGGCTTCACGGTGCCGAGCTTCGTGCTGGCGCTGATCCTCGTGCTGATCTTCGCGGTGCAGCTCGGCTGGCTGCCCTCGGGCGGACAGGACTCGTGGCGTCATGCCATCCTGCCGATCGTGACGCTCGGCTTCGGCGGCGCCGCGGTGCTGGCGCGGTTCACGCGTAGCGCCATGCTGGAAATCCTCGGTCAGCCCTACATCAGAACGGCGTCGGCCAAGGGCGTGCCGTGGCGCCGGGTGATCACGAATCACGCGCTGCCCAACGCGGCGATCCCCACCGTCACCATTCTCGGCTTCATGGTCGGCAGCCTGATCGCAGGCGCTGTCGTGGTCGAGAGCGTGTTCTCCTGGCCCGGCGTCGGCCGTCTGCTGGTCGTCGCCGTCGCCAACCGCGACCTCGCGGTCGTGCAATGCATCCTGCTGCTGGTGGCGATGACGATGGTCACGTCGAACCTGATCGTCGATTTCCTTTACGGCCTGCTCGATCCGCGGCTGCGCAGCAAGGGAGCAGAGGCATGACCGACCTTGCATTGAAATCGCCCGCCGCGCGGCGGCCGCGCTGGCCGAATATTCCCGTCTCCGTGACCATCGCCGTCGGCTGGATCGTCGCGATGCTGTTGCTGGCGATCTTCGCCGATCAGCTCGCGCCATACGGCTTCACCAAGTTCGATCTGCGCAATCGCCTGTCCTTGCCCGGCAACCCGGCGCATTGGCTCGGCACCGACGAGCTCGGCCGTGACGTGCTGTCACGGCTGATCGTCTCGATCCGGATCTCGCTGCTGATTGCATTCGGCGCCACCGCGATCTCCGCCATCGCCGGCACCACGCTCGGCTTTCTCGCCGCGCATTTCCGCGGCCTCGTCGAGCAGGCGGTCCTGATGCTGGCGGACTTCCAGGCCAGCATGCCGTTCCTGATCCTGGCGCTCGCCGTGCTCGCCTTCTTCGGCAATTCGCTGCCGTTGCTGATTGGATTGATGGGCCTGTTCGGCTGGGAACGCTACGCACGCATCGCGCGCGGGCTCGCCATCTCCGCCAATGCGCAAGGCTACGCCGCCGCCGTGCGCCAGCTCGGCGCGACGCCGCAGCGGGTCTATCTCAGGCACATCCTGCCGAACATCGCCTCGACTCTGATCGTGTCGATGACGCTGGTGTTTCCGGAAGTCATCCTGCTGGAGTCCGGCCTGTCCTTTCTCGGGCTCGGCGTGCAGCCGCCGATGACGAGCCTCGGCAACATGGTCGGCTATGGTCGCGAGTATCTGACGCGCGCGCCGTGGATCATGCTGGCGCCAGCGGTCACGATCGTTGTGACGACGCTCGCCGTGTCCGTCATCGGCGACTGGCTGCGCGACCGGCTCGACCCGACGCTGCAATAGCTATGGTCAACGGCTAGCGTCGTGACGAGCCGCGGCACCATGCTCGCAGACGATCATGGCATGCCCCGCCTGCTCGCCCGCCAGCGCCATCCATTTCGACGCCTGCTGCAACCACTGATCGCGGCGGGCCGGATCGCGTTCGGCCTCCTCGCGACAACTCAATGCCGCAGTCATGCATGCCGATCTTCTGTCCATAAGATCATGGTCCGACACATCAACGCAAACGGCACTCACATGGGATATCGCGATTTCAGGTTGTGATCAATTCCACGCCGCCTTGCCGCTATGGTTCCGCATGGCGCATCGGCAATGAATGATGCGCGTGACAGGCGGCGACCGCGGCATGGCCGAACGCTACCGCGATCTGATGCAGGTCGGTGACGACGTCGCCGATGCCATAGAGTCCTGCGACGCCGCAGCGCTGCTTGGCATCGACCTCGAGAAAGCCCTCAGTCGTATGCCGCGCGCCGAGCCGGATGGCGAGGTCGGAGCGGACATCGGCCCCCATCGCAGGATACACGATCTCGAACCGCGCGCGGCTGCCATCGACGAACGACGCTTCGAGCGCACCGTCCCGGCGCTGCAACGCATGAAGCTGCGGCGTCACCCGAACGCCGGCGGCGGCAAGCTCCTGCCGCTTGGCCGCATCCTGCGCATCATCGATCGGGATCAAGGTGACGTCCGAACTGTAGACGCGCATGAACAGCGCCTTGCCGGCGGCATCGGCGAGCTCGCCCACGATCGCAATCTTGTGGCCGATGGTTTCGAAGCCGTCGCAGACGGGACAATAGCGCAGCTCGCCGTCACCGACCGCCGCTCGCCAATCGGCCAACGGCGGCTGCTTGTCGACAATCCCCGTTGCGAGGATGACGCGCTTTGCGGTGACCGTTCCGCGCTCATGAGTCGCAACGAGATCTGCATCGCGCGTGTCGAGAGCGCTCACCGTGCTCCGGATGATCGGAACGTGAAGTTCTTCGACCTGCCGCTGCATCCGTACGAGCAGCTCGCTTCCAGGCATGCCGTTCGGAAAACCCGGCAGGTTATGGCTCCGGGGAATCAGCGCCGCCCGCGACGCGCCGCTGTCGACGATCACGACCCGGCGCCGGAACCGTGCGAGGTAGATCGCGGCCATCAGGCCTGCGGGACCGCCGCCGATGATAAGTACTTCGGTGTGCATTGTCGCTCTCGTTCAACTAACGGAACCAAATGTCGGGAGGCGGAACGGTTCCTGATCCTCTTGTCAACTGGCGGAGACGCCGGAACAAGAATGGAACCATTCACGGCCATCGAGTGTTAACTTATGTCGCTGCCGCGGCGGAAAAGCCGTGCAAACTTGGCAGCGAGGGGGATTTGTTGCGAGGGCGCGTGGATGCGATTTGTAAATTCGACCGATGAAAGCTTGATGGCGTACTACGAAAGTGTCCGAAAGCAGGTGGCCGCCGACAGCCGGATCGGGGGCCCCTACCGCCTGATCGGTGATCGGGCCAAGCAGTATGCGCAGGAGCTCCAGGCCGAGATGCGGCGGCGGCAGTTGCGCTTCACGCCGATCGATTGGCCGAACTGATTTGGACAAGGATCGTGTGGCTCATCGAAGCCACCAGACAATCATTTGCGAAAGCACGGTGGCTGCTATTGCGCCCTCTCCCCTTTTGGGAGAGACAAGTAGGAAAGAGCGGCAAACGCGGTTGGGTGAGGGGTCTCTCGCCACGAGAGCCGTACTCGGAGCAATACCGCTAGCAATACCCCTCACCCCACCGCGCACGCGGATAGGCCGGCGATGCCCTCTCCCACAAGGGGAGAGGGCGCTGTATCGTGCAGCTTCACTGCGGTGTTATACGAAGAGCGGCAGCAATCATTCCCACGACCAGCTCGAGAAATCATTCTCGAACTGCGGCACGTCCTTCCAGACCCCCTTGAGCTTCTTGTTGATGATCGTGATCCACTGCGGCTGGAACAGGAAACCCGCAGCGGCATCGGTCGCCAGCATGCGCTGGGCGTCGCCGAGCAGCTTGGCACGTCCGGTCTCATCAGGGGTATCGACGATCTTCTGATAGAGCTTGTCGAAGGCCTCGGACTGATAGCCGAAATAGTAGTTCTTCTCGGTGAACTTCACGAGATCGAACGGCTCGACATGCGAGACGATGGTCAGGTCGAAATCATGCGGCCCGTTGAACACTTGTGACAGCCACGCTGCCCATTCGAGGTTCTCGATCTTGGCGACGATGCCGACCTTAGCCAACTGAGCCGCAAGCACCTCGCCGCCCTGGCGCGCATAGGCCGGCGGCGGCAGCCGCAGCGACAATTGCAGCGGCGTGGTCACGCCGGCTTCGGCGAGCAGCTTCTTGGCCTTCTCCGGGTCGTAAGGATTGATGTCGGTGGTGTCGACATAGCCGAGCGAGCCCGGCACGTAGAAGCTGCCGATCGGCGTCCCCAGACCGTCGACGGCGCCTTCGATCATCGCCTTGCGATCGATCGCAGCAAGGATCGCGCGGCGGACGCGGACGTCGTCGAGCGGCTTCTTCTTGTTGTTGATGGTGACGATGGTCTTCGCCTTGGAGCCCCCGATCAGCACGGTGAAGCGCGGGTCGGACTTGAACTGGGGCAAGGTGCGCGCCGTTGTGCCGCGCGGGAAGGCGTCCACGTCGCCGGACAGCAGCGCCGCGACCTGCGCCGCCGGATCGGAGATGAAGCGTATCGTCACCTTGGACAGCTTCACGGCTGCGGCGTTGCGATACTCGGGCCATTTGTTCAAGGTCAGCGATGAGCCCTTGGCCCAGGCGCCCAGCGTGTAAGGCCCGGTGCCGACCGGCTGCGTCGCGTTGGTCGGTGCGCTCTTCGGCTCGACGATCGATGCGGTGGCCTGTCCGAGCAGGAACGGCAGGTTGGGCTCAGAATATTTCAGCTTGACGACGATGGTCTCGGCGTCGGGAGCCGTCACGGACTCCATCGCCTGGAACAGCGCCTTGTCCTTGTTGGTGCTGTTGGCGGCGCCGGCGCGCTCGAACGAGAACTTCACCGCGGCGGAGTCGAACGCCTCGCCGTTCTGGAATTTCACACCCTTGGCGAGCTTGAAGGTGTAGCTCTTCAGATCGGACGAGGCCTGCCAGCTCGAGGCCAGCAGCGGCGAAACCGAGCCGTCCTCGTTGATCTTGGTCAGCGTCTCATAGACGTTGTAGAGCGTCACCTCGGCGATGGCCGCCGCGGCCGCGCTGGTCGGATCGAGCCCCGGCGGCTCCAAGGTCATGCCGACGACGACGCTGTCCTTCTTGTTCTGCGCGAGAGCCGGCGCTGCGGCCGCAACGAGCGCGGCCAAGACGATGATCGATAGTCTTTTCAACATTGTTTGTTTCTCCCTGAGGAAACCAAATTACGCGTCAAAGCGGCTTCGAGACAAGTGGCTGCTGTTCCGTTGCGACGAGCGCCGGCAGCGTCATCACGCTTTCCGCTTTATGGCAGGCGGCCGAATGCGCTCCCGTGAGCGTTCGCAATGCGGGGGCCGTCGTGCGGCACTGCGCATCGGCGAGCGGACAGCGCGGCGCATAGGCACACCCGGCGGCTCCCGATGACTGCGAGGCGATCGCAACGTCCGTACGCCGGCGCCTGACAGCGCCAGCCTGCGCGCGAGGCACGGCGTCGAGCAACGCGCGCGTATAAGGATGCGCGCATTGGCCGAACAGGTCCTCCGGCCGCCCGCGCTCGACGATGCGGCCGAGATACATCACCGCGACCTCGTCGCAGAGATAGTCGACGACCGCGAGGTCATGGCTGATCAGCACGTAGCTGAGGCCGTACTGCTCCTGCAGGTCCTGCATCAGGTTGAGCACCTGCGCCTGCACCGACACGTCCAGCGCGCTGACTGGCTCGTCGGCGACGATCAGCCTGGGCTGGGTGATCAACGCCCGCGCGATCGCGATGCGCTGGCGCTGGCCGCCGGAAAACTCGTGCGGATATTTGTCCATGTCGGCATCGCGCAATCCGACCTGCCGCAGCACCGTGGCCACGCGCGTGCGCAGGACTTCGCGATCAGGAGACTCCAGAGCGGTCAGCGGCTCGGCGACGATGCGCGCAATGGTCTGGCGCGGATCGAGCGATCCGTACGGGTCTTGGAACACCATCTGGAATTCGCGGCGGGCGCGCCGCAACTCATCCGCCGAAAGGCGGTGGAGGTCGCGTCCGGCCATCAGCACCGATCCCGATGACGGCTTCTCCAGCGCCATGATCAGCCGCGCCAAGGTCGATTTGCCGGAGCCGGACTCACCGACGATGCCGAGACTCCTGCCCGCCATCAAAAACAGCGACACGCCGTTCAACGCGAGCACCTCGCCGGGCGGCCGCAGCAGACTCTCGCGCGGCAGCGCATAGCGCTGCACGAGATCCGTGACCTCGAGCAGCGGCGTCTCGGCCGACATCTGCGCGGCGGTGCTCAAGCGACCACTCCCACCGGGTCACGCGCGAGCGCGGCATCGGCGCGGATGCAGCGGACGCCGTGCCCGGCGCCGATCTCGCCCAGAGACGGCAGCGCGGTGCGGCAGGCGTCGATCACCAGCCCACAGCGATCTGCGAACGGACAACCGGCCGGCAGATCGGCCAGCTCCGGCACCGTGCCGGCAATGGTCGAGAGGCGCGTGCCCTTGCGGGCCCCGAGCCGCGGCCGCGCCCTGAACAGGCCCTGCGTGTAGGGATGACCCATGCGCGAGAACACCGCGTCCGTGGTGCCGCTCTCGACCACCGTGCCGCCATACATCACGATCATGCGCTGCACGTTCTCGGCGATCACGCCGAGATCATGCGAGATCAGGATCATTGCCATGCCGCGCTCGGCGACCAGATCGGCGATGAGATCGAGGATCTGGCGCTGGATGGTGACGTCGAGCGCGGTGGTCGGCTCGTCGGCAATCAGCACGTCGGGCTTGCAGGCAAGCGCCATCGCGATCGTGATGCGCTGGCGCTGGCCGCCGGAGAACTGGTGCGGATAGGCGTCGTAGCGTCGGGCGGGGTCCGGCAGACCGACGCGGTCGAGCAGCGCGATCGCCTGGCGCTTCGCCTCGGTCGTCGTGCAGCCGGTATGCCGCAGCAGCGGCTCGGCCACCTGATGGCCGATCGTGTGCATCGGGTTGAGCGCGGTCATCGGCTCCTGAAAGATCATGCTGATGCGGTTGCCGCGCAGCGTGCAATAATCGGCATCACCGAGACCGACCAGCTCTCGGCCATCAAGCTTGATGCTGCCGCTAACGACGGCGCTGTCGGGCAGAAGCCCAAGCAGAGCGAGCGCGGTGATCGACTTGCCGCAGCCGGACTCGCCGACGATGCCGAGCGTCTCGCCGCGCCGGAGCGCGAAGGAGACCTCGCGCACAGCTTGCGCCGAGCCGCGGCTGGTATTGAGCCGAATGCCGAGACCCGACACATCGAGCAGAGGCTGATCGCTCGCCATCATCGCTGCCTCGCCAGCCGTGGGTCGAGCAGATCGCGCAAGCCGTCGCCGAGCAGGTTGAGGCCGAGCACCGCGAGCGCGATGGCGGCGCCCGGATACACGGCGAGGCTCGGCGACTGGAACAGCAATGTCTGCGCATCGTTCAGCATCCGTCCCCAGGACGGCTGCGGCGGCTGGGTGCCCAAGCCGAGATAGGAGAGCGCCGCCTCAGCCAGGATCGCCAGGGCGAACTGGATCGTCGCCTGCACGATCAGGATCGACAGGATGTTCGGCAGCACGTGCTCGATGGTGATGCGGAAGCGGCCCTTGCCGGCGGCGCGCGCCGCCAGGATGAACTCGCGCGCCCAGATCGCGCCGGCCTGGCCGCGGGTGACGCGCACGAACACCGGGATCTGGAAGATGCCGATCGCGGCGATCGACGTCGCCATGCCCGGCCCGATCACCGCCGCCAGCATGATCGCCGACAGCACCGCGGGAAAGGCGAAGGTGAAGTCGCTGAAGCGCATGATCAACTCCTCGGTCCAGCCGCGCCGGGCGGCCGCGATCAGGCCAAGGCAGACGCCGCAGGTGAGACCGATGCCGACGGCGATGATGCCGACCAGAATGGTCGCCCGCGCACCCACCAGCAACAACGAGACGATGTCGCGGCCGAGCACGTCGGTGCCCAGCCAATGCGCTGCTGATGGCGGCCGCAATTTGGATGCGACGTCGATCTCATAGGCCGACCATGGCGTCCATACCAGCGACAGCAGTGCGGCGCCAAGCACCAGCAGACAGAGCAGCGCGCCGACCGTGAAGCTGCGATGGCGCAGCGCGCGGCGCCAGAACGCATTGGACGCAGGCGCAGCGCCCGTTTGAACGACCACGGCAGAACTCACAACTCGTGCACCTTGATGCGCGGATCGATCACCGCATACAGCACATCGACCACGAAGTTGACGATGATGACCATCGCCGCCAGCAGCATCACGCAGTTGCGCACGACGATCAGGTCGCGGTTGGCGATCGACTGGAAGATGAGGCGCCCCAGGCCGGGCAGATAGAACACGTTCTCGATCACGATGGTGCCGGCGAGCAGATTGGCGAATTGCAGCCCCATCACGGTGAGCACCGGGATCATCGCGTTGCGCAGCACGTGCTGCCACAGCACCTCGCGCTTGGTCAGGCCCTTGGCGCGCGCGGTGCGCACGAAATCCTCGCGCAGCACGTCGAGCACGGCCGAGCGCGTCACCCGCGCCAGGATCGCGGCCTGCACCACGGCCAGCGCCACAGCCGGCAACAGCAGCGCGCGCAGGCCCGGCCAGATGCCGTCCTCCCAGCCGGGGAAGCCGCCGGCCGACAGCCATTGCAGCTTCACTGCAAACAACAGGATGAGGAGGATCGCGAACCAGAAGTTCGGCAAGGCGATGCCGATCTGGGTCAGCGACATCACGCCGACGTCGCCGAGGCGGTTGTGATTGGCGGCCGTGTAGATGCCGGCCGCGAGCGCCAGCACGGTCGTGAGTCCCATGGCCAGGATCGCGAGCGGAATGGTCATCGCCAGCCGCTCGCGGATCAGTTCGGCCACCGGCGTTCCATAGGCGTAGCTGTTGCCGAGATCGCCGGTCAGCAGGCCGCCGATCCAGTGCAGGTAGCGCCAGGCCAGCGGCTGATCCAGCCCGAGCTTGACGGTCAGCGCCCTCACCGCATCGGGCGAGGCATCCGCGCCCATCAGCATCTGGGCGGCGTTACCCGGGAGCGCGTCGAGCACCAGGAATATGATCAGCGACGCGCCGACGAGGGTCGCCAGCAGGGTCAGGAAGCGCCGCAGCAGAAAAACGCTCATTCGCGCCGGGACTCCAGTTTTCGGCGGCCGCACGTTCCACAGCTTTCGGCTCCGATGCAAGCCCGTTGCCTGCATGATTGCCATTGCCCGACGCAGGCACCTTCGCACACCGCACCGGCCGGGGTATCGCCCGCTTGATCCCGGTCAACGGCGGAGCGCCGGCGACCGCCATCATGCGGCTGATCGCAACAACGCAAGGGCCCATCTCGATCATGACCATCCGTCCGAGCTTTCTCTGGGGCGCCTCGACCTCGGCCTTCCAGATCGAGGGCGCAGCGCACCTCGACGGCCGCGCCGACAGCATCTGGGATGTCTATCTGCGCGCCCCCGGCCGGGTGAGCCACAACGACACCGCCGAGACCGCCTGCGATCACTATCATCGCTACGCTGCGGACGTAGCGCTGATGCGCGATCTCGGCCTCAATGCCTATCGGTTCTCGGTCGCCTGGCCGCGGCTGCTACCGCAGGGCCGCGGCGCGGCCAACGAAGCCGGTCTCGCCTTCTACGACCGCCTGATCGACGCCCTGCTTGCCGCTGAGATAGAGCCGTGGCTCTGTCTCTACCACTGGGACCTGCCGCAGGCGCTGGAGGCGCTCGGCGGCTGGCAGAACCGCGACATCGCCGGCTGGTTCGCCGACTATGCCGCGCTGGTCGCGCGGCGCTATGGCGACCGGGTCAAGCGCTTCGCGACCTTCAACGAGCCCTGCGTGTTCACCCTGTTCGGCTACGGCCTCGGCTGGCACGCGCCGGGGATCGCCGACGGCGCGGCCCTGCACAAGGCCATTCATCACGTCAATCTCGGCCATGGCCGCGCCGTCGACGTGCTGCGCAGGGACGTGGCCGGCGCCTCGATCGGCGCCATCCACAATCGGCAGCCCTGCTACCCTGCGAGCGACAGTGCGGAGGACGCCGCGGCCGCCTTGCGGCTCGCCGCCTATTGGAACGATGCCTTCCCGTTTCCGCAGGCTTTTGCCTGCTACCCGCCGGAGCTTCAGGAGGCCGTCGCACCCTATATCGCAGCCGGCGACATGGCGCAGATCGCTCGCCCCGTCGACTGGTTCGGCCTCAATCACTATTCGCCGCATTACGTCAAGGCGGGCAGCAACCTGATGGGCGCCAGCTTCGGACCGCCTCCCGCGGAAGTGCCGCGCAGCGCAATCGGCTGGCCTGTCGTGCCCGAGGCGTTCCGCGATACGCTCCTGGACATCCACAGCCGGTTCCGGCTTCCGATCTACGTCCTGGAGAACGGAACGGCGGCCAATGACACCATCGATGCATCCGGCTGCATCCAGGACGACGGCAGGATCGGCTATCTCAAGGCGTATACGACCGCGATGGAACAGGCGATCGCGGCGGGCGCCGACGTGCGCGGCTATTTCGTCTGGTCGCTGCTGGATAATTTTGAATGGGGGGCAGGCTATTCGCAGCGCTTCGGCATTGTCTATGTCGATCGCGCCACCCAGCGCCGCATTCCCAAGGCGTCGGCGCGGTGGTATTCGAACATGATTGCGGCTCACCGGGCATCCGACGATCCCGCCGGGCGGCACAACCGGGCGGAAGAGTGAGGATGAGCGAACGCGTTCTTCTGGGCGACATCGGCGGCACCAATGCGCGCTTCGCGCTGCTTGACGGCGGCACCATCGGCGAGGTTGCTCATCTCAAGGTCGCGGATTTTCCGACCATCGCTGACGCGATCACCGACTTCCTCTCGCGCCAAGCAACCGGCGGAGCGCCCAACGCGGCCGTGCTCGACGTCGCCGGCCCGATCGAACGCAATCGCGGCATGCTGACCAACTCGACCTGGGTGATCGACGGCGCCGAACTGGCGGAGCGGTTCAAGCTGCGCTCGGCCAAGCTCCTGAACGATTTCGAGGCGGTCGGCTGGTCGCTGCCAGCGCTACATCCCGACGACCTGTTTTCGCTTGGCGGAAGCGCCGCGGTCGACGGCGCGCCGATGCTGGTGATCGGCCCGGGCACTGGCTTCGGCGCCGCCTGCTATCTGCCGGGCGACGGCCACCCCATGGTTGCCGTGACCGAGGCCGGTCATGCCACGCTGCCGGCGACGACGGCGCGCGAGGCCACCGTGCTGGCGAAGATGCGCGAGCGCTTCGGCCATGTCTCGATCGAGCGCGCATTGTCCGGCATGGGCCTCGAGAATGTCTATCGAGCCGTCGCGGCGGTGGATGGCGTCGACGTGCCGCCGCGCGATGCCGCAGCGATTACCCACGCCGCGCTCGACGGCAGCTGCGCCACCAGCCGCGCGACGCTCGACATGTTCTGCGCCTGGCTCGGCGCTGTCGCCGGCAACCTCGCACTCACCTTCTGCGCCCGCGGCGGCGTCTACATCGCCGGCGGCATTCCGCCGCGGTTTCCGGACTACTTTGCCAGATCCGATTTCCGCCGGCAGTTCGAGAGCAAGGGGCGCTATGACAGCTATCTGCGTCCGATCCCGGTTCATCTCGTCACCAAGCCCGACATCAGCTTTCTCGGCCTCAAATCGTTCTTCGAGGCCGGCATCACCGCGAGCGGCGGCTCCCCGACGCACTGAGATCGAATGAGCGACATCGTCACGATCACGCCGAACCCGGCCGTCGACGTCTCGACGACCGTCGAGAAAATCGTGCCGGTGGCCAAGCTGCGCGGCACGACGCAACAGCGAGATCCCGGAGGCGGCGGCATCAACGTCGCCCGCGTCATCGCCCGACTCGGCGGCGACGTCACTGCGCTCTATCCGGTCGGCGGCCCGACCGGCCTGCTGCTGAAGCAACTCGTCGAGAAGGAAGGCGTCGCCAGCCACACCTGGGCAACGGCCGAGGACACGCGCGAGGATTTCTTCGTCCAGGAGCGCGTCAGCGGCCAGCCCTATCGCTTCATCCTGCCGGGTCCGACGCTGACCGAGGCCGAGTGGCAGGCCGGCCTTACCCTGCTCGCGGCCCAGGATCCGTTCCCCCGGTTCGTCGTCGGCAGCGGCAGCCTGCCGCGTGGCGTGCCGGCCGACTTCTACGCGCGCGTTGCGACGCTTGCACGATCACACGGCGCGCAATTCGTGCTCGACACCTCGGGACCAGCTTTGGCTGCGGCGGTTGCCGGCGGGGTCGACCTGATCAAGCCGTCGCTGCACGAGATGCAAGAGCTGGTCGGCGGCGCGCTGCCCGATGCAACGGCCTGGGAGAAAGCCGCCCACGCGCTGGTCGCGAGCGGCAAGGCCGGCGCCGTCGCGCTGACCATGGGTCATCTCGGCGCCCTGCTGGTCACCCGCCACCGCGTGCTGCGCGCTCAGCCGCTGACGATGGTGCCGGTCAACGCAGTCGGCGCCGGCGACAGTTTTCTCGGCGCGCTGGTCGCGAAGCTCGCCGCGGGCGAGCTGCTGGACGAAGCGTTTCGCTTTGCAGTCGCCGCAGGTGCGGCGGCGCTGCTGCGCACCGGCACCGCGCTGTCCGATCCCGCCGACGTCAGCCGTCTGCTGGCTGATGTGCGGCTCGAGACGGCGTGACATCGCTCGCCGTATCACCGTTGAGCCGATCCAGCGAGAGCAGCAACCCGCCGACGCGCTCCAGCGACGACATCCACTCGGCGAGGCGGTTGAAATTGTCCACCATCCAATTGAACGACCCCTGCACCAGCGTAAACGCGGCGGCAGCCTGGGTGAGTTCGCCCAGCGTCATCTGATCATCGAGGAACTTCGGCGCACACAGCACGAGACCGATGATCGGCGCGAGCAGCGAATTGAGATGAGACACCAGGGTATTGCGCATCAGCTGCCAGCACAGCCGCTTCCATTGCCGGATCGTGCGGTCGAGCGCCATCCACAGCCCAGCAATGACGCTGCGCTCTTCCTGCTTGGGCGCGATGCCTTCGCCGATGTCGCGCAAGTGATGTGCTGCGGTAATCAGCTCCGATTCGGCCTGGTTCTTGGTCTGGATGACGCGCGTGAGCGGCGAACCGACCCACAGCATCGCCCCGGTCACCAGCCCGGAATAGATGACGACGCTGACCACCAGATAGCCTGGAATCCACAACTGGTGCCCGGCTACGGCAAAACCGATGGATCCGCCAACCTGCCACAGCACCTGGACGAACACGACCGCCGTCAGCAGCGAGGAGATCACACTGACCACGAAGTCGATCGGTGCATCGGTGGCGATGCGGATGTCCTCGGCAATGCGATACTCCGGAATCTTCAGATCGCCCTGCACCGTCGCGAGCCGCGCATAGCGATCGTTCTCGACCCAATAGTTGATCACCTTGGTGCTCAACCATTGCCGCCAGTTGCGCTGCATCACCATGCGGCCCCACACCGAGACGATCGCCAGCACGACGCTCGCCAGGCAGAGCGGAATGAGCAGAGTGGCCTGCTGCCGCAGCCGCGTCGGATCGCGGCCTTCCAATGCGTCGAAGAAATCCCTGTTCCAGTAATTGAACCGAAACTGCACGTAGAGCTGAAGCACCACGAGGACGATCAGGGCGACGCAGAGCAGCCAGACCCGCCATGCCGTCGATCCGAGCCAGAATTGCCGCGCCGTGAGCCAGAACCGCGACCATTCGCGATTGCCGTCCTCGTTCTCGTCGTCGGAGATCATTGGTGATCCGGATGGGTGCGATTGATGCGTCTTACCAAACATCCTTGCCTATGGTGGAACCGTTGTCATCTCGCGATTTAAGGGGCTCGCGGAGCGCCCTGCTTGATCTTGCGCAAGGCAGCCGCCGCCCGTCGCGACAAACTGAAGCTCGCGCTGCGATGCGGGAGATCACCGATGACGGCACCCGGCTACATCCGCTGGTTCAAGGACCTTCGTATCGAGGACGTGCCCGGGGTCGGCGGCAAGACGGCCTCGCTCGGCGAGCTGTATTCGGCGCTGGCGTCGCAGGGCGTGCGCGTACCCAACGGCTTCGCACTGACGGCCGCCGCCTATCGCGATGCCTTGCGCGCGACCGGCGCTGACGACGAGCTGCGCAAGCTGCTCGCAGGCCTCGACAAGCGCCGCATCGCCGATCTCGCCAAACGCGCGGCGAAGGCGCGCGCGATCGTTTTCGCGGCGACCGACCGTGACGACCTGCGCTACGAGGTCGCAGAGGCCTACAAGCAGCTGGAGCAGGAGTATGGCCGCGGCGTCGCGGTTGCCGTGCGCAGCTCGGCCACCGCCGAGGACCTGCCGAATGCGAGCTTCGCAGGCCAGCACGAGAGCTTTCTCAACATTCGCGGCGCCAAGGACCTGTTCGAGGCGTGCCGCCGCTGCTTCGCCTCGCTCTATACGGACCGCGCGATCTCCTACCGCATCGACAACGGTTTCGACCACGACAAGGTCGCGCTTTCGGTGGCGGTGATGAAGATGGTACGCTCGGACCGCGCCGCGAGCGGCGTGATGTTCTCGTTGGACACCGAGAGCGGCTTTCGCGACGTCGCCTTCATCACCGGGGTCTATGGCCTCGGCGAGACCATCGTGCAGGGCACGGTCGATCCGGACGAGTTCTACGTCCACAAGCCGACCTTCGCGGCCGGCTTCCGCAGCGTGCTGTCGCGCCGGCTCGGCGCCAAGGACAAGCGGATGGTCTATGCCAAAGCCGGCGTAAAGGCCGGCGCACGAAGCCGCGGCCCCACGACGCGCACCGAGACGACGCCGCCGGCCGACAGGGCGAAATTCTGCATCAGCGACGCCGACGTGCTGGAGCTGGCGCAGGCCACCATCGTCGTGGAGGCGCACTACTCGCAGAAGGCCGGCAGGCCGACACCTATGGACATCGAATGGGCCAAGGACGGTCGCGACGGTGCGCTCTACATCATCCAGGCGCGGCCGGAGACAGTGGCCTCGCAGCGGCGGCCCGAGGCGATCGAGACCTACGTTCTGAAGAAGACCGGCAGGACGCTGGCAACCGGCCGCGCCGTGGGCGAAAAGATCGCCACCGGCAAGATCCGCTTGATCCGCAATCCCAAGGATCTGAACGCGTTCCGCCCCGGCGAGGTGCTGGTCGCCGCGTCGACCAGTCCGGACTGGGAGCCGGTGATGAAGACCGCGGCGGCGATCGTCACGGATCATGGCGGCCGCACCTGCCATGCCGCGATCGTCGCTCGGGAGCTCGGCGTGCCGGCCGTGGTTGGCACGGAGGATTTCAGCAAGCGCGCGAAGACCGGAACGACGGTCACCGTCTGCTGCGCGGAGGGCGATGCCGGCCATGTCTACGACGGCGCACTGCCGTTCGATGTCGAGCGCCTGGCGATCGACAGACTGGAGAAGCCGCGCACCGGGATCATGGTCAATCTCGGCAACCCCGAACTGGCCTTCAAGACCGCGCTGCTGCCGAACGATGGCGTGGGCCTTGCGCGCATGGAGTTCATCATCAACCAGGCGATCGGCATCCACCCGATGGCGCTGGCGACGCCCGCAAAGGTAACCACGGCAAAAGATCGCGCGACGATCAAGCGCCTGACCGCGCGCTACAAGAAGCCCGCCGACTTCTTCGTCGAGCGGCTGTCGGAAGGCGTCGGCACCATCGCCGCGGCATTCTACCCGCGGCCGGTGATCGTGCGCCTCTCGGACTTCAAGACCAACGAATATGCCAGCCTGATCGGCGGCTCCGATTTCGAGCCGAAGGAAGAGAACCCGATGCTCGGCTTCCGCGGCGCCTCGCGCTATGCGCATCCCGCCTACGCCGCCGGTTTCGCGCTGGAATGCGCGGCGTTGCAGCGCGTGCGCGACACGATGGGGCTCTCCAATCTGAAGATCATGATCCCGTTCTGCCGCCGCGTGGAGGAGGCACGCAAGGTGATTGCGGCGATGGCCGGGCATGGCCTCGTGAGAGGCGAAAACGGGCTCGAGATCTACATGATGTGCGAGATCCCGAACAACGTCATCCTGATCGACGAGTTCGCCAAACATTTCGACGGCTTCTCGATCGGCTCCAACGATCTCACCCAGCTCACGCTCGGCGTCGACCGCGACTCCGACATCGTCGCCTTCGATTTCGACGAGCGTGATCCCGGCCTGCTGGCGATGCTGCGGATGGCGGTCGAGGGCGCGCACCGCAACCATCGCCATGTCGGCATCTGCGGCGAGGCGCCGGCCAACTATCCGGAAGTCGCGCGCTATCTGGCCGAACTCGGCATCGATTCGATCAGCGTCAATCCGGCGAGCGTCGTGCGCACCATGGAGATCGTCCGCACCGCCGAGCGGGAGCTCGCGACCCACAGGCCGCAGGCGCTGGCAAGCTGATCATCGCCGAAATTCAGGAACTGGTCTTGAAGAAGTCCAGCACGGTCGAAGCGCCGCCGATGACGTCGCCGCCGCCATAGAGGCTTGCCAGGAACGTGCCGCGATGGCTGGCGCCGGCGACCGCGATGCCTTGCGCAAAGCGGCCGTCGGCCGCCAGCGGCATCTTGACGAGGCTCGGCGGCAGCGCCTCGTCGAGAAGGCCGTAGTAGAACCGCATCGGGGCGTCATAGTCCCAATAGGTCGAGCTGTTGCCGGCCAGGCGGCGGAGGAAGCGGCTGTTGGTCTCGTGGGTGAAGCGCTCGAAGAAGCCGTCGACCAGCAGATCCGAGGGCTGCGGCACCGACTTGCTGAACGTCTCGTCCATGCTGTACTCGGCCCAGTATTTCTCGGCCAGCGCGACGTGCTGCGGCTTGATCGCAGTCTTGAACAGGTCGCCGAGCCGGTAATACTGGCGATAGCTGCCCAGGAGGACGATGACGCACGGCGTGATCCAGATCGGCTGCTTCGGATAGGTGCTGTCGGTCGACGCGCTGCCCGGTTGGGCGGACACCCAATAGCGCATCGAATCCGCAAGATTGTTGAACGGACTTTGCGTGGCGCTCGCCGCCACCGCGACGCGCCGCCGCTGCAGCTCCTGGCGCAGCCATTGCGTGTTCAAGGCACCCTGCGACCAGCCGTTCAGGAACAGCCCGGTCTTTCGCAGGCCGAGGTGATCGAGCGCGAGCAGACCCGCGTTCAACACGTCCAGGCAGCACTGCACGGTCGCGTCCTTCACCGCATAGGCCTCGCCGCGCCCCTGGCGATACGGTCCCTTGCCGAGATAGTCGGCCGCGATCAACGCAAAGCCGTTGCCGACCAGGCGCTGGACGTTGAACAGCGTCTCGATCGAATCGACATTGTCGCGCGGCTCGTAGTTCGGATCGGCCAGCTTGACGAGATTGGACGGGACCTGGTCGAACGACAGGATGGTGCCGTGCTGCCACGACACGACCGGCAGTGCGCCCTTGTGATCGGCGGGCAGCGCGAGCAGGCCGCTGACCTTGACGCGCTCACCGGTGCTGGGGATGCGCGTGTAGGTCGTCAGCCGGCGCAGTTCGACGTCGACCCGCGCCCCGTGCTTGTCGGCCGAGAATGGCGGCAAGATATTCTGCTCATTGAAGACGGCGTGAAGCTTCGCTGCGAGCGCATCGAGCCGATCCTTGCTGACGCGCACCGGCCGGCCAAGGCTTGCGCCGTCACGTGGCTGCGCGAAAGACGGGCCGGAGGAAAACGAAAATGCCGCAGCGCCGAGGCCGAGGCCGGCTGAGGCCAGCAGCCTTCGGCGGGATGGCCGGCCGGCCGAGGCTGCGGAGCTGAGCTCCGACGGGGTCAGCTTGGCCGTCGGCTGGGCCAATGCCTCTTCGGGTCCCCCGACCAGGGTATCCAGGCCGATCATTCGCCGCTTCATCACGTCCCTCCGAGCCGACTACAGCCGAGGGTAGTTCGCAAAGCCTAGCACTTGCTAAATGGTGCAGCAATTGGAGCCGGATGTTTCGCCAGTCACCTGCTCTGTCGAGCCTCGCGTGGTCGCGTCGCGGCTCGCCTCCGCACGTCAAGCGCCGCCATGCGAATGATTTGCGATGGCGTTCTGCAGGCACACCAGGAAGAGATCGCGAGGACGAGATGAAGGCCTACCGCGCCGCTTCGAAGCCTCCGAGCACCGCGGTCAGGTTCTGCCCGAGAATGTCCGAGAGATAGCCGCCCTCCTGCACGAACACCGTGGGAAGGCCGAGCCGCGCGATCGCGCCGCCGATGCGACGGAAACCTGGCGTGGTCACGGAGAGCCCCTTGAGCGGATCGTGCTCGGAGGCATCGAGGCCGAGCGCCACCACGAGCGCACCGGGCGCGAACGCATGGATCGTCTTGGCCGCGGTCTCGAACGCCTTGAGATAGGTGTCGTCGCCGCTCTTGAGCGGCAGCGGAATGTTGAGGTTGGCGCCAAGCCCGGCGCCTGCACCGCGCTCATGCGCATAGCCCCAGACGAACGGATAGTAATGCGTGGGGTCGGCGTGGATCGAGATGGTCAGCACGTCGGGCCGCTCGTAGAAGATGCCCTGCGTGCCGTTGCCGTGATGGACGTCGACGTCGAGGATGGCGACGCGCTCGTGGCGCTGACGCAGATGCGCGGCCGCGATGGCGGAGTTGTTCATGAAGCAGAAGCCCGAGGCCATGTCCCGATACGCATGGTGGCCCGGCGGCCGGCACAGTGCGTACATCGCATCCTCGCCGTCGAGCAGCAGTTGCGCTGCGGTCGCAGCCACGTCGGTCGCGGCGCAGGCGCCTTCCCACGTCCCCGGCCCGATCGGCGCTGAGGTATCGGTCGTGTGCCAGCCCAGCCGCCCGACGATGTGCGTCGGATAGGTGGCGGCATTGCGAACGGGATGAATGTTCGGGATCATTTCCGCACCGGCATCGCCGAGCGCGGCCCAGGCGTCCCACGCCTCTTCCAGGAAATTGAGGTATTCCGGACTGTGCACGCGCGCGCGAGCTTCCTGGCCGAAATGAAGCGGCGCGACCAACTCGTGATGGCCGGCCTTCAATCCCGCAAGCAAACGATCCGCCCGCTCGGGCTGCTCGGTGGTGCGCTTGACGACGCCACGCACCAGATAGAATTGCGGATCATGGCTGCGATGCAGCTCGGTGTAGACGGCCTTCACGCGCAATGGCTCCTGTTCGCTCGCACCGACGATTGTGCACGCAGTCACGACCGATACAAGCACGGATGGTTCGCACGTCGATCGGTCCGTGCCGGCAGCTTCCAACCGGCGGAACGGTACGCTGTGCATCGTATCTTCTCGGCAGCGAGTGCGTCGGGATCCAGGCGATCCGGCGCGTGAGGCGCGGTGGATGTGGGGAGAGATCCGCCGCGACGGCGGTCGACTGCGCCACGAAATCTGCAAAACCTCGGCGCGCAAGCCTGACCAGCTCATGCATCGCAAGCCGCGGCTGGTGACGAGCCCCAGGCTTCAACCGGCATGGAGACCCCGGGGATCGATCCAAAATTTGCATCGATTGATACAGGCTTCGGTTTGGACCCCGGCCCTCCCTCTCCTCTAGGACAGTCATCGAGGAACGTACAAGAGAGGTGGAGCGCATGAGCGCTATCGTAACCACGGCCGAATTGCGCCGATCACGCGTGCGGCTGTTTATCGTGACCATGCTGTTCCTGGTCACGACCGTGAACTACGCCGACCGGGCGACCTTGTCGATCGCAGGACCTTCGCTGTCCAAGGAGCTGCATCTCGATCCCGTCGCGATGGGCTATGTGTTCTCCGCCTTCGGCTGGTCCTATGTGCTCGCGCAGGTGCCGGGCGGCTGGCTGCTCGACCGCTTCGGTTCGCGCTGGGTCTATGCCTGCAGCATCGTGATCTGGTCGATCTTCACCATGATGCAGGGTTGGATCGGCTTCTTTTCCGGCGCCGCCGCGGTCACCGCGCTGTTCGCGTTGCGCTTCCTGGTCGGTCTCGCCGAAGCGCCGAGCTTCCCGGCCAATGCCCGCATCGTCGCCGCCTGGTTTCCGAGCAACGAGCGCGGCACGGCGTCGGCCTTCTTCAACTCGGGCCAGTATTTCGCGACCGTGATCTTCGCGCCGCTGATGGGCTGGATCGCGCATGCGTTCGGTTGGCGCCACGTCTTCACAGTGATGGGTGCGCTCGGCATCCTCATGGGCCTGATGTGGATCAGGACCATGTACGGACCGAAGGAGCACGCGAGCGTCAACCAGGCCGAGCTCGACTACATCAAGGACGGCGGCGCGCTGGTCGACATGGAGGGCGCGAAGGACGCCAAGGCTACCTCCGGTGGTCCGACCTGGTCGCATATCGGACAGTTGCTGTCGAACCGCATGATGCTCGGCGTCTATATCGGCCAGTACTGCATCAACACGCTGACCTATTTCTTCCTGACCTGGTTCCCGGTCTATCTGGTCAAGGAGCGCGGCCTGTCGATCCTGCAGGCCGGCTTCGTCGCCACCCTGCCGGCGCTGTGCGGCTTCATCGGCGGCGTGCTCGGCGGTTTCATCTCCGACGCCATCCTGCGCAAGACGGGATCGCTGACGCTCGCCCGCAAGATCCCGATCGTCGGCGGCATGCTGCTGTCGATGGCAATCATCGGCTGCAACTATGTCGACGGCCAGGCGCTGGTGGTCGGCCTGATGGCGCTGGCGTTCTTCGGCAAGGGCATCGGCGCGCTCGGCTGGGCTGTGGTCTCCGACACCTCGCCGAAGGAAGCCGGCGGCGTCTCCGGCGGCCTGTTCAACACCTTCGGCAACCTCTCCAGCATCACCACTCCGATCGTGATCGGCTACATCCTGTCGGCCACCGGCTCCTTCAACGGCGCACTAGTGTTCGTCGGCCTCAACGCCCTGGTCGCGGCGTGCGCCTACTTGCTGATCGTCGGCAAGATCCAGCGCGTCCAGCTCCGAGCCTCCTGAGCACCACGCTTAGCTTCGCGTGGTCTCGACTCCAACGGCGGCCCCCCCCGGGCCGCCGTTTTTTTTCGGTGCCTCGCCGTCATTCCGGGGCGATGCGCGGCAGCGCGGCGGAAGGAACGAAGAATCGCAGGATAGCGTCTAATTGAGAATCCAGTCGTCGACATGCACGAGCACGGATGAGCTAATCCCTGCCATAACGAAAAATATGCAAAACCAGAATACCAACCCAAAAAAGTACATCTTAGGCTGCACCTCGCGATCGTAGACGGCTCCACGAGCGAGCAGCCGCCCGGTTCGCAGGGCGGTCCAGACAATTGGACCTCCGAACCAGAGCAGCACCAAGGGAAACACGGCAAAGCCGGCAAGTAAGATTTTCAGAGCCAACTGGAGCAATCCGGACCTGGTGGAAACGGACTCAGTCTCACCATCTCAACCTGCTGATCGACGCAGAGGCATATCACGCCAGCAAGGGAAATGCGAGGAAAGCGGGTAGCGGGGGTCCGCTACATCGCGAGACCCACTATTTTGGAAGCTCTGCTTCTTTGCCTGCGAACGGCCCAACTGGCCTCGCGGCGGTTGGATAGTCCGCCAATACCGCATTTGCGCGCGATCCAACCACGTCCTGAGATGCCAAATGAAGGCCGGCGCCCCGATGCGTTCACATCGCCTTGGCGAGCGCGAACAACCGGAAATCCTCGAGCGCCGCGTGCCGATGCGGGGCGACTTCGCGCTGGTAGGTCTCGGTGTCGACGATCGAGCGGAAGGCGGCGAAATCGCCGTATTCATTGATCGCCGCTTCGTCCCAGCGTTCGCCTTGCGGGCCGACGAGGCTCGCCAGGACCGGCACGGAAAACATCCGCACCAGCGGCTTACCGGCTGCGAGACGCCGGAAGGCCGGTCTATAGCGTTCGTTGAAGGCTTCGCGGCCCGAACAGGGCGCGGCGTCGAAGCCGTCCTCGTAACGCGCATACGCGCGGTAGCGCAGCAGATTGAGCATGTAGACCGGCTGGCCGGGGGGAATCGCGCGCTCGGCGGCGTCGAGGGCTTGCAGCGTGATTTCGATGGCGTTCATGGGACTTCTCGCGGTTTCTAGCGGCGCAGCATGCGCGCTGACGCTCCCCATTTGGCCCATCGGAACGGCCTCTTGTAGCGACCCCGTCGCCATGACTATGTGGACTGAATGTCCACAACAGCCTTGCCTCCCGACCTCTCGCGTCTCCTCGCCTTCGTCCGCGTCGTCGAGGCGGGCTCCTTCGCCGAAGCCGCGCGGCGGGCGGGGACGACCACCTCGGCGATGTCCAAGGCGGTCGCCCGCCTCGAACAGGCTCGCGGAATACGGCTTTTGCATCGCACCACCCATTCGCTGGCGCTGACCGAAGAGGGCGAGCGGCTGATGGCGGCGGGACGCGCGCTGGCCGAAAGTCTCGATCGCGTCCAATCCGCGCTCGGCGAAGCCACGCGTAACGATGGCGGACGGGTGCGAGTGACCGCCCCCGCCTCGTTCGCGCGTGCCTGCATCCTGCCGAGACTTCCCGCGTTCCTGCGGGAGCGGCCGGAAATCGAGATCGAGATCAAGTTCCGCAACGAGATTCTTGATCTCGCGGCGGAAGGCGTCGACATCGCCATCCGCTCAGGCCCCCTCGATCGCGCGCCCGGTCATCTGGCGCGGCGGCTTTGCACGTTCTCCTGGATCGCTTGCGCCTCGCCCGCGTATCTGAACGCGCGCGGCGCGCCGGCGACTCCATACGAGCTTTCCGAACATGACCACGTCGGCTTCCGCAATCCCGCGAGCGGGCAGATCCTGACCTGGCGTTTCACCGATCCGCGCAGCAAAAAGCTCGTTCGCGTCGCGCCCAAGCCCAAGCACATTTGCGACGACGCGCACGCGTCGGTCGCTTTGATCGCGAATGGGTTCGGCATCGGCTGGGGGCCGGCGTGGCTCTTCCATGACGACCTGCGCACCGGCCAGCTGGTCGAAGTGCTTATGCCCTGGCGGGCGCCGGCGGAGCCCCTATGGATGCTGCGCACCTCCAACCGCCGGCCGCCCCTGCGCACGCAGCGCGTCATGGCGTTCCTCGCGACGCTTCCCGCCACGTTCAGCGACAAGTCGGGATGAGGCGCCGGCCGTCAGCTGGGCTCTGCGGTCGGCGTGTAGGACGTCAGCCGGCTTGGGAGGGGAAATCGGGGACAGACCACGATTTCCCCGGCTTCCTGGGCTTCCGCCTTGGCGCGGTCAGCAATCTGCAGCATGCCGGCAAGAACGGGCTGCGCGTCGTCTCGCAACGTCGTCCATCCGTGGTCAGTCAACATGCAGACTGAGCACATCTGAGTTCACCTCGAAAGGACGCGGCAGTACCTATCCCGAGACGTAGGACGCCCCGGGGGCGCCGTGCAGGAAGCCGTTGGCGAATGGAACGTCCGGATAGATCTCGCGCAGGCGGCCCGTTGCGGCTTCGGCTTCCACGCGCCCCGCCAGGACCGCCTGGAAATGCTCGGACACCGCGACCATGTCGCAGGCCTGAGGTGATAGCCGCAGCGATGTCACGCCGCTCTGCTTCAGACGATCGAGATCGCCGAGCAGGTTTGAGCACCCATGCGACAGCGTCTGCACGCCGTTCATGGTGAGGAACGCCTGGTTGTCCAGCGTCGTTACGACGAGGCCGTCGGGGTCCTGCTCGCACACGAAGCGGCAATTGTCCTTGGCGAGCTTGTGCAGGCGGGCGTGATAGCAGCGCGCGGAGATCGCGAGCGGCACACGGCCGAAGGCGAATACTTCGATCGCCACCTCCGGCACGGCGCCGGCGATGGCGGCAACCGAGGACAGCGGCAGCTCCGGCGGCAGGCAGATCCGGGTGGCGCCTTGGGCGGCATGAAACGCGGCGCTGGCCTCGTTGTAGATGTTGACGAATGGCCCGATGGCATGCGGCCGGCCGGCGATCGATTTGAGGCAGGTGAGGTCGTTGACCTCCACCAGACCGTGGCCGAACTCGGCG
Organism: Bradyrhizobium sp. HKCCYLRH2015; assembly: GCF_051168215.1. Classification (NCBI taxonomy): domain Bacteria; kingdom Pseudomonadati; phylum Pseudomonadota; class Alphaproteobacteria; order Hyphomicrobiales; family Nitrobacteraceae; genus Bradyrhizobium; species Bradyrhizobium sp. HKCCYLRH2015. The sequence continues at coordinate 242,920 of NZ_JBNPUO010000009.1, read as the reverse complement.
AGGCTTGCCGTCTGCCGGCGCTCGCGCCGCAACGACACCAGGACCAGCGACCCCAGCAGCACCTGCTTGCCGGCAGCCATAAGCCGCTCGATGACTTCAGGCAAATGGGGTTCGAAGAACGGCGCGCGCTTCGAGCAGACGACCTCGCCGACCACGACCCGGTCGAGCGGGGCCTCGTCGGCGATGCGAAAGTAAAAATCACGCCAGCGCTCCGGCTGCCAATTGTAGAGCACGGGCCCCAGAGTGAGTTGCATTCGCTCTACGCCTTGATCCGCCATTGTCATGTCGTCTAACGCCAGGTCTTGCGGTAGGCGCCCTGCGTGGTGGCCTGCCCTTCGGTGAACGCCGTGAGGTCGGCCGCCTCGGTGGACCTGCCGGCATCGAGCGCTGCCAGCACGCTGCGAAAATGCCGCACCACGCTGTCGACATAGGCGCGGCCGCGCTGGCGGCCCTCGATCTTGAGCGCGGTGACGCCGGCTTCGCGCAGACCCTCGAGCAGGGTCGTGGCATCGAGACTGACCGGATCCTCGAAGATGTAGCCGGCGCCTTGCGTGGTCGAGAAGCGGCCCTTGCACAGCGTCGGATAGCCGGCCGGCTCGTCGCGGCCGAAGCGGTTGATGGTGAAGCCGCCGAGCCGCGAGGTCGTTCCCTGTGGCGTCTCCTGATAGGCGACGTGACTGGGCGGCGAGCACACGCCCTGCATGTTCGGTGACTTGCCGGTGGCGTAGGAGGACAGCGAGCAGCGGCCCTCGGCCATCACACAAAGTCCGCCGAACACGAACACCTCGGTCTCGCAGGCCGTCTCACGGGTGATCTCGGCGATCTCGGGCACGCTCAGCACGCGCGGCAGCACCACGCGGCGGGCGCCGAAATTCTCGACGTAGAACGCGATCGCGTCGACATTCGCCGCCGCCGCCTGCACCGAGACATGCAGTCGCTGTTCGGGATGGCGCCGCGCGGCATGGTCCATCAGCCCGACATCGGCAAGGATCAGCGCGTCAGCCCCGGCCTCGACGGCATCATCGACCGCGCGACGCCACAGCTCGACGGCGCCGGCGCGCGGGAAGGTGTTGATCGCGACCAGCACCTTGGCGCCGCGCCGATGCGCGAACGTGATCCCTTCGCGCATCTGCGCGCGGCTGAAATTCAGCCCGGGAAAGTTGCGGGCGTTGGTCTCGTCGGCGAAGCCGCAATAGACGGCATCGGCACCGGCTTCGACCGCGCTCTTCAGCGCCGCCGGCGTCCCTGCCGGACAGATCAGCTCCATCGTCGCATCCCGCTTTCGTTCGTCGTCAATCTCAGCAGCGAGTCGCGCGCGGCCGCGAGCAGGCGTTGCGCGGGCACGCCGAACGGCCCCGAAAGCGTCGCGATCTCAGCGACCAGATCCAGACCGGCATCGTCGATCGCATTGCGGAGCGCCAGCACCGCCTCGATATCGCCTTCGATGACCAGCTGACGCGAAAACATCAGCGCATCGCCGTCGAGCCGGCCCTCGACCAGCGCCAGCAGGCTCACGATCGATGCGGAGATGGAGGCATCGAGGCCGGTGGGCAGCTCGCGCACCGCCACGAGTTGCGGCTGCTGCGGGCCCGCCTGAATCACGAATGCGAACGGCAGATCGGTCGGCTTGATGCCAAAGCGCTTTCCGCGATGCGACCCGAGCCGGTCGAGCAGATGCGGATGTCGGCGCAGAAGCCCGCGCAGGAAAGCGCCGAGCGCAATCTGCAGCGGCAGCAACGGCAACGGACGCAGCGCCTGCCTGAGCAGCGGCGGCAACAGTGGCAGTGAGGTCGAAGACGCGTCCTGAAGAGAACTCATGGCACAAGCTCTGGCCGGATCGGCGGGGGAAGTATTTGACCCGGAACAAAGATCATACTGATTGTTCCAGCTACGAGGCGTTTTTTGAACGGAGCCTATCGTTGCGACGTGATGTCCCTCGCTTCCGCGAGCTGTCGGATTTCCTGCGCTTTCTCGACGAGCGGGGACAGCTGCGACGCATTCGCGACAGCGTCTCGGTCGTCCACGAAATCACCGAGATCCATCGCCGCGTCATCTCCGCCGAAGGGCCCGCGCTGCTGTTCGAACGGCCGATCAAGGCGTGCGGCTCACTCTCGGCAATGCCGCTCGTCACCAATCTGTTCGGCACCGTGGAGCGGGTGGCCTGGGGCATGGGCGTGCAGCCCGAACGATTGGCGGAGCTCGGCAAGATGATGGCGGAGCTGCGCGCCCCGCAACCGCCGCGCGACATCAGGGAAGCGCTGCAGAAGCTGCCGCTGGCGCGCGCGGCGCTGTCGACCCGGCCGAGGCTGCGATCAGCCGCGCCGGTGCATGAATGTGTCACCATGGGCGATGACATCGACCTGACCACCTTGCCGGCCCAGATCTGCTGGCCGGGCGAGCCGGCGCCGCTGTTGACGTGGCCGCTCGTCATCACCGTCCCGCCGGACGCATCCACCGGCGAGCAGGAAAATGTCGGCGTCTACCGCATGCAGGTGCTCGGCCGCGATCGTGCCATCATGCGCTGGCTCGCTCATCGCGGCGGCGCCCGCCACCACCAGCAGTGGCAGGCGCTGGGGCGCGACATGCCGATCGCGATCGTGATCGGCGCCGATCCCGCCACCATCCTCAGCGCCGTGCTGCCATTGCCCGAGACCATCTCCGAGCTGCGCTTCGCCGGCATCCTGCGCGGCGACCGCCCCGAGCTGGTCGAATGCCTCACCGTGCCCCTGACGGTGCCGGCGGCCGCCGAGATCGTGATCGAGGGCGTCGTGTCGGCCACCGAAACCGCGCCGGAGGGGCCCTATGGCGATCACACCGGCTACTACAACGCCGTCGAGAACTTTCCGGTGCTGCAGGTCACCGCGATCACCACGCGTCGCAGCCCGCTCTATCTGTCGACGTTCACGGGACGCGCGCCGGACGAGCCGTCTCGAATTGGCGAGGCGCTGAATACGCTGTTCGTCCCTTTGATCCGGCAGCAATTCCCGGAGGTGGTCGACTGCCATCTGCCGCCAGAGGCCTGCTCCTACAGAATCGCCGTCGTAGCGATCAAGAAGCGCTATCCGGGCCAAGCCCGCCGCATCATGCTCGGCCTGTGGTCGATGCTGCCGCAGTTCAGCTACACCAAGCTCCTCATCGTGGTCGACCAGGACATCGACGTCCGCGACTGGCGCGCGGTGATGTGGGCCGTCGCGACGCGCAGCGACTCCTCGCGCGATCTCGTGCCGCTTGCCAACACGCCGATCGACTATCTCGACTTCGCCTCGCCAAAATCCGGCCTCGGCGGCAAGCTCGGCATCGACGCCACAACCAAGCTCGGCGCCGAGACCGAGCGCGCCTGGGGCGAGGTGCTGGCGATGGACCCCGCCGTAGCGGCACGCATCGACGCGATGTGGCCGAGCCTCGGCCTCGGCGAGGGCGGGGCCGGTCGGGTGGCCTCGGCATGAGCGGACGGCACCACGTCATCGTCGGCATCAGCGGCGCCTCGGGCGCCGCGATCGGTGTGCGCATCGTCGAACGGCTCGCGGAGCAACCGCAATGCACGGTCCATCTCGTGGTATCTGACGCCGCCGTGCGCACCTTGCACGCGGAGGTCGGCCAGGGCAGCCTGGCGCGGCTGCGTGATCTGGCGGCGCATGCTCATGATGTCGCCGACATCGGCGCGAGCATCGCCAGCGGCTCGTTTTCTGCAGCCGGCATGATCGTGGCGCCCTGCTCGATCCGCACCCTCTCGGCGATCGCCTGGGGCCAGCTCGACAACCTCCTGGTCCGCGCCGCCGACGTTCAACTCAAGGAGCGCCGCCGGCTGATCCTCTTGGTGCGGGAGAGCCCGCTGCATCTCGGTCATCTCCGAGCGATGACGCAGGCCACCGAGATCGGCGCGATCATCGCGCCGCCAGTGCCGGCGTTTTACCTGAAGCCCCAGTCGCTCGATGACGTCATCGAGCAGATCGCCTGCCGCGCGATCAACCTGCTCGACGTCCCCGGGCTCCGCGCCAACGCGCGGGAGTGGCTTCCGGACCGGACGACCGAAGCAAGCGATCTTGCTGAGGTAGCGAAGCAAGACAGACGATAGGACTTGAAGACAGAACACGACAGACGCACTCGGGCGATGAGCCGAAGGCGTCTGCGACGGTTGACGTGTTCTTCGACGAGCGGGAGTACAGACGCCGCCTCTCCGTGCTGCCGCGCGAACCTGGACTGTTCCCGGCCGAGCAGCCACCAGCTTTTCGCTTTCGTTCGGTCAATTGACGTTGTCGAAACCCAGCGCAGCACGAACGGCCGGATCAATTCTGGATGGGGTCCAAGGCGGATCGAATGTCATCGTCACGTCCACGGCTTCGACGCCCGCAATCTCCGCAATGCTGCATGCGACCCCTTCCTTGAGAAAACCTGTTGCGGGGCACCCGGGCGTCGTGGCCGTCATCGTGACATGCACAACGCCATCCGTCGCCGTGATGTCGTAGATGAAGCCGAGATCGACCACGTTTTCTCCCAGCTCCGGATCGATGACCACGCGCATGGCGTCGCGGATGCGGTCGATGACATCGCGGCTCATAGCGGAGCCCTCACCGACAGTTCGTAGGTCGATCCATCCGGCGTAAACCCGCCGAGCCAGCGAAAGCCACGTTTCTCAAGTTCAGGGAACAGGAACACCGGCTCGCGGCCCAGAAGTGCCGACAAGGTCTCTCCAGGGGCCAACTCCTCCGCGGCCGCAAGGATGCGCACCATCGGCTCGGGTGGGTCGAGCTCCCGGTTGTCGAGCGTGACCACGGGATCTGGCCATCGCTCGAATGCGAGGCTGGCACCTGCGTCTTCCTGACCGGCGTCCTCGGCAGCCAGCGGCGAAAACAGCACTTCCCAGTCGCCATCGTCGAGCGGTCGATCGGTGTGGGCGAAGCCCTTTTTTGCCATGACGGAGAGCAGCGGAACCGGCCTGAAGCTCGCGATCAGCCGCACGCCCTGGCCTGGCGCCAGCCGGCCAACCGCGTCCATGATGACGGAGAACGGCTCGCCTCCGGCCCTGAGAATCGGTCGGACGTCGACGTCAATGTACGCGATCATGGCTTCCCTCCTAGTTTCTGGCGAACAACAGGCTTGGCGCGATGGCTCCGGCCGGAAGCCTCCGGGAGCCCGCAACATCGGAAAGACGTCGGACTCGCACAAGCTCGTGTATGATTCCAATACTGCCCACGGCCATGACCGCCGCGGCGCCGCGAAACGCCTGGTCCTTGCCCATCATCAACATGATGGTCGCCGCCCAGACGCCTAGAAAATAGATGATGAACCACTTCTCGGACCGGCGTTCCACCGCCAGGTCCTGAACCCGTGGCGTCGGGCCGCGCCCCATCACGGGACCGTAGGTTTCGAGCCAGGTCAGAAAGGCGACAATCTTGTAGAGCTTCGCGAATATGAGACCAGACAGCCAGCCGAACACGGCCAAGAACGCGAACGCGCCGACATGAACGCCGACCTTTCCGGTGACGATGATGACGGTGCCGAGCGCCACCGTCGCCGCCAGATTGGCGAAAGACACGGTTGCCATCCGCATGTTCAGCTCGAGCTGGCGCCGTTTGCGGGAGCGATAGATCGTCGCGATGTCCCGTCCATACAGCGCAAGCGAGATCACCCCAAGACCAGCAGCGAGGATGAGCACGGCTCCGAGCTCGGCTGCGAGGCCGATTGCGAACAATCCGCCCACGACTGCCACCGATAGCGCGAGCGCACCAAATTTCAGCGCGGATGTGCTCTGTCGATCGCCGAGGTCCGCCGAGAGCATGAACATGGCCAGCAGGCGATAGCTCACCCCCATGGCGGTCAGGGTCAGCCAGCCTCCCAGCCCGGCAATCGCATGGATCGGAATCGCCGCGGCCAGGAGCGCGGCGCCGAAGGTGCCCGCCGATCCGGCGAGAGCAAACGAGAACGCGGCGCCGAGCGCGACAGTCGCGCATAACGAGCCAAGTCCGGCGATGACAAATAGAGCAGACCCCTTCGGCTGGCCGAAGAGCGTCAGGCCCAGATCGAGCGCGACCATCGCCAGACCGGCGCCGAGCACCACGCTGCCGGCCGGCAGAAGCCAAGCGGCTGGAGCAATTCGTCCGGCCAGTGAGAGGAAACCCGATATCAGGCAGACCAGACCGACGTTGATGAGGAACAAGGCCGGCAAGGCCCATTTGTCGAAGGGGAGCGGCCTTGCGACGAGAACGGGAACGAACTGGAACAAGGCGCCGCATACCGAGAGACTGAGCCAACCGATGCAGACCGCATGCACAACGACAAGCGTATCGGGAGCGCCGAGGTCTGCAGCGGGGTAACCGAGTCCGCCGACCAGCATTGCCAAGGCAACGAGCAGCCACCCCAGCGCTGCCGCGAAATAGCTCATCGTCCAGCGCGAGATTTTCGCTCCAATCATGAGCGGCTCCAGTTCTTGATCGCGGACGCAGCACTCGCGACGACGCTGCGCCATTCGGCAATTGCCGTGGCGCCCGGAGGAACACAGTCCCCTCACGCCCGAAGGAAGCGCGAACGATGAGCTTGCGCCATACAATCTCCCGACCATCGGAAAGATGCTAGTCAGGCCCGACCGGCCATTCTTTGTCGGAGCGCAACATTTCGCGTCATCAGCGTCGTGATGACGACTCCAGCACGACCGGCGGACTCCCTGTCGCGTCGAGGAACATCCATGTCAGCCGGCAGATATCTTCGGCGGCCCGGCTCGGCAGTTCTGTGTCCCCCGACCCGTCGATTGCTCGCAATCGCGATCAGCGCAGCTGGCTGGCTGAGTTTATAGTTCGATCCTGCCGAACACTTTCCAGCCACCGCTCCACGTCTCCGCGGGCTTCGAGCTCAATCCCCATATCTCCGGAGAAATCTCTCCAGGCATCGATATTGCTGCGCGGCACGCCGACAATCGTCGGTATCGCGAGGTCCAGCGCGCGGGCAATCAGATCAAGCGTTCCGCGTCCCTCGCACTCTGCCTTTCCAAACTTGTTCAACACCAGGATGTTTGGACGCGCATCCAGGCTGGCGAGGACTCGAACCGTCACCTCTGCCAGCGCCGATTCATCCAGCCGGCAACCTCTCGCTCCCGATCCACGATCCTCGAAGATCGGGGTTTGATTGGCCGTGTCGATCTCCTCGAGCAGGACGTCGCACCGGCGATTTTCGTCGAGGAACAGCCTTCGCTGCAGTGCGCCGGCGACCTTCAATCGCACTCGACGCGAGTGATCCACGAGGTGATCGAACGTCTCGTAGGGATATTTCCCGTCGTCGTAGACGAGCGCCACGAGCGGCGCGGCCTCAACACCGACCTTCTCTACCATCTCATCGTGCATGCGAATCCCAACATCAGCTTGATGCTTCGACATGTCCAACCCACTCCTCCAGCACAGATAGCCTGTGGCGGACCCGGCCTAGGAGTGATCGATTTCATCCCTCTGCAGCGACCATTTGATCATGGACGTCAGACAGACGATCGCGGGATCGGCGGCTCTGTCGATGGCGCTCATCAACCCGAGCCAATCCTCGTTCTTGGCGAGATTTGCAAAGCGCCGGACAGCAGCCGACGCATACTCACCGACATCCTCGCCGAGGCGATCCGCGACAGAGCTGACGCGCACCAGGAGCGTAAGGTCGCCACACCCCTGCAACACCGCACTCGACTTCGCGTCGTCGCTGAGATCGTGAATGAGATCCCCGAGCAGCATGATCGCCCCCTCTACTGCGGCAGCGCCGATTGCGGCGCCGGCAAAGTCACGCCAACGATCGCCGCGCGGCCTGCCAGATCGGCGACATATTTCGCGAGCGCCTGGTGCCGGACACGCTCGGTGAGATATTGCGAAATGCGCGCCCTCGCCATGTCGAACGGCAGGACTTGTCCGGGGGCCCGCCGGTCAAGGCGCACGACATGGATACCAAAGCGTGTCTCAATCAGACCAACCTCTCCAACCGACATCCGGGCCAGCGCGGCGTCGAACTCGGCGGTCGTCTGCCCACGCGACAGCTGCCCGAGCCTGCCACCATTCTCCGCCGAGACCCTGCAGTCGGAGCGATCGCGCGCGATGGTCTCGAACACCTCCGGGCTTCTCCGCACGGCCTCCATGATCGTCCGCCCCTCGTCTCGCGCAGCCGATCGAGCCAGCGAATCGCTGCTCGGCGCGATCAGCAGGATGTGCGACGCTTCGTAGAGCTCGCCGACAAGGAACCGTTGCCTGTTCTGATCGTAGAAGCGACGGCACGTCGATTCGTCCGGCTCGTGTATCAGAACCTCGCGCGCGATCAGCGCCCGCATCGCCGCTTCTTCCTCGGTTTCGCTGCGACCTTCGGCATCACGCAGAGGGGAGGCCGTTACGCCGAGCCTCCTGACCTCCTGTCTCAGCAATTCGCGCACCGCAAGCGCGCGCGCCGCCGCTTGCCAGGCGAGGATCGGCTTGTCCGACGGATGGTTCTGAACTTCCCGGGCAATGACGTCGCGTTCGATCACGACCCCGTTCACACTGACCATCTTCGGCTTTGGAAGCGCCGCGCCCAATGAACAGTCCATCGGTTACTCCGCAGGCTGAATCGGTTGCACAAGATGACGGCGTCCGTCGCGGCTGCGCACCACCTGATAGCCGCGGCGGCCGAGATACCACACCGGCGCACTCCAGATGTGGACCAGGCGGGTGAAGGGGAAGAGCAGGAAGATGGTCATTCCCAGGACCAGATGCGCCTTGAAGATCGGATGGACGTCGACAATGTTGGCGGCGATTCCAGGCTGCAACGTGAGAATGCCCTGCGCCCAGGCCATGAACTTGACCATCTCGTGACCATCGAGATGACCGAGCGACACGGGGATGGTCGCCAAGCCAAGCAGCAGCTGGACGAACAGCACCAGAAGGATACCCGTGTCAGCAAAAGACGACGTCGCGCGGATCCTGGGATCGAAGAGCCTGCGATGCGCGAGGAGCGAAATGCCGACCAGGCACATCAGTCCGGCGCCGCCACCGGCGACGATCGCGAGCATCTGCTTGAAGCCGTGCGACACGCCGAGCATGTCAAACACCCAGATCGGCGTCAGCAGCCCGACGAAATGCCCCGCAAAAATGAAAAGGATCCCGACATGGAAAAGGTTCGAGCCCCAGATCAGTTGGCGCCGCCGAAGCAGCTGACTCGAGCCCGAGCGCCACGTGTACTGCTCGCGGTCGAATCGAATCAGACTGCCGATCAGAAAGACGGTCAGGCAGAGATAGGGATACCAGCCGAAGACGATGGCATTGAGCGTTTGCATGGCCAATCCCCTCATTGCAACTGTGACGGCGGCGCGTTGACCGCACGTTTGGCGTGGCGCAGTTTTGCGATCAGATTGTCGTGCCCACAGGCTGCCTGGTCGCCGCCTCCCGGGCCGAACCTGACCTCTTCGTCCTCCCAGGCCGCGTCGAGCGCGTGCAGGTCCATCGGATCCACGTCCGCCGCCTTCAGCAGCTCATCGACGATCTCCGCGCGGGGCTGGTCCGCGGCGATCTGGAGCAGCGCGTCGAACACCGCCCGATAGCTCGACTGCCGCCGCCCCAATCGTTCCGCGAGCGCGGCGATGATGTGGCTGGTCTGGCCGAGCAACTCGCGCGCATCCGCAAGCTCCCGGATGGCGAGGAATTCGAGGAACAGCGGCAGATAATCAGGCAGCTCGTTGCCGGCGATGACGAGGTCGGCTTTGTCATACATGGCGCGCAGGTCGACCATGGCCTGGCCGCGGTCGCGGCCTTCGCCATGGACATGCTCGAACAGATGCAGCGCCAGGGTCTTGCTGCGGTCGAACAGCAGGCCGTAGCGCTCCTGCAGGTCGTAGACGTCGCTCGTGGCGATCTCCTGCAGCAGCACGTCGAGCTCCCGGCGAATGCCAGGCTGGACGAGGCCTTCCTGGTCGAGCACCCGCGCGAGCTCCGGGATGGCCGCGATCAATTCCCCGCTCGGATAGTTCAGCAACGCCGACAGCACCTTGAACGTCTTCATCAGGCGACCTCCATCGGATTCTTGGTCTTGCGCGGCGACCCGAACAGGTTGACTTCGCTCTCGCCCCCGGAGCAGCCGTTGCCGAACGAGAAGCCGCAGGAGCCGCGGATATCAAACGCGTCGCCACCGAGCTCGCGGTGCGCGGTCGGGATCACGAAGCGGTCCTCGTAGTTGGCGATCGCCATGATGTGGTACATGTCGTCGATCTGCGCGCCGCTCAGGCCGACGCGCCTCGCGATCGCCTCGTCGACCACGCCATCGATGGTCTTGGCCCGCATATAGGCACGCATGGCCAGCATTCGCTCGAGCGCCAGCGTCACCGGCTTCTCGTCGCCCGCAGTCAGCAGATTGGCGAGGTACCGCATGGGAATGCGCAAGGACTTGACGTCGGGCATCTCGCCATCGTGCCCGATCTTGCCGGACGAAGCCGCCGACGTGATCGGCGACAGCGGCGGCACGTACCAGACCATCGGCAAGGTCCGGTATTCCGGGTGCAAGGGGAAGGCGACCTTCCATTCCATCGCCATCTTCCAGATCGGCGACCGGATCGCTGCCTCCAGCCAGGCATGCGGAATGCCCTGGCGCTCGGCCTCTGCAAGGACGTTGGGATCGTTCGGATCGAGAAAGACGTCGAGCTGGGCCTGGTAGAGATCGCCCTCGTCGGGCTTGGACGCGGCCTCGGCGATGCGGTCCGCGTCATACAGCACGACACCGAGATAGCGAATGCGCCCGACACAGGTCTCGGAGCACACGGTCGGCTGCCCCGCCTCGATCCGGGGATAGCAGAAGATGCACTTCTCCGATTTCCCCGAGGACCAGTTATAATAGATCTTCTTGTAGGGGCAGCCGGAGACGCACATTCTCCAGCCGCGGCACTTGTCCTGATCGATCAGGACGATGCCATCCTCCTCGCGCTTGTAGATCGCGCCGGACGGGCAGGATGCGACGCAGGCCGGATTGAGGCAGTGCTCGCACAGCCGCGGCAGATACATCATGAAGGTGTTTTCGAACTGGCCGTAGATCTCCTTCTGCACGCCGTCGAAATTGATGTCCCGAGAGCGCTTGGCGAATTCGCCGCCCAGGATCTCTTCCCAGTTCGGCCCCCACTCGATCTTTTCCATCCGCTCTCCGGACACCAGCGAGCGCGGCCGCGCGGTCGGCATCGCCGATGCCTCGGGCGCACTCTGCAGGTGCTGATAGTCGAAGGTGAACGGCTCGTAGTAGTCATCGATCTCAGGAAGATCAGGGTTGGCGAAGATGTTCGCCAGAACCCGCCACTTGCCGCCGATCCGCGGCTGGATCGACCCGTCGCGATTGCGCGACCAGCCGCCCTTCCAGCGAGACTGGTTCTCCCAATCCTTGGGATAGCCGACGCCCGGTTTGGTCTCGACGTTGTTGAACCACGCGTATTCCATCCCCTCGCGGCTCGTCCAGACGTTCTTGCAGGTCACGCTGCAGGTGTGGCAGCCGATGCACTTGTCGAGATTGAGCACCATGGCGATTTGAGCACGGATCTTCATTCTGCAGCCTCCGAGGGGGTCGTGGCCGACCGGTCAGCAGTCGGCTGGTCCAGCCAATCAATCTTCGACATCTTCCGGACGATGACGAACTCGTCGCGGTTGGCGCCGACCGTGCCGTAGTAGTTGAAGCCATAGGCCTGCTGAGCGTAGCCCCCGATCATGTGCGTCGGCTTCGGAACGACACGCGTGACCGAATTGTGGATGCCGCCGCGCTGCCCGGTCTGCTCGGAGCCCGGCACGTTCACGATCTTCTCCTGCGCATGATACATCATGCACATGCCCTGCTTGACCCGCTGCGAGACCACTGCGCGCGCAACCAGCGCACCATTGGTGTTGTAGGCTTCGATCCAGTCATTGTCGGCGATGCCGGCAGCCTTTGCGTCGATCTCGCTGATCCACACGATGGGACCGCCGCGCGACAAGGTCAGCATCAGGAGGTTGTCGGTATAGGTGGAGTGGATGCCCCACTTCTGATGCGGCGTGATGAAGTTCAGGACGACGGACGCATTGCCGTTCGGCTTGCGATCGATCACCGGCTTGACGGTCTTGGTATCGATCGGCGGCCGGTAGACGCAGAAGCCCTCGCCGAAAGCCCTCATCCACAGGTGATCCTGATAGAGCTGCTGCCTGCCGGTCAGCGTCCGCCAGGGGATCAGCTCGTGGACGTTGGTGTAGCCGGCGTTGTAGCAGACCTTCTCGGACTCGAGCCCCGACCAGATCGGCGACGAGATGATCTTGCGCGGCTGCGCGACGACGTCGCGGAACCGGATCTTCTCATCCTCCTTGGGAATGGCGAGATGAGCATGGTCGCGGCCGGTGAATTGCTCCAGCGACGACCACGCCTTGACCGCGACCTCGCCATTGGTTTCCGGCGCCAGGCTGAGGATCACCTCGCAGGCGTCGACCGCACTGTCGATGCGAGCCAGCCCCTGGGTCGGCCCGTCCTCAGCGACGACGCCGTTGAGGCGCTTCAGGAGCTCGACCTCATGGTCGGTGTTCCAGGCCATCCCCTTGCCGCCATTGCCGAGCTTGTTCATCAGCGGACCAAGCGAGGTGAAGCGCTTGTAGAGATTCGGATAGTCACGTTCGACCACCGTCACCGCCGGCATGGTCTTGCCGGGGATCGGATCGATCTCGCCCTGCTTCCAGTCCTTGACGTCGAACGCCTGCGCGATTTCGCCCGGACTGTCGTGCATGATCGGCGTCAGCACGACGTCCTTCTCGAGTCCCAGCACTTCGGGCGCGACCCTGGAGAACGCCTCGGCGATCCCCTTGTAGATGTCCCAATCGCTGCGCGATTCCCACACCGGATCGATCGCCGCCGAAAGCGGATGGATGAAGGGATGCATGTCGGACGTATTGAGGTCGTTCTTCTCGTACCACGTGGCGGTCGGCAGCACGACGTCCGAATACATGCAGGTGGTCGACATCCGGAAGTCGAGCGTGACCAGCAGATCGAGCTTTCCTTCCGGAGCCTCCTCATGCCAGGTGACCTCGACCGGCCTATTGTGGCCCTGATCGCCGAGGTCCTTGCCGAGCACGCCATGCTTGGTGCCGAGCAGATGCTTGAGGAAGTATTCGTGGCCCTTGCCTGAGGCACCGAGCAGGTTCGAGCGCCAGACGAACAGGTTGCGGGGCCAGTTCTTCGGTTGATCGGGATCCTCGCAGGAGAGCTTCAGCTCGCCCGACTTCAAGGCCTTCGCGACGTAGTCCTTCGGCTCCAGGCCGGCGGCGGCTGCGCGCTTGGATACCTCGATTGGATTGGCCTGCAGTTGCGGCGCGGACGGCAGCCATCCCATGCGCTCGGCGCGGACATTGTAGTCGATCAGCGCGCCGTCCCAAGAACCGGCCGGTGCGGTCGGTGAGAGAATCTCGCTGACATTGACCGTCTCGTAGCGCCATTGGTCGGTGTGGGCGTAGAACGCCGAAGTCGAATTCATCTGCCTGGGCGGGCGTCCCCAATCGAGCGCAAAGGCGAGCGGCGTCCAGCCCGACTGCGGCCTCAGCTTTTCCTGGCCCACATAGTGCGACCAGCCACCGCCGGATTGGCCGACACAGCCGCACATCACCAGCATGTTGATGATGCCGCGATAGTTCATGTCCATGTGGTACCAGTGGTTCAGACCGGCGCCGACGATGACCATCGAGCGCCCCCTGGTTTTCGACGCATTCGAGGCAAACTCGCGGGCCACCGCGATGATCTCGCCGCGCGGCACGCCGCAGATCGCCTCGGCCCATGCCGGGGTGTACGGTTCCAGATCGTCGTAGCTCTTGCCGATGTGGTCGCCGCCGAAGCCGCGATCGACGCCATAATTGGCGGCGAACAAGTCAAAGACAGTGGCCACGATCGCCTCGCCATCGGCAAGACGAAGTCGCTTCACCGGCACGTTGCGGGTCAGCACGTCCGGATGATTGGTGCCGCTGACGTGATCGTGCTGACGGTTGCCGAAATAAGGGAATCCCACCGGCGCGATGTCGTCCTCGATGCCGGCCAGGGACAGCCGCAGCCGGGTGTCGGTGTTCGCCGAGCTCTTCTCTTCCAGGCTCCACTTGCCTTTTTCGCCCCAGCGGAAGCCGACCGATCCCTTGGGTACGACAATGGCGCCGCTGATCTCGTCATAGGCGACGGTCTTCCATTCGGGATTGTTGGCCTCGTCGAGAGATGTGGCGAAATCCGAGGCGCGCACGAACCGCTCAGGAACGAGCCGTCCCTCGGATTTCACCAGCCGCACCAGAAATGGCATATCCGTATACTGGCGCGCATAGTCGTTGAAGTATGGCGTCTGCCGGTCGATGTGAAACTCCTTGAGGATCACGTGACCCATCGCCATCGCGAGCGCGGCGTCGGTGCCCTGCTTCGGCGACAGCCAGAGATCGGCGAATTTCGCCGCCTCGGAATAGTCCGGGCAGACAACGACGCTCTTGGTCCCCTTGTAGCGAACCTCCGTATAGAAATGCGCGTCCGGCGTACGCGTCTGCGGCACGTTGGAGCCCCACAGCATCAGGAAGCCCGAATTGTACCAGTCCGCGCTTTCGGGCACGTCGGTCTGCTCGCCCCAGGTCTGCGGCGAGGCCGGCGGCAGGTCGCAATACCAATCGTAGAACGACATGCAGACGCCGCCGAGCAGCGACAGATAGCGCGCGCCGGCCGCGTAGCTCACCATGGACATCGCCGGGATCGGCGAAAACCCGAACACCCGGTCCGGACCATAGGCCCTGACCGTATAGGCATTGGCCGCCGCGATCAGCTCGTTGACCTCGGCCCAGCTCGCCCGCACGAAGCCGCCCAGTCCGCGCTTCTGCACGTAGTCCGAGCGCTTGTCCGGATTCTCGACGATCGACTTCCAGGCCGCGACCGGCGTCATCCGCGCCCGCGCCTCGCGCCACAGCCTGAGCAGCCGCGAGCGCACCAGCGGATATTTCACCCGGTTTCCGGAATAGAGGTACCAGCTGTAGCTCGCGCCGCGGGCGCAGCCGCGCGGCTCATGATTGGGAAGATCAGGGCGCGTCCGGGGGTAGTCGGTCTGCTGGGTCTCCCAGGTGACGATGCCGCCCTTGACGTAGACCTTCCACGAGCAGGAGCCGGTGCAGTTCACGCCATGCGTCGAGCGCACGATCTTGTCGTGCTGCCAGCGCTTGCGATAGCCCTCCTCCCAGGAACGGTCCTCGGTCGTCGTCACGCCGTGTCCGTCTGCGAACTCCTCCTTGGCCCGGGTGAAAAAGGTCAGCCTATCGAGAAAATGGCTCATCGTTTACGTCCTCATTCAGCGGGTTGGGCAGCGGTCGCGATCGCTCGGCGCCGTTCGACGTCGTGCAGGACGCCGCCCTTGCGGGTGTAGACGGCCCAGGTGATCAGCACGCAGGTGACGTAGAAGCCGAAGAAGCCCCAGAGGGCGGCCTGCACGCCGCCGGTGAGGTCAATCGAGGTGCCGTAGGATTTGGGAATGAAGAATGCGCCGAAGGCGGCGATCGCGGAGGTGAAGCCGGTGATGGCAGCGGATTCCTTCTCGGCCTGGCGCAGCCGCGTCTCCGCGTCCGCAGTCGGCATGAGCCGGATCATTTCCTGGCGCATGATGTTGGGGATCATCTGGAAGGTCGATGCATTGCCGACGCCGGTCGCGAAGAACAGCAGCAGGAACATCGCGAAGAAGCCCCAGAATGCACCGGGCTGATCCTTGATGCCGAGGAAGTAGAGCACCCCGAGCACACCGGCCATCATCAGCAGGAACACCCCGACGGTCACCCGCCCGCCGCCCCATTTGTCGGCCATCCAGCCCGTCGCGGACCGCGACAAGGCACCCACCAGCGGCCCGAGGAACGCGAACTGCAACGCGTCGACGGCCGGGAACTGGGTCTTTGCCAGCAGCGGGAAGCCCGCAGAATAGCCGATGAACGAGCCGAACGTGCCGGTGTAGAGCCAGCACATGATCCAGTTGTGCCGCCGCTGGAAGATGACGGCCTGATCGGCGAAGGACGCTTTCGCGGAGGCGATGTCGTTCATCCCGAACCAGGCGGCGAAAGCGCTGGCGACGATGAACGGCACCCAGACGAAGCCGGCATTCTGCAGCCAGATCGGCGTCGGCTGCGACCCACTCGTCATCGCCGGATCTCCGCCGAACCAGCCGAAGACTCCGACCGTGATCACGATCGGCACCACGAACTGGACGACGCTGACGCCGAGATTGCCGAGGCCGGCATTGAGCGCGAGCGCGTTGCCCTTCTCGGCGCGAGGAAAGAAGAAGGAGATGTTGGCCATCGACGAGGCGAAATTGCCGCCGCCGAAGCCGCACAACAGAGCCAGTATCAGGAACACCGGATAGGGCGTCGCCGGATTCTGCACCGCATAGCCGATTCCGATCGCGGGTATCAGCAGCGACCACGTGGCCAGCGTGGTCCACAGCCGGCCGCCGAAGATCGGCACCATGAAGGAATAGAAGATGCGCAGAACTGCACCGGAGATCCCAGGCAGCGACGCCAGCCAGAACAGTTCATCGGTCGTGAACTTGAAGCCGACCGAAGGCAGCTTCGCAACCACGACAGACCAGACCTGCCAGACCGCGAAGGACAACAGCAGTGCCGGAATGGAGATCCAGAGGTTGCGTCGCGCGATGGCTCGGCCCTTCTCTCTCCAGAACGTGTCGTCCTCGGGCCGCCAATCGGTGAGGATCGCGCCGGACAGAGCTCCGATGTGCTCGGGCCGGTGAATTTCCTCCATTTCCGGCAGCTCCGGCAGCCTCTTCAGCGCTTCGCCGGCGACGCCGCGCTCCATCTGCCGGATCGAGAGATGCATCCAGACCAGCGCGACCGCGACCAGCAGGAACAGCAGCATGAAGCAGCTGGTTCGCAGACCGGTGAGATCGACCAGCGCGCCGAACGCAATCGGCAGCACGAATCCGCCGAGCCCGCCGATCATGCCGACCAGGCCGCCGACGGCCCCGACATTGTTCGGATAGTAGACGGGAATGTGCTTGTAGACCGCAGCCTTGCCGAGCGCCATGAAGAAGCCGAGCACGAAGACGATGACGACGAACGGGACCAGCCCCATCTCCAGATGGAAGCCGACCTTTCCGTTCACCGTCGTCACGACATAGTCCGTCGGCGGATAGGACAGGAGGAAGGTCGCGGCGACACCCACCAGGAAAGTCCAGTACATCACGCGACGGGCGCCGAACCGATCGGACAGGTGTCCGCCATAGGCGCGAAATACGCTGGCCGGAAACGAGAACATGGCGGCCATCATGCCGGCCGACTGGATTCCAACGCCGTAGACCTTGATCAGGTATTGCGGCAGCCACAGCGACAACGCGACGAAGGCGCCGAAGACGAAGAAGTAGTACAGCGCGAAGCGCCAGACCTGGATGTTCTTGAGCGGCGCGAGCTCGAGCCAGGCGCTGCCGGCCTTCTGGTTGCGCTGTCTTCGCGAACGGACCACCGGGTCCTCCTCGGAGAACAGCCAGAAGACGATTCCCATGACGCCGATCGCGAGCGCCCAGACCTGGGCCACGGTCTGCCAGCCATAGGCGACCAGCACGAACGGCGCCACGAACTTCGTGACGGCGGCGCCCACATTGCCGGCGCCGAAGATTCCGAGCGCAGTGCCCTGCTTGGCCGTCGGATAGAACCGCGACACGTAGGCGACACCGACCGCGAACGAGCCACCGGCGATTCCTACGAAGAGCGCGGCGACGAGAAATTGCGGATAGGTATGCGCCCAGGTCAGAAGATAGGTCGCGACCGCGGCAGCGAGCATCACGACGGTATAGACGCGGCGTCCGCCATACTGATCGGTCCAGATGCCGAGCATCAGCCGGATCAGCGAGCCGCTCAGGATCGGGGTGCCGATCAGGAGGCCGAACTCGGTTTCGTTCAGATCGAGCTCTTGCTTGATCCGGATGCCGATGATCGAGAAGATCGTCCACACCGCGAAGCAGATCGTGAACGAGATTGTTGAGAGCCAGAGTGCTCGCGTTCGGTGCTCAGGGCTAGAATCTACGGCGTCCATGGTGGCCTCGACGTATGAATTCGACGCCACAGCAGTTATTCGGGGCACCCGGGAAAGGTTTTGCGATGCATCAACCGGACGGCCCGGTCGGCCACAATCTGCCAAATGCTCCAGATCGGATTATCAGACCGCACGTATGCAATTGACTTTTGTCACAGTTCGGGGCGATAGCAGATGAGTAACCGCTGGAGCTTCGCTTGCGCCCCGACGAACTCGCCCAGTTGAAGACGCTGCCGCTGTTCGCGGACCTCAGCGACGAGAATTTGAAGCGGCTGCTCGGCGCGGCTCTACTGCAGCAATTTCCGGCCGGAGTGCGGTTGGCTCGCGAGGGAGATCAGGCCGACTTCCTGCATGTGCTGATTGGCGGATTGGTGGAAATCTACACCGAGCAGGATGAGGCCGAGTGGGGCATCTCGCTGCTTCGTCCCGTGTCGACCTTCATACTTGCTGCAGTCGTGGTCGATCAGGCGTATCTCAATTCAGCCCGCACACTGACCGAGTCGCGGGTGCTGCTGATCCCGGCCCGCGATGTAAGGGCACTCTTCGACGAAGACATCGCATTCGCACGGATTGTCGCTCAGGAGTTGGCGTATGCCTATCGCGCTTCTGTCAAGAAGCTGAAGGGCACCCTGGCCCGGTCGAGCATCGAGCGCCTCGCCAACTGGATACTTGCCGAAGCCCAGCGCGAACCGGCGCAGGCGAATATCGTCATTCCATTCGACCGCGGCACGCTGGCCTCCCACATCGGCACGACGCGCGAAAACCTGTCACGCAGTCTTGCCCAACTTACGAGCCATGGGGTTCGCATCCGCGGACGAGAGATCGTCATCGACCGCAAGGAGAAGTTGGAGCTGTTTGCCCGGCCAAAGCCGCTGATCGACGATCCCGGCTCGTAGGCTCCTCTTGCGATCGGTCCTGCCCCTCTGTTGGGAACGGTCAATCAGCAGAGTCCGGAATCGGAGCCGTCGATATGGTTCTTCTCCGCCGCCACACCCACTCCGCGTGGCAGTCGCTGAGACGGCCCGAAACCGATCGGCCGCTGCGTCGGTGATCTGGTTTTGCGCGATCGGCATTGCCAATGCCAGGGGTTCACCAGCCCTCCTCTAAACGTGACTGCTTTTAGATTTGACGAGGCCACTTCAGCATATCGGCGGGCTCAACGCCGGGCGCTACTGCCAGGGCTTGGACGTTGTCCAGTGTGAGGTTAATCAGCCCCGCTTCTATCTTGCCACGCCGCAACATCCGCCTAGACCAGGCCCGGCGGACCTGGCTGATCGTCGGCGTCCCGCGACACGATCGTCGGCGGCTCATCATAGCCGGCACGGCTGCTATAGAACACCAGCACCATCAGCCCGATGCCGCATACGAGCGAGAACAGCACGCCGATGGCCATCGCGGCATAGCCTGACGACGGCACGTCGGTGCCTTCTGCGGACGACCAGCCGAGAACCGCGACGACGATCACCGCAACCAGCATCGACAGCAATGCTGCGACGAGCAGATAGGCGCCGGCCCCCATGGTGCGGGCATCCGACGCCATCTCTCCCCACAGCGAACGCCAGGATATGCGCGGCATGGCATGCGCCCCTATTGCGGCGACGCTTCGGACGCCGCGGCTCCGGCAATCGCCTCGAGCGCGCCGGTCATGGCCCGCACGGCCGGCTCGGCCGCCGCCGGTCGGCCGTGACGCCCCAGCAGCCAGGCCGGGTCATTGTAGGACAACCAGGTGCGGCCCTCGGCGTCCTGCCACACGAGGACCTTCAGGGGCAGATCGATGCCGCTGGTCTGTGCGGCCTGCATCAGCGGCGTTCCCCCTTTGGGGCTGCCGAAGATCAGCAGGTCGGTCGGGCGCAGCGTCATGCCCGCCTCGACGGCGCCGGCCCGATGGTCGACATGAGCAAAGATCGTCAGTCCCCTCGATGTGACCGCGTCCTGCAGCTTCCGCATCGTGGTGCTCGGATCATTATGGCTTTGAATCGTGATCAGCCCGTTCGGGTCCATGGCTTGTGCTCCGATCGTTGTCGACAATGTCAGAAGGCCGAGCAGAGCGAGCGTCCACCCGATCACGAGGCCCCGGCCGGCGGATTGCCGGCAGCCTGATCCGCTCATTTTGGCGCCCGCACCCTGCTGAACTCCGGCACGGGAACGAAGCCGTCGCGGTTCGGCATTCTAACCTTCGGAAGCGAGGCCTGATCGAGACGGCCGTCCGGCGGCAGGATGCCGTTCAGGCTGAGGATGTAGGCCGACAATGCGTAGTAGTCGTCGACGCTGAGCGAGCCCGGAGCCTGGTACGGCATGGCGCGATGGATGTAGTCGAACAAGGTCGTGGCATAAGGCCAGAAACTGCCGACGGTCTTCACCGGATTGCCAGAGGCGAGCGTCCCCTGACCGCCCACCAGACGATCCTTGATGCCGCCCTGCCCGCCTTCGCCATGGCAGGCGGCACAGTTCTCGGCAAACAGCTCCCTGCCACGCGCGGCCGTGCCGCTGCCCTCTGGCAAGCCCTTGCCGTCGGGACGGACGTCGATGTCCCATAGCCTGATCTCCTGCGCCGTTGCCGGGCGTCCGAATTCGGCCGCATGTGCCGGACAGACGAGAAGCGCCGCGGCCAGCGCGGTAGCGAAAAGGCGCTCAGGCGAGAACATTGCTGACCTTCCCATCGCCGCTGATACTCCATGTCTGCTGGGCGCTGTAATGGAACAGCGCGTTGGTCCCGGTCTTCGCGATGAACGATTTGCGATCGGGCTGCACATTGCCCTTCTCGTCGGTCGAGCGGCTGACGATCCTGGTGGGCTTGCCGTCCCACTGCCAGTCGAGCTGGAAGCGCGCCTGCGCCTTCGGCAGCACGGGATGGTTCAACCGGGCCTGCTGCCAGGTTCGGGCCGCGTCGGTGCTCACCTCGACCTTTGCGATCCGACCATGGCCGCTCCAGGCCAGGCCGGTGATGCGGTTGTAGCCGGGGCGGATCGTCATCGTCCCCGAGGGCGAGGTGATGACGGAATTGGTCTCCATCCTGAGCTGGAACTGCATCGCCTTGCCGTTGGCCAGCAGCTGGGTGTAGCGCGCGGTCTCCCAGCGCGTCATCCAGGGCGCGTCGCCGAATTTCAGGCGGCGCAGCCATTTGATGTTCAGATTGCCTTCGAATCCGGGCATGATGAGACGCAACGGGAAGCCATGGGCCGGCCGCAGCGGCTCGCCGTTCTGGCCATAGGCGACGAACGCCTCGTCCATGATCTCATCCGTGAGCGGGATGCTTCGTGCAACGCCCGCCGCGTCGCCGCCCTCGGCCAGCATCCAGGCGGAGCGATGATCCTTGCCGACCAGCTCGATCAGATGGCGAAGCGGGACACCGGTCCATTCGTTGCTGCTGACGAGACCATGAGTATTCTGCACCGTCAGATTGGGGTCGGCCTTCTTCCAGTTCTCCCAGCCATTGCCGGTGCACTCGATGAAAACGACGCGCGAGATCGAGGGCATTCGCGCGATGTCATCGGGCGTCAGCACAAGCTGCTCGCGTGTCATGCCGTGGATGAGCAGCCTGTGCCTGGCCGGATCGATGTTCGGAACACCGGAATGGCTGCGCTCATAGTGCAGATCCGACGGGGTGATCGTGCCGACGAGCCTGTCGAGTGGCGTCTTAGAGTTGATCGCATCGGCGGGATCGACATTCCGCTTGCCGGGCGTCGCCTCCGGAATCCGTCCGATGTGAACATAGGGCGAGCGCGCGCTGAAGGCGGACAACGCATCACCCGGCTCCCGCGCCGGCACGTCGGCCAGATCGTCGGCGAGCGCTTCGCCGGCTATCGAGACGCTGACGGCGACCGCCGACGCCTTGACGAAGCGTCGACGCGAGATGCCGCCTCCCTCATCGGACCGGAGCCAGGTGTGAGACGGCTTTTCGATGCTCATGCGTGCCCTCAGGATGACGGAGGTCGCAGAGGCTTATCTGCAATTCGGTGGCGCCTCCATTATACCGGGGGATGTGAACGCCCGGGGATCGCGCTATACGATCTGTCTGACGGAGCGCGCGGTGACTGCGCGCGACAGCACCTGCAATGCCTGGCCGAGCTCGGCCCGGTTGCGTGCCGCTCCGAGAGAGAGACGCAGACCGCGCGGTGCCGGCTGGCCGACCGCGAACGCGACCTCACCGACGACGGCCAGGCCGTTCCGCATCAGATGCGACAGCAGGTCGGTGCCGTCGAGCTGCGGCGACAGCGGCATCCAAAGATGATGACTGGCGGGACGCGCGGCATAGGTCACTCCCTTCAGCAGACGCGACGCGAGCTGCTGACGGGCGGCGGCCTCGTTGCGGATGGCGCGGATGATCTCGTCGGCGACACCGGA
This sequence comes from Bradyrhizobium sp. HKCCYLRH2015, assembly GCF_051168215.1. Classification (NCBI taxonomy): domain Bacteria; kingdom Pseudomonadati; phylum Pseudomonadota; class Alphaproteobacteria; order Hyphomicrobiales; family Nitrobacteraceae; genus Bradyrhizobium; species Bradyrhizobium sp. HKCCYLRH2015. The sequence goes on along the minus strand of NZ_JBNPUO010000009.1, from coordinate 220,564 downwards.
CTTCAGCCAGTGCGTGACCAGCGCAACCATCGGCGACGCCGGCATCTGCATCGTTGCCTGCAGGTTGACGCGCATCATCTGCTCGGCCTTGTCGTCGGGCGCCAGCAGATAGGCGACACGCAGGGCCGGCGCGATGCATTTGGCGATGCTGGCCGCGTAATAGGTTCGCTCGGGGATCAAGGTCGCGATCGGCGCGACGCGCGGCTCCAGCGGGCCATAGGCATCATCCTCGATCAGCACGGTGTTGCGCTTGCGGATGATGTCGGCGATTGCCTGCCGCCGTCCGGCGCTCATCGTCGCGGTAGTCGGATTCTGCTGTGTCGGAACCAGATAGACCGCCTTCGGCCGGTGCTTGCGCACGGCGTCATCCAGCGCGTCGGGCCGGACCCCCTCCAGATCCATGGCAGCCCCGATGAGACGCACACCTAGCTGCGCAGCGGCAGCCTTGATTCCGGGAAAGGTGAGCGCCTCCGTCACGACGACATCGCCCGGCTGCGTCAGCGCCAGCAGAGCATTGAAGATGATCGCTTGCGATCCCGGATAGATCACGATCCGCTCGGGCGAGGCATGAGACAGCCGCGGTTGCAGCCAGAGGGCGGCAGCTTCGCGCTGGTCCACGCTGCCGCCCGGCGGCGCGTAGCTCAGAAACGCGCTCAAGCCGGCCTCCGTGCGAATGGTCGAAAGCCCCTGCTCGATCCGCCGTTCGAGCTGCGCCTCGACCGGCTGTGGCGGCAGGTTCATCGAGAGGTCGATGGTGACCGTGGCCGGCTGGTCCGGAGACGCACGCGCCGTGGTCTCGGACACGAACGTCCCCTGCCCGACGCGCCCCTCGATCAAGCCTCGACGACGCGCCTCGCTATAGGCGCGTGTGACCGTCGTCAGATCGATCCTCAGCTCCGCCGCGAGGCTGCGGTGCGTCGGCAGCCGCTGCCCACGCAGCAGCCGTCCGCTCGCGATATCCGCGGCGAGCGCATCGACGATGCGGACGAACAGCGGCCCTTGCCATTCGGAAAGTGTAGGGAGCCAATCCATGCAATTCTCCGCAATTCCTTTGATTGCATGCTTCTTCTGACAGATTGTATGGATCATCCCCCTCGGTCAAGGACGGAGGCGCGCAATGGACAACGAGGCCAGAGAAGCCAACACGGCGACGCGACTATCGCACACGGGCCGACATGTGCCGGCCCTGGTCACCTCGCTGCCAAGCCTGGCGCACATCCCTGCCGAACGACGCTGGCGCGAGCCACCGCACTCACCATCGCTGACCGCGGACGGCGGAGCACGACTCTCGGTCTCGATGTGGAGCGGAAGGATCGACAGAGCCGCACTCGAGGTGCAAGCCGATCTGGCCGACCTGCCCTACACGGTGTCTTACGCCGTGCGGTGCACGAACCTGTCGCTCTCCATTGCCGGACGGTCCGTGATCGATGGCGACGTCGTTCCAGGCACCATCGTCCTGACAGGGCCCGCGCTTCCCAATGCGCGGGCAATCTATCGCGAGGACTACGCGATCCTGCGGGCGTTCGTCTCTCCGGCCACCGTGACGGAATGTTACGAGGACATCAGCGGCAGGCCCGCCGACCCTTCGATGGAGTTGTTCGGCCCGCAGGAAGCGGACGACAAGGTGCTGCGTCACCTGATGACGTCGCTGATGCGCGCCTTCGCCGATGACGCCGCCCCGAGCCGGTTGTTCCTCGACAGCCTGAGCATCAGCTTCGCGGCCCACCTGATCGGGCGCTACCACCTGAAGCAGGAGCATTCGCCGAAGCGAAAGCTGTCGCCGCTGACACCGTGGCGGCTGAATCGGGCAAAGGCCTTCATTGATGCTCATCTTCAACAGCCGATCGCGCTGGCGGATCTGAGCGCCGCCGCGGGTCTCAGCCGCATGCATTTCGCAGCTCAGTTCAAGGCCTCCACCGGCATGTCGCCCCACATGTATGTCCTCCAGTGCCGGGTTCATGCGTCGAAGCGGCTGCTGCTCGATCCCGAGCGATCGATCCGGGATGTTGCCATCTCCGTCGGATTCAAGAGCGAAACGCATTTCATCAATGTGTTCCGGCGCCTGGTCGGAGAAGCGCCCGGACGCTGGCGCCGCGCTGTGCCATGATTTCGTCTTGGCCGCGGACGTCAGACGCCCTGGTAGACCAGTCGGGTAAAGAACGCCGGCGTGATCAGGAATTGGCCGAAGCGGCTGTCGAAGGCCGTGGTCGGCTTGGCCGCGATGGCCTCCTCCACCGAACGTCCCTGCTGCTTCAGCTTGGCGACATTGTCGCGGATGGCGGAGAGCATGTCCCGATAAACCGCGAGCTCTTTCCTGTTGCTCACGGGCGCGCCATGTCCGGGAACGACGATCGTCCTGTCGCCCGCCGCGGCCAGATTGGCATCGGCGGCCTTGATCATGCCGTCGATGCTGCCGCCGGTCGAATAGTCGATGAAAGGATAGATTCCGTTCCAGTACGTGTCGCCACAGTGCAGGACGTCGGCCTCGGTGAACGTGATCGACAAATCGGAATCGGTATGCGCAGCGCCGTAGGGCCGGAGCACAACCGTCGCGCCGCCGTGCTTCAGCGTCGTCTCGGCGCTGACGGTCTCGCTCGGAACTGCGGCGAGCGGCGATGTCGGGAAGTTGTAGTCCCAGTCCTCGACGCGCTGCGCTGACAACAGATGCTTGCGGGTGTTCGCGTGGGCGACGATCGCCGCTCCCTCGCCGTTCAACCACGCATTCCCGTCAGTATGGTCGAAATGCCAGTGCGAGTTGATCAGGCGCGTCACAGGGCCGCGGCCAATGGTATTCAGACTCTGCAGCAGCTTCGGACGCGACGCCGTAATGCCTGCATCGACAAGCAGCTTGCCGTCGCGTCCGGAGAGAACCGCGATGTTGCCGCCGGATCCTTCGAGAATGCTGACATCGCCGCGTAGCGCGTGGACCTTGATCGGCGCATGCGCCGCCGCGTCGCGGATCGTATCCACGATGTTGCGGGCTTCGGCAAACGCCTGCGATGGCGTGAGCCAGCCTCCCGCGGCAACTGCACCGGCTGCGGCGATACAGCAGATGCAGAACGTTCGGCGGGAATGGTTCTCAGCCAGTGTCATCTTGCGATCTCCCATTGCCCGTTCGGCAGCAACGTCTCCCGGCAGCCACCACAATCTGGCCTCGGCGCAGCGTTGCGACGGCTGGTCACGACATCTAGCGGACGAGAGACCATGCTTGCTTCCTGAAAGTGCGAATGACTTTCCAATTCGCACGTCAATCGATGGCGCTGCGGCCTACGGCCTCTTTCGCATCCGGTCGGCGCTGTCTAACTAAACGATTTCTCGACGAGGTCTCTCCATGCTGGTGCACGACGAAACTCAATGGCGCGCCAAGCCTGCCCCCGCCACGCTCGCAAACGGCCGCCATCTTCAAGTCGGCCTGTCGCGCTGGCGAAGCGAGCACAACGGTCCTATCGAAGTCTGCTCCGATTGCGAGGATGATTCACACGTCGTGACGCTGGTGCAGCGGCGCGCGCGACAAGAGTTGCTGATCTCCGGACGCAGCGTCTGGAGCGGCGGCGAGGAGCCGAATGCCATGCTGATCACCGGCCCGCGGCAGGGACGTTGGCGCGGGGTGGCCAGGGGCCGGCTCGACAATCTCAGGGTTTTTCTCTCGCAGGATCTGCTGCGCGAGTGCATGAACAGCGTGCTCGGGCGTTTGCCATCGGGCGACATCTGTCTGTTCGAGACCGACCGGATCGTCGACGACGGTCTCCGACAGCTTGCCTTGGCATTCAGGGCCGCGGACCTCTATGACGGAATCGCGGGACCCTCCTTCGTGGAAGGTCTCGCCTTGGCGTTCGGCTCGCGCTTGATCGAACGACATCATGGCCGCACGATCAGCGCCGGCGACGCGGCGAAGCCCGCGGCCGACCGTATCGGCCGCGCCCTCGACTATATCGATGCGCACCTTGGTAGGACGATCTCCCTGTCGCAACTCAGTGACATCGCTGGCCTTCCCCGATCTCGATTTGCCGCCCAGTTCAAGGCCGCCACCGGGCATCCGCCCCATGCCTATATCCTGCACCGCCGGATCGTCCGCGCCCAGGAGAGGCTTCGAGCGACGGAACAGCCAGTCGTCTCGATCGCCTTCGATCTCGGCTTCAGCAGTCAGGCCCATTTCACCACCGCCTTTCGGCGAATGACCGGAAACTCCCCGGCGCTTTGGCGGCTGGGCGCCCGCAATCGAACAAGCTGAACCGTAGCTCCATCCGCTGCAGCTGCCCAGCGCGTGCTCGTGCATTCTTTCAAGATTGGAAGTCCGCACGGAAGACTTCTCCGGTGGGTCTCTTTTAAGTCGTTGTCGAACGAACGCTCACGTCCGAGGCCGCGCCGTAGCCCGCGCTGCAATCGGAATCCTCGACGGGTCTCAACTGGAGATGCATCCATGCCCTTCATCACGACGACCGACGGAACCGAGATTTTCTACAAGGATTGGGGCAACGGACAGCCGATCCTGTTTCATCACGGCTGGCCGCTCAGCGCCGACGATTGGGACACCCAGATGCTATTCTTTCTGCATCGCGGCTATCGCGTGATCGCGCACGATCGGCGCGGTCACGGCCGGTCGAGCCAGTCCTCGACCGGCCATGACATGGACACCTATGCGGCCGACGTGGCGGAGCTCGCACGCGCGCTCGATCTGCGCAATACCGTCCACGTCGGACACTCGACCGGCGGCGGCGAGGTCACGCGTTACGTCGCCCGTCACGGCCAGGGGCGCGTTGCAAAGGCCGTTCTGGTCAGCGCGATCCCTCCGATCATGCTCAAGACGTCAGCGAATCCAGACGGCACGCCGCTCGCCGTATTCGATGATCTCCGCGCCCAGCTCGCGGCCAACCGGGCGCAGTTCTATCGCGATGTGCCGATTCCGTTCTACGGCTTCAACCGGCCGGGCGCGCGCCTCATCGAGGGTGTCGTCGACAATTGGTGGCGTCAGGGCATGATGGGCGCAGCCCACGCGCATTATGAATGCATCAGGGTGTTCTCGGAAACGGACTTCAACGAGGACCTCAAGCTCATCGATGTACCGACGCTGGTCATGCACGGCGATGACGATCAGATCGTGCCTTATCAAGACGCCGCGCTGCTGTCGGCCAAACAGCTCAAGCATGGCACCTTGAAGCTCTACAAGGGCTTTCCGCACGGCATGCTGACGATCCATGCCGACGTCCTCAACGCAGACATTCTCGCGTTCATCGCAGAATGACGGCAGAGCTTCCTCGCCGTCGAACATCCTCGCATTCGGCTGCGGACTCCCCTCTCCTGCAGCACGGTGCGCGGACGCGTGGCCGCGGCGAGTTGCACCATCTCAGGTTGGCCAGGCCGGAGATCCCACCACCTCATGTCGTCGCTGTCGTCGATGACGACACGACGTCGCGAGACGTACTCGATGCCATCTTGATGTCAGCGGGTCTCGAGTCCAGGTGGCACGATTCGATAGCTTCGCTGCTCACCAGGGGCGTGGATCGCGAAGTCGGCTGCCTCCTGATCGACGTCCGGTTGCCGGGCAAGAGCGGCTTGGCGCTGCAGCAGCATCTCTTTGCACGCAACGTCCGAACCCCGATCATCATGAGCGCCCGCGACGCGGATGTGTCGACCGCTGTCGGCGCCATGCGATCCGGCGCAATCAACTTCGTGGAGAAGCCATTCCAGCCGCGGAACCTCCTCACGGCGATCCACGAAGCCATTGACATCGAGGCGCGACGGCAGAAGGAGGAGCGCGCGAAGGATCACTTGAGGGATCGCGCCACCCGGTTGACGCCGCGAGAGATGGAGGTCCTGACGGCTCTCGATCGCGGCCTGGTCAACAAGCAGATCGCGGCCGAACTCGGGATCTCCCTCATCACGGTGAAGATGCATCGAAGCAATGCCTTCAGAAAGCTCGAGGCGACATCCGTGACGGACATGGTTCAGAAGGTCCGCGACCTCGAGCTCGGGCGGTGCTAGCGAGGGCGCCGTGGAGTTGTCGTCTGGGTGGTGTCGATAGAGAATAGGTCGAAGCCCGCCTTGCGCAATCCGGTGCGAGCGACACGTTCACCCGTGAATGTGCGGGCAACTGCAGGCGTGCTGCGCATGTCCTCGCCTGCGTCAGATCAGGACGGCAGCGAATCTCCAGTCGACCGACTTGCCATCGACCATTGCGTGGAAGGGCGAGAACGCGGTCTCGGCCATTAGCCTTCTCGACGAATTCTGACCGTGCCGCTCAGACCTCCAGACGACGATGTCGGTGATCGAGCCATCCGCGTTGGAGATCATGAGCCGGGAGACGAAGCCGGGCTGCTGACGAAGCCAAGCATCGATGTCACGGCCGGCTTCGACGGCCTGCTTCGCCGCAATCCCCGGCTTCATGCGGAACGAGGTGACTTCCGCCGCCTGAGGCAAGCCCCGCGCGTGACGTGTCTCGCTGGCCGTCACCATGTCTCGCCTCTCAGATCTGGTCCCCACCGGAGACCTCGATCGAGGAAGAACGAACCCTTGAGATGCGTGGCGAGCAGGTTATCGAACATCTCGGGTGTCACCTGGTCGACGGTGGCGAAGAGGCCTGCTCCGGCTTTGTCGACAAGGTGGTCGAAGCGGGCGCGGCACCAGACTCTCATCGCGCGATCCCTTGGCGTTGCCATTTGCGAGTGAAACCTGTGCAGCCGTGATTGGTCGAGCAAGCTCACGCCGCCCCGATGTCGACCGCAATCTTGCCTGCGCCACCCCCCTTCTTGAGGGCGTCATAGGCCGCGCCGACGTCCTCGAGTGCGAACCGGCGCGGGTCGAGCAGCGGCGTGAGCTTGCCGGCCTCGACCATCTGCGCGGCCTTCTCGAGAATCTCGCCGTGGTGCCGCCGTCCTTCACCCTCGATCAGCGGCAGGAGGGTGAAAACGCCGGAATAGGTGCCGCCCTTGAACGAGAGAGGCGCGAGCGGATGGGTGCCCCACCCCAGCGATGAGGTCACGTGACCAAACCTCGCCACCGCGGCGAAGGCGACGTCGAGAGCGCCAACCGTATCGTACACGACGTCGAAGCCACGCCCGCCCGTCACGCGGCGGACCGCTTCGGCAATCGGCTCGTGCCGGTCGATGAAGGTCGCGCCAAGGCGTTCGATCACGGGCCTGCTCTCCGCGCTTCCCGTGGCATGGACCGTTGCACCGAATGCGAGCCCCAGCTGGACCACGATATGACCGACGCCACCGGCTCCGCCCAGCACAAGGAGCGTCTGTCCTTGTCGAATGCCGACGCGATCGACAAGACCCTCCCAGGCCGTGATCGTCACGAGGGGCAGAACCGCGGCCTCGCGCATGGAGAGGTTGGCCGGCTTGGCCGCAAGCAGATCCTCATCGGCGCTGACATATTCGGCCAGCGTTCCGGGATGACCGCCGACGCCGCCGACCATGCCGTACACCTCGTCGCCAGGGCGAAACCGGGTGACGCCGGGGCCGACGACCTCGACCGTCCCAGCCATGTCCAGCCCGAGGATGGCGGGCGCGGGATGCTTGGCATGCGCGGCCTGGCCGGCTTGGATCTTGGCGTCCAACGGGTTGGTGCCCGCCGCGGCGATGCGCACAAGGACCTCACGGTGCCCCGGCGTCGGGCGGCTGATCGGGGTGACGCGGAGCGGCGCGCCAGTTTCGTGGAGGACGGCAGCCGTCATCGAATGGGTCATTGAGACCTCCTGCTGTGATGGCGGAGACCATGATCCCTCATTTTCTGAATGGACATCATCGAATTTGTACGTAATTCATTCAGTTCTGAATAGGTGTCCAGCGATCCCGTCGGGCTGTTTTTGAAAGGACCGGCATGGAGTGGAGCGACCTGCGGATCTTCCTTGCCATTGCGCGCGAGGGCACGCTCGGTGCTGCAGCGCGTCGGCTCGGCCTGTCTCAACCGACCATGGGACGCCGCCTCGCAGCCCTTGAGGCCGCCGTGAACCAGACGCTGTTCCAGCGGACGTCCGAGGGTTTCGTGCTCACACACGAAGGCACGGCCGTGCTGGCCCACGCCGAGCGCGTGGAGGAGGAAGCGCTCGCCTTCGAGCGACGCCTGGCCGGAACGCAGGCGCAACTCGACGGCTTCCTCAGGATCTCATCGTCGGACTGGTTTGGCCGCTTGATGCTGGCGCCTGTCCTTGCCGAGTTCGGCCGTCTCCACCCGCGCGTTTGTGTCGAGCTGCTGACCGATGCTCGGCTCTACAGCCTTCCCCGCCGCGAGGCGGACCTCGTGTTCCGCATTCGGTCGTTCGACGAGCCGGAGGTGATCTCGCGGCGGCTCTTGCACATTCCCTATGCTGTGTACGGCCCGGTTCACGGCCCCCGGAACGTCGGAGGCGACGGCGAAGGGATCAGGGTCGTCACCATGGACACGGCCTTCGCCGACATGCCCGACGCGCGCTGGCTGGCGAAGAAACTCCCGAAGGCGGAGGTCGCGATGCGGAGCAACAACCGGGACGTTCAGGCCATTCTCTGCGCGCAGGGAGCGGGCCTTGCCGTCCTGCCCCGACCGCTCGGAGACGCTACGCCCGGCCTCCAGCAGGTCGACGTCGGCGAGCAGCCGCCGGGGCGGGACACCTATCTCGGCTATCATCGAGATCTGCGCCGGCTGGCGCGGCTGCGGGCTGTGCTCGATCTGGTGATCGCGCGGCTGGCATCGTAGGCCGCGCCGTGGCGTGGCGCGCGAGCCTTGCGGACCGGGAGAATGGGGACGAAGCGTTCGGGTGGAGGGGTGACCGTTGGTAGCGGGGGTCCGCTACATCGCGAAACCCACTATTCCGGAAGCTCTATTTTCTTACCGAAGAGCAGCCTAATTCGGAAGGTCGGATCTCGACAGCCCCCCAAAAACCGCAGTTCATGCGCGATCCGTCGCCGCCCAAAATGGTCGGCGAGCGGGTTGAAATCGAGGAGGCGCAACCACCGATACCGACATTCGCTTGCCATTGCTATCTGAGGTGACTGCCGGTGCTCAGGCGCGGATTGCAATGAAGGAAGATCCCCCCGTTGAATGTCGGTACCCATCACACGGGAGAGGTCCTAGGCTCGACCGCAATTGATCCAATCAAAACAACGATTTAGTCAACTCTCTAATAATGTCCCCCTGCTTCGCCGAGGCACGATCTTGGCACATAGAAGATTTCAGCGAACCGGTCGTGTTCCCCGGCGTGGCGTGAGTCGATAAGAGCAAAGCCGTCCGGCCGCGCTCCCCAATTGCGTTCTAGCGGGTGGACGGCTTTACGGTGTTTACCGGCGATTGCCCGGTAGGGTCGGGTTGCTGACACCAACCTGATTCGAGGCACCACCGACGACCAACGAGATGATGAACTTCGGGCGCTCGTGGAGAAGGGCAACGGCTCTGCGGCGGAGAATGTGCCCGCCTCATGTTTTTGGCCACGCTATTCAGCCCCGCATGAACGTTGGGGAGCCCAGTGCGGCCTTGCGATTATGGATAAGGCTCTCGAGACGATGTGCCGCTACATTGAGAGTGGCGGCGTCGGGCGCGCTCTCGTCGTCAGTTGCGGCCCTGACTCGTTGCGCAGCGGGGACTGCGTCAACTTGATCTTCGATCTCCGACAAGTCGGCTTCAGCCTGAGCGCTCCTTGTCTTCTTTCCGAGTGCGTAAAGCGAGTCGAGCGCCCCCTCGTTCATCACGGGCTTGTCAGACCGGATGAACTTCCAGCCTATGCCCGCGCATGGAAGCGAGCGCGCCCAGCACCATTGGCGCCAGAAAGATGACATTGCTCCACTTGTCCAGAAAGCTCTCATGGTCGCCGTTGTAGTAGTCGAGAGCTCCGGCATGGAGCGAGAGGTGTGCGTCGGCATCCGTATCGGGTTCCTTGAACTGTGAGAGAACGGAGATCTTACCGGCCAAGTCTCTCTGAGCGCTCATCGTTTCAACCCAACAGTTGAGCGTGGGTGACCTGCGAGCCCATTGACCTTGATCAATGCCGCGATCGTACCTCTCTCAGCCTGGCGCGTATCCCAAGCAGAGAGCGACGGAAGCCGCTGGCGCGAACCTCCTTCTCACAAGCAAAGCTCCCCGTGGCGCCCTGACCGTAGTTCTTTGCTGATTTGAGGTAGTAGACTTCCTTTCGGAAATCCAGCCAGACCACGGCGTCGCCGGGACAATGGCGCTGAGCCTGGGCTTCGTATCGATAGGGCGTGAGGGGAAGGGCTTCGGCAACCAGTGGCACGACCAGCGGAACTCCGAGCAAAACCACCGCGCACCGTCGCAGGCCAGGTCTCATCGCATAAGCTCCGCTCACCGCTGTGTGGCATCGACCTTCTTCCAGGTTTGGTCGGGAGAAAAACGCCTCATGCGCTCTGCAACGACCTCCGTCCGCGTCCCCAGATCCTTCTGGTAGACGATACCGGCGTGGCTAACCATGAAGGTCATGACGCCAGAATTTCCATATTCCGCGGGATAGGCGATCAGCGCAAAGCCGCCGATCATCTTGCCCCTGACGACGTAGTAGACGGCGCCGCCAGGAGCCTCCTCTCCCTGCCCTTTCAGGATACGGAAATAGTAGCCGTGATAGGGCACCTTCTTCTCGCCAAGCGCGTAGCCTTCGGCCGACGCCCGCGCAGCAAGCTCGCCGAGCGGGCTCGGTTCGCGCTCGTCGCGCCAGAACAGGCCGTCTTTCTTGCCAGGACTACTGACAATGCGCTGCGCGTAGACGCCGACGCCGTCACCTCGATCCTTGTCGGCATATTCATTCTGGGCATCGACAAACGCAAGGCAGGTCTGGATGGCATCGAGTTCGTTGCGCCCGATACGACGATAGAGGATCTCAACGCGGCCTTTGTCCGTGTCGAATTCCCAGCCGTCCTTGTTGTTCACCAGCGGAATTGGAAACGGAAAGTCTTCGGTCCCAAGAATAATCGTGGCCTTCTTGTTGCCTTCAACCTTGATCGAATGGCTGGCATCGTAGGCTGCCAGGAACCGCCGACGCATCTCGGCGTCCGCCACCTCATCACCCGACTCGATGATGTCCAGGGCGTCATGGCCGAGGATCTTCAGAAATTGCCGGCGCTGACCGCTCTTCACGGCGGTGGCGAGCGCCGACGCGGCTTGTTCCGGCGACGGGTAGGCCTGCTGCGCGCGAGACGCCGACGTCAGCAGCGCGGCAGCAAGGATGACCGGCAGAGTAGCGCGCCGGAGCACGTTCAGGATCTTCATCGCGACACCTCCGTGGGGATTCTTGCTCCGCCGCCCAGCCAAGCGCGATAGCCGATCAGTTTCAGTCCAATTTTTTCGTAATAGACCCGCAGATAGCCGTCACTGCCGCGGGTCACGGCCTCCGGCATGACATTCTGCACCTCCTGGGCAATGACACCGACATATGCCTTGTGACTGCCGATATAGCTGAACCGATAGTAGCCGAGGCCGTTGGCGAGATGGCCGAGCAGCACGATATCGTGCTTCAGCGCGATGTCGGAGCGACGTCCGCCGCCACCACCACGGCCGCCGCCGAAGCCGCCACCGCCGCGCATAGCAGCACCGCCGCCATGTCCGGTAAAGCTCGCTCCGCCGCCGCGCGGACCCATGCTCGCCATGCTCGCGCGACCACGCGCCGATGCCGCAGCAGCCGCCCTGCCCGAGGACACATTCATCGCGCCGCCACGACCGCTCCCGCCCCCGCGGCTGGCCGCCTTCGCGCGATCGCCCCCGCCTTTGCCGGCCCGTTTGGCAGCATCCTTGCCGCCGGTCCTGGCAGCCGCCTTGCCGCCATCGCCGCCACCCTTGGCGCGATCCGCCGTGGTCGGACGATTGCCTCGATCGGCACCGGCGCGGTCACCACCGCGACTGCCGCTGCGATCTGCCGCGCGATCTCCAGCGCGGTCGGCGGCACCGGGGCGATCGCCGCCGCCGGCACGGTCCGAGCCTGGACGAAGCACCTGCTGCCCGTCGCGGCCTCGAAAGTCTCCACGATCAGCAACGCCAGCCCGCAGATTGGTATTGCCGAAACGCTGCTGTACATTGGCGTTGTTGTAGCGCACACCCTGGCGATGCGCCGGGTTGTGTTGCCAGCTGTTTCCGATGTTGTTGGTTCTGTTGTAGTGGTTGACGTAGAGGTTGCGATTGCCCCAGTTGCAGCCGCCGCCCCAATAGTTGCCCCAGCGCGCGATGCCCCAGGCCGCACCAAAAGCGACACCGGCCGCGATCACGCCGGCGCCGATGTAGCTCGGATAGCCGAAATAATAAGGCGGATACTCCGCATAAGGCCACGATCCATAGACGGTTGCCGGCTCATAATAGGGCACGTACATCGTTGCCGGGTCGGTCGGCTCTATGACGATGACCTGCTTGGCTTCCTGCGTCTGGACGATGACCTTTTGCTGCTTGGTGTCGACAAGCTTCTTGTTGTCATAGGCCTTAGTGCGCAGGCGCTGGATTGCGTCCATAACGTCCGCCTGCTGCGCAAGAACAGCATCGCCGAGGCTCTTGGTCCATTCGAGCTTGTCGCTCATCATGGACAGGACTTCGGACATGGAGGTCAGCGCCTTGATGCTGTCGTCCCAGGTTTGCTTGTCGACTTCCTTCTTCAGCGCATCGCCCTTCACCGTCTTGCGCTGCTTCAGCCAGCGATCGGCCTGCACCACCTCCAGCGGGTAAGTCGACGCCGCTAGGACATTGGCCAACAACTGGTCGGGATAAAGCGCGATAGGGGCGACGAGCGCTTCAAGCTGCTCGGGTTTCAGAAGCTCGGCGCTTGGCGGGAGCTCGCGTGCCGGCGGCTGGGGCTGCGCGGCCGACATCGAGGGCTGATCGGACGTTTGCGCCAGCGCGCCGACCGTCATCACCATGAGCAGCGCAAGCGCAACGAAACTATTGCGGCAGCGGAACATGAGACCCTCCCTCGACCCAGCCATGGGAGGATCGACCGGTGTCACGAGCTTTCTTTGATCAATATCAAAGGAATTGAGGACGCTGGCGCGGCCATCAGCCGTACGCAAATGATTGCTGTCGACCCTGCGTCAAGGGCGCGGATGGTGGCGACTCTCACGAACGATCGGGAGCCTGATGGTGAATAGCGCACCACCGGTCACCTGATTTTCCGCCGAGATTGTTCCCCGATGCGATTCAATGATCGTGCGGGCAATCGCAAGACCCATGCCTATCCCTTGCGGCTTGGTGCTGAAGAACGGGGCGAAGATGTTCTCGAGGTCCTGATCGGGAAGACCAGGGCCAGTGTCGCGCACTCTGATCTCCGCATACGAGCCGGATCGACGCACTGCAATATTGACCTCACGCTTCCTGGCGTGAACGCCCGAGATCGCCTCCATTGCGTTAATGAGAAGATTGAGGATGACCTGCTGCAGTTGAACACGATCGGCGCTGACCTGGACATCGCTCGACTCGACGCGGCATTCCAGCGCGATCCCAAGTCCTTCCGACATCGTCGTCACAAACGACACGGCCTCCCGCACGGCCTCGTTGAGCTCGATGTTCCTGACTTCGAATGGGGCTTTCTTGAGCATGCTGCGAAGCCGTCGTATCACTTCGCTGGCGCGTTGATCGTCGCGACGGATGTCGCCGAGAATCGCCCTGAGTTCGTCGAGATCCGGCGACGCCGCCTTCAATATGAGCTCTGCGCTCTCGGTGTTGGTCAGGATCGAGCCTAACGGCTGGTTCAGTTCATGCGCAATCGAAGCCGTCAACTCGCCGGCTGCCGAATAGCGGTTGACATGCGCGAGCTCAGCAAGCCGCCGCCGCGACTCCGCTTCGGCAAGACGACGGCGACCCCGCTCATACAGAAGACCGCCGATCAATCCGGTCTGGACCAGGATCACGGCCGCTATCAGCGCCAGTTGCCAACGGTACTGCTCCCAGATCCCTGGCTCCTGGAACAACACTTGACTGTCCGGCGGCAGATCATCTTCGCGGATCCCCCACCGCCGCATTTCGCGCCAATCGTATTTGGGGGGCGAAAACTTGATCGGATCGATCTTGATGCTGGCCGGCTTTTCACCCCTAACAATGCTAATCGCGGCTCTCACGGTTGCCTCACTCGTTCCGGCGATTGAGTGCATCGGGCCGCCGACGGTGCCCTGGCCGAAGAAGGCTTCCTGAAAAGAGAAGATCGGAGCGTTCGCGACTGCGTGGAGCCTGCGCAGGGCGAGACCTCCCTCATGGGAGACACCTGCTGCGTCTACGGACAGCAAAGCCCAAAACAACGCCGTGTGCGGGGGAAGCGTAGCCGCCTGCCTCAGCACCTCCTCAAACGACAAATCCGGGTACCAGACGAACGCAACCCGGCCTTCAAGGGACTCAGCCTCCCTCTTCGCTTCGGCGAGCCAGAACTTCTCCAGAGGAGAGGCCCCAATGACGACGGCAATTGTCTGCGTCTCCGGCAGAACCTGAAGAATGCTGCGGAAGAAGGCTGGGAAACTGCTGTCGACCGAGACGACCGTGTCGTAATCCGTGAGGTTGGCGCGGTTCACCAACCGCTCCTCAACCGCCGTCAGCACGGTCGGAACGGAAGGAAGAAGTTGAGCACGATACTTCTGAATGAAGTTGGCGGCCGGCGCGCCGATGCTCAGTACGATGTCCGGAAGATGGTCGGAGTAGAGCGAACTCAGATACGCGACGAACGGTGCTTCCGGCCCCGGATTGTTGAACCGGGCCGATAGCAGCGTATGTTCCTGGATATCCAGCGGCCAAGGCGATTGCCGCTCAAGCTCGGCCTTGATCGTGCGCGCATATTCGTCCCACGGCCCGAAGTCTCGCCCGAAGGAGTACAGCATCAAAACGCGCTTGGGTTCACCGCGCTCGGCGCAGTCGGCCGGGCTTGGCGGGACCAGCCAGAAAAGAACCGTCAGAGAGACAAGGACGGTCAACGAGACGCCGAGGCGCGTCGCCATCGCTGGCCAGATCCTCTTGATCCAGGCTATGGGGACGCGCCCGCGCATTCTCATCCTCGGCCGCTCATACTTCCGAATGGGTGCTATGATTACAGGCGCGCCCCCATTTCAGCCAGCGGCCTGCTGCACGGCCTCAGCAGCGCGTCGTCACCCGACCGTAGGCGTCCACCACCTGCACGCAGGACGAGCCATAATACACGCCCGCTGCGCCTGCCGCACCCACGGCAACCGCCCGACGCGTTGTCCTCCGGGCCACGCCGGCGTAGCTCATCGGCGTCAGCGGACGGCCGATTCTTGCCTCGGCTTCCGAGAACAGGCTCCCCGACCCGGTCCCGTTGCTACCGGACAAGCCTGCAGCGAATGCAACTGAAGCCAATGCAAATAGGACGAGTTTACTCAATTTGATCATTGCTTCGCTCCTGACGGTGTGCCCGGGGGGATCTCATCGAATTCGGCCATCGCTGCTGAGTCCAGGTCGACTTTGGTCGCGCCGACGGGCGGCTTAAAAACGAACGTGTCGGCATCGGCGAACGCATCCGTCTTCCAGTCCTTCAGACGCAACGTATACTGCGGCGCACCCGCCACTGTCTTGCTGGTGATCACATATTTGCGCGGCACGGGCTTGTCGCCGGTCTCTACCCAGATCTGCCAGTCAGTATCGGCCGTCCGGAATGCGAGATGCTCGCATTCGACGCCGTCGATAACGCCCTGGCCGATGTGCTGGCTAACAGCCACGTTCGCCATCAGCACATCGTAAGCGTCGGACAGCAAGAGGTCGGTTCCCGGCAGGCCGACGCCAGAGCGCTCTTGGATCGCATCTATCATCTGGTCGACGCCGCCCGGCGCATTCGCCTGCACATAGGACTTCGCGTTCCTGCCGTAGATCGATATCGTCTGACCATCATACACCAACTCGACGTCGGCATAGCCGCCGGTGCGTGTGACACGGAGCTTGTCAGGACGGCTTAGCTTCAGCTGCCCAGAACTCGCAAATTGAATCTTCTCGAGCTCGGGCGTGATAACCTCGATGTCGCTGTCGAACGAGGCGGAAAGCGTCTTCTGGCTGCCAAGGTAGTTCGCCATCGACTTGAGAATCTGAGCTGCATCATCCGCATGCGCAGGCGACGCTAGCGCGGTTGCGACCGAGGCTGCGGCGAGAGCTGTCGCCGCGATGATCGCATGAAGGGATTTCGTTGGTGTCATTCTCAATCCTCCTGATGCAGCCTCTATTCAGTCGCCGCGCGACTAGCCTCTCTTGATATAAGTCAAAGCTCGCGTGTCACGGTGATCGACAGCAGCGAAACTCCTTAACTCTCAATCAGGCATCCGTCCTCGGGTTTCAATGACCGCTCAGCACGAGCGTCTTGATCGGCAGCAGGAGCGCCTGGATTCGCAACAGCAAAGCGTGCACCAATCCGACGCCGTCGACGACATGGAGAGCGATCGCCCGGCCTGTGCTAGTCTCCTTCGCAACGATCTCGTCGTGATTGCTGGTGTAGGCGTTGACGATGCAGCTTGACCCAGGTGTGACCCCGTCGAGCCCGCCCTTGTAGAGCGGTTCCAGGAAAACCAATATCGTGCCAGGTTTCGCGACGTTCTGGGCTTCAAGCAACTGCTCTCCCGAACGGAACTGCCCGGCGGCGATGTAGTTCTGCACCTTCGTTACCACCATCGGAATGATTACCCACGGCTTCGATATGCAGGTTGCTTCGGCCACCATGCCCTCCTTCATCACCTGGGCCTCGATCTGACCGAAGCCGGCCTGCAGCGCCGCTTGGCCAGCCCCCTCCGGAATGAGAACTCCGGCCGGTCGCATCAACTGGTTGACGACGTCGCCCACGCGAAGCAGGAACTGCTCGACCCGTCCGTCGACGCCCGCACGCACGAACGTCTTGTCGAACTCCACCTGGGCCTGCGCCAGTTCGGCCTCGGCGCTTCCCTTTTCTGCAGGCAGCAACGTGGATAGCCGCAACGTCGCCGATTGCTTCGCGGCCGTGGCCGCATCGACGCCGGCCTGACGCTGGTCGACCAGGACCTGCAGCTTCTCGATGTCGCGCTGTGGCACGATACCCGGATTTCGTCGCTGCAGCTCGACCTTGACGTCACGCTCATCGGTCGCCTGCTGAAGATTACTCCTGGCCTCCTGGATCTGCGCTTCAGCCTTGACCACCTCCGCCTGTGCGCTCGCCATCGAAGCGTCGACCTCAGCAATCTTACGCTTGGCCGTTTCGAGTGCGGCTCGCTGCTTCGAGCTGTCGAGCGTGAACAGCACATCTCCCTTCTTCACCGCCTGGCTGAAGCTGGCATTGACCTCGGCAACCCTTCCCGAGCCCTCGGGCAGGATCGGAATCGTGCGAAAGTACAGCGTCGCCGACTCCGTCGCCGGATGGAAATAGAAGATCATGGTGATCAGCGAGATGGTAAGCATCAGGCATCCGGTGATGCCCCATCGCAGCTCGTACCAGACCGAATAGAACGTGATCTCCTTGCCGAACCGCTTTCCCTGCGCGTAACGCCGGTACAGGTAGTCAGGCAAGATCGTGAGAAGCGAGCAGAACATCAGTTCAAACATGGCCGTTCCCCCTCGCTTCGACAGCAATGGGCATGTCTGGCGGCGGCGGATTCGGCTGAGCCGCCTCGGCTGCTCCTGCTGGAGTTCCATCTGCGATCTTTTCGACGGAATCAGCAATGCTGCGGAGCGGCGTACCGAAGTCAGGAATATCAATCAGCGCAAGCAGCAGGCCTGCCACCCAGAAGATATGCATATGCGTAAACAGCGAGATCAAGCCAAGAACTGCGACGATTTCGAATTGCAGCTTTTGTGACTTGTGAGCCATCCGTTCCGGAAGGCTGTGCAGGCGCCAGTACAGCGTGCCGAGCCAGAGCAAGGTGCCGACCAGGAACAGCCCCATCACCACCATCAGCACATCGGTCCCGCTTCCCGGAGCGAGATAGAATGGCAGATGATGCGGACTCATCGGATGAAGTTGTTCGCTCAAAACGGTCCCTCCCGAAAGTCTGGAGCCGGTCAGGCCAGGGCTGCAGCGTGGGGCCACCGATGCTGATTTGCTTGACCTGAATCAAGGGAATTGCAGTTGCCGCACCTAGCCTTCCGCTACGGTGAAACGAGACACTCAATTCAGGAGCCGGAAGCCATGTCCGCCAAGCTCGATGATGTGATCCCCAGTGCCGCGCAGATCCGCAAGGAAGCCGCCCTCAAAGAGGCAGAAAAAGCCGACGAATATGCCCGCCGTGCAGCCGCCGCCGAAGCGGAGAAAAGAGCCCTTATCGAGCAGTTCAGTCGTCCGTCCGGCAAATCCGAGGAGGAGAAGATCATGCTGGCCTCGACGGTGATCCAGCGCGCGGTGCATAACGGCTTGACGGAAGTTCAGGTCTATCGCTTTCCAAATGTGATGTGCACAGACAGAGGCCGTGCCATCAACCAAATGGAGAGCGGCTGGGAAAACACGCTGACCGGGATTCCCAAGGAGATCTATCAGCTCTGGTCCGATTATCTCAAGCCGCGGGGCTATCGTATTCGCTACCAGATCATCGATTTCCCCGGAGGCATGCCGGGTGACATTGCTATCACTATCGATTGGGGCGAATGAGGACGCCGTCCTGAAACCTGGAGAGCAAGCGGCTTGGCTGCGTCGACCGCGAGCAAGCCGAGGATCCAGGCCGTTGGATCAGGTCGCGCCTGGGATCAGGTCGCGCTTGCCATCTGCAACCATGCATGAATGCGAGCGCACCTTACGTTTGTGATGCCGCCGGGAGGGCGGCATCACATGGCAATCAGCCAAGATCGCTCGACCGAGCCAGTTGGAGGCGGCTATGGCCGTCACTCACCGGAGCGCAACCGTCACACCGCCCACGGCCGCTGACAACTCGACGCCGACCTTTCCGCCGGCCAGTTGAAGGATCACGCCCTTCTCGTTCTGCAATTGGACGCCCCCTGCTCCAGCTGCAAGAGCTCCGCCGGCCCCAATGACGGCGTAGGTCCCCTCGAGGTCACGGGGACTTCGCAGGTTCAGAGCGCGTCCAGACAGCTGGGTCGTCGAGGCGCCGATCGTGAAGCCTACACTCATCCCAGACACGTTGAACGGATAGTGCCGGCCGTGGAACGTCAGGACGCCATGGCCACCGCCAACGCCGACGATGAATCCGCCCTTGGTGAAGACCACGCGCACCGCTCCGCTGTCTGCTCGCGACGGCGTCGCAAGGCACGACGCCAGCAAGACGAGGAACGCCGCTCCAATAAATCGCTTCGAATAACTTCTCATGATCGTCTCTCCGATGATGGACCGGTCAATTGGGGGTGGAACGAGATTGATCGAGGATGATGACGACCTTGCCGGCACTGGCGGCCACTTCGAGACCAGCTCTCGCGCCCTGCAAGTTGATCGTGACGCCCTTGGCGTTCCTGAGCTGCACGCCGCCGACCCCACCGACCAGAGCAACACCGGCGCCGACCACGCTGTAGGTGCCGGAGAAGTCGCTCAGCTTGTCGATATGATCCGCCCGTCCAACGAGCCTGCCGATCGAGGCCCCTGCAGCCAGGCCAACGCTCAATCCTCTGACCGTGAACGGATAGTTGCGATGGCGGAAGGTCAGAACGCCCCGCCCCCCGCCCGCGCCGACGCCGAAGCCAGCCTTCAACATGGTGACGCGAACCGTCCCCGCGTGCGACGGCAGAGCAGAGCCAAGGAAGAGCGCCGGCGTCATCAGCGCGATCCATATCGCCCGCCGTATCCACATGTTCAATCCTACTGCGCCAGAAGCATTGCGAAGTATCCGAACACCGTGAGCAGGATGCCGGATACGGCGTAGCCGACCGGAAAACCGATCCAGGGGACCGTACTCTGGATTTCCACCGCGGCCTCGCGGCAGGGACCCGAATGCGATCGGGCGCCGGCCACACCACCCATGAGCACAGCCGGGTTGATCTTGAAGATGTGAAAACCGATCGCCCAGACGACGAACGGAGGAATGGTGCAGGCAACGAATCCGACGAGAAAGATCTTCAGTGCGACCGCCCCAGATAGCTGGGCAAGCAGTCCCGCGCCGGCATTGACACCTACGATGGCGACGAAAACGACCAGGCCAAGATCCTCCAGCACGTTTCGCGCCGCGTTCGGTGTATTTCCGAAGAAGCGCAGCCGGGAAACGATGGAGGAGACGATGACGCCCGAGAGCAACAGGCCCCCGGCGTTGCCAAGACCAATCTTGGCGCCGAAAGCCGGGAACTCGATCCGGCCGATCAGGAAGCCAATGATCATGCCGACCGACAGCGTCAGCAGGTCCGTCGCGCTATTCGACCGCGCGATCCGGCCCCACAACTCTCCGAGCTCGTTCACGGCCGACTTGAGGCCGACCACTGACACGATATCCATCCGCTGCAACTCGGTCTTGAGACCGGCAGGAATCGGCACGCCACCACGCTCAACCTTGGTGACTTGAAGCTGCCCGGCCAGGGCCTGCCCGCGGAAGGACTCGAAGGTCCGTCCGACAACCTCCTTGTTGGTGACAAGGATGTCGGCCTGATCGAGCGGAACGCCGAGGGTCTTGGCATCGGCGACTTCCGGACCGATCAGCCCCATCTTGTCGGTCAGGCTCGATGTGGAGCCGCCGAGAGCAATGACATCGTTCTTTTCCAGTACGAGATCGGGATCGGCACCTACCAGCTCTCCGTTGCGGGAGACGTTGACGATCCGATATTCGGGATTCGCCTTGCGGAAGCCGGCAATGCTCATGCCGACCTGCGCTGGATTCTCCAGCCGGTACGCGCGCAGACCGAACTGGCGGTACCCCGTGAGCGCACCGCCTTCGAGATCCTTGACGCCGAACTCGGCCTCATACTTTCTGGCAGCCGCTTTGGCGTCCACTCCCCACCAGCGCGGCAGATATTTGCAGATCAGGATGATGCCGACAGTACCCCAGATGTAAGTGATGCCGTAGGACAATGCGATCATGCCGGTCGCATCCTCGGGCTTCATGCCCTCGGGCAGCTTGACGACACCCGAGGTGACGGCCTGCTCGGCGGAGCCGATCGCGGCGGACATCGTTTGCGAGCCGGCGAGCATGCCACCTGCAGCGCCGGTCGGCAGCGAGAACAGCTTCGCTCCGAAAACAACCAGCACGAGCCCGAGGACGCTGGACACCAGCGCCAGCAAGGTGAATTTGAGGCCATCGCCTTTCAGGCTGTTGATGAACGACGGCCCCACTCGAAGACCGACGCCATACATGAACAGATAGTAGAACAGGCTCTTGGCGAAGTTGTTGAGCTCGAGCTTGACGCCATAGGTCGACGCGAGAACCGACAGTCCGGCACCGACGACGATTGCGCCTGCAACCATGCCGAGTCCATAGCCTTTGATGCTTGCACGTCCGATCCAGACGGCGAGCCCGACGACGAAGAACAGCAACAGATACGGATTCTGCTGCAGGAATGTGAAAAAGCCCTGCATTGTCATTCCCCCCCATTCAAGACGCGGCCTTCAGTTGAGCCGCTGCGCCAGGCTTCGATTTGCTCATCTTTGCCAGGGCCTCGGTGCGCACGAGCTTGAGGCCCTCCTTGGCGTCGTAGCCGTGGATTTCCTTCACATCGAGCTTGCGCATGAAGTCGATGGTTTCCTGGGTGATGACCTGGCCCGGCACCATGATCGGGAAGCCCGGCGGATAGGGAATCACAAAGTTGGCGGACACAAGATCGGGACCGGCCTTGAGGCGGCGGTCGATCTCGGGATCTGCAAGGCGGATGTATTCGCAACCTGCCGCGTCGTAGGCCGAGTAGAAGCCGCTGCGGATGTCGCCCTCGTTCGTCTTGGTTCCCGCATCACCCCGGAAGCTCTGGTGGAAATGCGAGAAGTTCGGTAGATCCGGCACATCGGTCATCAGGCTCTTGACCCGCGCCTCGAAGGTCTTCTTGGCATTCGCCCCGCCCTGCGAAAGGCCACGGTCGACCTCGCCGGCAATCTCGGCCAGCACCCGGATCAGATGCGCGACGTCGGAGCGGGTGTTGTTGATGTTGGACTGCAACAGCACCGAATTGCGCGAGGTCTTGTTGACCTGGATGCCGTATTGGTTGGCCAGCACGCCCTTGAACTGCGTGCCGTCGAAACCCGCGGTGCCGCATACCAGCGTCATGCGGGTCGGGTCGAGGCAGAACTCGTCATCCTGCAGGCTCTTCCATGCGGTGGCCCAGTTGCTGCCGGGCGCCAGATAGTCGACAAACCCGGTCTGCCGATATGCCGCCGGAACCATGGCGTCAGCCCCGAGAATGCGGAAATATCGTGAGATCAGGGGATTGTTGTTCACCGCCTGGCGGATGGCGAGCGCGATCTCCATCGCATTGTTGACAAGGCCGTAGCCCTCGAGCTCCATCTGCCGGCGGGCGACGTCGAGGCTCCCGATCAGCTGCTGGTTGGGACTGGTCGACGCATGCGTGAACACCGCCTCGTGGAATTGTGCCTCGACCGTGTGGAATTCCACGTCCTTGACGAAGAGCATCGAGCCCTGACGTAACGCGGACATCGACTTATGGGTCGAGTTGGTCTGGTAGACGCGGAGCCTGATCTGGCGGGGGTCGGGAATCAGCCGCGTCTTGAGCAGCATCTCGTCCGATGGATTCTTGCCGAGCTCAGCCTGCTGCTTCTCAAAGACCGCCACGGACTTCGGATCGTGCATCCACGCCTCGATATCGTTGGCGGCGCCCATCGCGGTACGCGGCCGCAGGAACGGCGAGAAGCGCGCAAAGCCGAACCAGGCTTCGTCCCAGAGGAAGATCAGGTCCGGTTTGATGGCAAGGCATTCTTCCATCACACGACGGGTATTGTAGATGTGGCCGTCGAACGTGCAGTTGGTCAGGTCGACCATTTTCACCCGGTCGAGCCGGCCGTCGGCCTTGGCACTGAGAAGTGCCTGCTTGATCGTCTTCAGCGGCACGGCGCCATACATCGAATAGGCCGTCATCGGGAACGCTTCGACGTAAAGCGGCTGCGCGCCGGCAAGTACCATCCCGTAGTGGTGGGACTTGTGGCAGTTGCGATCGACGATCGCGATGTCGCCGGGCGCGAGCAGCGCCTGCACCGCCATCTTGTTCGAGGTCGAGGTGCCGTTGGTGACGAAGAAGACATGGTCGGCGCCGAACGCGCGCGCAGCCTTCTCCTGCGCCTTCTTGATGTTGCCGGTCGGCTCCAGCAGGCTGTCCAGGCCACCGGTGGTCGCGCTGCTTTCGGCCAGGAACAGGTTCGGGCCGTAGAATTCGCCCATATCGCGGATCCAGTCCGACTTGAAGATCGACTTGCCGCGAGCGATCGGCAGCGCGTGGAACGTCCCGATCGGACGCTGCGCGTATCTTTTGAGATTGTCGAAAAACGGCGTGTCGTAGCGGTCCTGTACGCCTTCGAGGATCGACAGATGCAGCTCCAGGATTTCCTCGACGGAGTAGAAGATGCGGCGAGCCACATTGGCCTCGGGATTGCCGGCCATCTCCTCCACATTGCGGTTCGACATCAGGTAGATGTCGAGCTCGGGACGCACCCGCTTGAGGATGTGGGCGAGCCGGAGCGCAGACGCATCCGTCTCCTCATGCGTTCCGATCGCGTCGACGAATGGGCGCAGGACCGGCGCATCATGGCGTGAGTGGAGTGCAAACCCCTCGTTGATCACGACGGCGGCAAGGTCGGGATTGAGCAGCGCCGCGCAGAAGGCGTCCTCGAGGCTGCCCACGATGACGGGTTCGTAGACGAATGCGTCGATCGGCCGCCTCAGCTTGCGCCATTCGGCCGCAAGCGCTGACCAGGTGCTGGAGGAGACGCCGGTGACGATCAGGGTCTCGAAATAGGGCCGATGGGCCTCCTTGCCCCCGAAGGTCGGCGGCAGCAGATCGGGGACGTCACCGTCGGCTTCCTCATGCAGATTCCAATCACCGGCATGCCGACGGAACGACCGCGTCGTCAGCGCCTGCGTGATGCGCGTGGCAAGCGCCAGCGAGGTGGTTGCATCGCCGGCCAAGGCTGCTTCCCTCAATGCGTCCATCAGGTGCAGGCCGGGATAGCCGTGATACTCTTCCGTCACCGAGAGATCGCCGAGCGCCACATCGTATTTTGCGCGATCATTGCCGCGCGCCCACGTCTTTGCAGCTTCAACCAGATCACGCCAGTCGTCTGCCCGTCCTCCAGGTCCGGAAAAGAACTGATCGATACGCTTTGCGGCGGACGTTACTGGGGACTTGGCGTCCTTTGACATGTCTCTCTCCCGGTCGTTGGGCAACGATGAGGCCGGATCGTCGGTCGGGCCCCCGACCATCCTTTGATCCAAGTCAACGTTCGCCTGTTTTCGATGAACGACATCGCGCGTGCCGCAGCGCATCAGCACGATCAGCAGCGCGAACACCGGCACCACCAGCGCGAGCTCCGGGATCGCCTCCGTAGCAAAGGCACCGACTGCAGCTCCGACGCCGAACGTGATGCACAACGTCGCAAAGACGCGGGGACGGCGTAGTTCGCCATGCCGGACCGGGCCGCCCGCCACCTCGACCAGGCCCTCGATGGCTTGACGCAGGTTGCCGGTGATCATCACCGAACTGTAGGCCAGGCCTTCGACCTTGGTGAAGATCGTGGCCTGCATCGCGGCAACGAAGGAGATGCCGAGCGTCCCCGCAAGATCCGGCAGCCGGTTGTGCAGGACGCCGATCACGATGAGCAGAATGATCTCAATGAGCGTGCTGATCGCGCTCGCCCAGACTCCAATGGTGCGGCGCAGCCAAGTCGCGACCGCGGCACCGACAACGAATGCGAGGATCGGAGGTACGAAGCGAAGTGCCTCCGGCCAATTTCCCGACGACCCATGCACCCAGAGTAGAACGAGATTCGTCGTCTGGGCATTGGCCATGACGCCGTGAACGATCCACGTGAAGGCATCGAGGTAGCCGCCTGTAAAAGCCAGCAGGAGCGCCACCTGCACCGTTTCATCGCGACGCCGCGATGAAGCAGCGGTCATGTCCAGTGAGCTCATCATCGCCCGGTTCGCTGCGCTGGTCGGAGATGTCCAGCAACGGCGCTTCGGTGCGCAAAAGGATTGATTTGGATCAAGCCTCGGCGCGGTTCCGAGCAATCACATTCCATTCCGACATAAGCGCTCGGGGGATGCGACCATGCACAGTCTCAGCTGGATCATTTCTACCGCACCGGAAATCTTCCTGCTGATGGCGGTCGCCATCGGTACGGTTCTGGGTCGGATCAAGATCCGCGGCTTCGCCGTGGGTACCACGGCTTGCATCCTGATCGTGGCTGTCCTGATCGGTCAGCTTGGTAGCTTTACTTTCCCGGCACTCCTGAGGGTGATCCTCTTCAGCCTCTTCGTGTTCACGATCGGCTACAAGTCCGGACCGGAGTTCTTCGCCTCGCTGAGCATCCGCACTCTGTCCCAGGTCGCCTTGGCGCTCGTGCTCGGCGTCACTGGGCTGATCCTCGTGCTGCTCTTCGCTTTCGCTCTCAAGCTCGACACCGGCACCGCGTCGGGCCTCGCCGCCGGTGCGCTCACGCAATCATCGGTCATTGGCACCGCATCCGGCGCTCTGGCACAACTGGGGTTACCAAAAGACGTGCTAGAGCAGCAGGAGGCGAACATCGCGGCTGGTTATGCCGTCACATACGTGCTCGGCTATATCCTGACATTGCTATTCGTGCCGTTCGTGGCTCCGATGCTGATGCGGATCGACCTCAAGCAAGAGGCCAAGAAGCTCGAGGCGGAGCTTGCAGGTGGCGAACCGCCGAAGACCCAGAGCCTTCACTATCGCAAATTCCAGGCACGGGCCTACCGCGTTTCGGTCGCGGCCGGCCGAACCGTCAGTTCGATCGAGGAAGAGATCGGCCATCGTACGGTGATCGAGCGCATCGTGCGTCGCGGTACGGACATCCAGCCGACACTGGATACCGTACTCGAGGCCGATGACGACATCGTCATTGCCGGGCCCTCCGCCGCCATCGTGACGGCCAAGCCTGTCATCGGCACCGAAATCGATGCCGACGAGATCCTGAAGGCGATCCCCGGCAATGTGCTCGACGTGCTTGTTGACGACCGCAGACTCCATGGCCGCTCGCTCAAGGACGTCGCAAGTCGTGTCGGGGACAGCGCTCGCGGCGTCTTCCTTCGTGCCTTGACGCGAATGGGGCGCGAAGTCCCGTTGAGCCCGGATACGCGGATCTACGTCGGTGACGTCATGACGCTGGTCGGCAGCACCCGCAACATCGAACGCGCGGCCGCGCAGGTTGGACAGGTTCTGCGCTCCGGTGACCGCACCGATATTGCGTTCCTCACTGCGGGCATTACCGCCGGTCTGTTGGCCGGCCTCCTCAGCGTCAAGATCGGCAACGTTGCCCTGACGCTCGGCGGCGGAGGCGGCGCGCTGATCGCGGGGCTCGTCTGCGGCTGGCTGCGCTCGCGCCGGCCGACCTTGGGTGCAATTGCGCCGGCCGCGCAGCAGACACTCAGCGATCTCGGACTCGGTGGCTTCATCGCGGCGATCGGGCTCGGCAACGGCCACGCGGCATGGATCGCCATGCAGACGCACGGCCTGCAACTGGTCGGCATGGGCCTTGTCGTGACGGTGGTCCCTCTCGTTGTTGCGACCTTGTTTGCTCATCACGTTCTGCGACTGAACCCGGTCATCACCTGCGGCGCGCTGGCCGGCGCGATGACGGTCGATGCCGCCGTCACCGGCGCCTGCGAGATCGCGGAAAGCAAGACGCCCGTACTAGGCGTCGCCGTGCCCTACGCTGTCGGCAATGTTGTCCTGACCGTGCTCGGCCCAATCATTGTCGCCGCCACCTACGCCAGCTGAGGAGGAGGACGAGATGCGGCCATGGTCCACCTGCAAGTCGATATGGACGGCGTTGCTCCTCCTTATTCCCAGCGTCACGCCCGCTTATCCCGGCGATCAAGACGGATCGCGCCGCATCCAGGAAGAGATCTGGGCGCTGCCGCTGCCGCTGCCGACGTTCGCCTACGTGGTGCGCCCCGTCGGGGACGGTCCATTTCCGCTTGTGATCATGAATCACGGCGTGTCGCTCAATCCGACCGAGCGCAGCTTCTTTCCCCTGGTGGAGTTTCGTGATGCGGCCAAATGGTTCGCCAGCCGCGGCCATCTCGTGGTGGCGCCGGTCGGCTCCGGATATGGCGCAGCGGCGATCGACATTCCCGAGCGTGCGCTATACGGTCCGTTTTTCTCCAAGATCGGCAAGTGCAGCAACCCGAATTTCCGCGATGCTGGCATGGCGGTGGCCCAAGCCGACCTCTGGATCATCGACTACATGACGGCCGAGAAGCGCATCGTGCCTGATCAGGTCGTCGTCGTCGGGCAATCCGCTGGCGGCTGGGCGGCCATCGCGCTATCGAGCCTCAACCCGCCGCAGGTCAAGGGGATCATCACTTTTGCCGCCGGCCGCGGCGGTCGTGTCGACGGGAAGCCGAACAACAATTGCGCGCCCGACAAGCTGGTCGAAGCGGCTGCGGAGTTCGGACGCACCTCGCGGGTGCCGATGCTCTGGATCTATATCGAGAACGACACGTTCTTCGGTCCAGCCTTGTCGAAGCGCATGCACGACGCCTTCACCGCCGGCGGCGGCCACGCCGAATATCATCTGATGCCGCCGTTCGGCAACGAGGGGCACTTCTTCATCGGTTCGCCGGACACGATCCCGATTTGGTCCCCGCTCGTGGCAAAATTTCTCGACACCCAGAAATAGACGAGGTCACTTGCGTCTGGAGGCACGACCATGATCAACGCGCGCCACTGTCTGTCGAGTTTCCTGATCGCAGCGGTCATGTTCACGACAGCGCCCGTGCCGAACGCCTCGGCGGGCAACAAGCCGCCCACGGCCGAGCCGGCCGAAGGCGCAATCCGCGGCCAACGCGAGGTGAAGGACGTTACCTACGGAAGCTGGCGCAAGCTGTGCTTCAAGGCAGGTGGAGCTCCGACATTGTGCAGGACCTCGATCACCGGAACTTTTACCACCGGTCAGATCGCTGTGCGTCTGGATCTGATCGAGCGCGATGGGGACCGCAAGGCGCGACTGCAATTGTTTGTGCCTGTCGGCATGTATTTGCAGCATCCCGCAAAGCTGACCGTCGATCATGGCAATTCCTATAAACTACCTTACACTTGGTGCCTCAGCAACGCGTGCATTGCCGCCGACGTCGCGGATCCCAAGATCGTCAAGGACATGGAATCGGGGCGCGTGCTCGTTCTGGAATTGGTCGATTCCAATCTGCTGTCACTGACAACCTCGCTGCCGCTGACGCAGTTCGCCTCTGTTCATAAGGGCGCGCCAGCACAGATCCTCGAGCAGGACATCGACGAATGAAATCTGGCTTGTCGGTCCAGTCGATCTGGCTGGTCAGACGCCGTACTAGGCGTTCGCTTCGTCGGTCGAACCGAGCACGCCAAGTCGCTCTGCGATCGAGACCAGTTCGGCAAGCGAGTACACTTGCATCTTTTCCATGACCTGATGGCGATGCGCCTTAACGGTACGCTCGGTCGTTCCGAGTTCATAAGCGATCTGCTTGTTGATCTTGCCGCGAACGATCAGGTCGAAGACCTGCCGCTCGCGTGGTGTCAGGCCCCCCAGCAGGGTACGTAGCGAATCGAGCCTGCCGCGCTGACCGCGAGCGGCCTCATGACGGGTCAACGCGCGCTCGATCGCGTCGATGAGCTGTTCGGATGACACCGGCTTGGTCAGAAAATCCTCGGCCCCGGCCTTGATGGCCCGCACCGTCGTCGCCGTGTCGACGTGCCCGGTAAGGAACACGATCGGAACGGTGAGGCCAAGATTGATCAACTGACTCTGTAATTCCAACCCGCTCAGGCCCGGAATCCGCACGTCGAGCAAAATACAGGCCGTACCGCCAGCGTCAGGCAGCCGGGCCAAAAGTTGTTGAGCCGATGCATAGGTCGCCACTTCGTAGCCGGCAAGTTTCAGCCGCCGCTCGATCGCGGTCCGAAACGATGCATCGTCATCTACTACGTGAATGAGGCTAGGCAATTTTCCCCCATGGAAACTCGCTGGCAAACCTCAGCCCGGATCTAGCTCCCGTCCGTTCGTCAACGTGTGGCACTCAGCAAAGAATTCTGGCTTGGCATGGATCCGGCATTGGAAGATGCCTTTGCACGATCCACCTCGGTTGACTTGCGCGAGATGAAGTTTTGCCTCCAGTATACTATGCTACCCCACACTGTCCTTTGGTACAATGCACCTTGGGACAATGGCGAAAATCGCTTCAAGGGTCGTAAATCCCCGGGGGAGGAAGGTTGGCGCGCCGAATTCCCCCAACTTGAATCATGATCGGTTTAATAGCTGAATCGGATGAGTTCAGGAGTTGGCCCATGTTTGTCCGTACCAACACCAACCCGACGCCCTGTCCCAATTCACTCGACGGACTAGGGCTTACAAGCGGTTCGAATCCAGTCGTCAGTTTGAATACATTTACCTACAAGAAGGGCAGCGAGATCTACGGCGAAAAGGAACCCGCCGAATATGTCTATCAGGTCAAGTCTGGTGCAGTGCGAAGCTATAAGCTGCTCGCCGATGGACGCCGTCAGATTGGCGCGTTCCATCTCGCGGGAGATATCTTTGGGCTCGAGAACGGGAGCCAGCACCGGTTCACGACGGAAGCCATCGTGACGACCACGGTGCGCCTCATCAAACGCCAAAGCCTCGAAGGGGTTGCCGAAAGCGATACGATGGTCGCTCGCAACCTGCTGAGCATGACCACAAGCAACCTGCAACATGCAGAGGATCACATGCTTCTGCTAGGACGGAAAACCTCGCTGGAGCGGGTCGCGGCATTCCTGCTCGAGATGGACAAGCGGCTGACAGCTGCCGGTGTCATGGCCCTGCCAATGTCGCGCCGCGATATCGCCGATTACCTCGGCCTTACCTTGGAAACCGTCTCTCGCGCGTTGTCGCGGCTCCATGAACTCGGCATCCTCGGGTTCCAAGGCAACACGCAGCGCCAGATCCTGCTGCTCGACCGGCAGCAGCTCGCTGGCCTTGATCTGCAGAACTAGGCTCGGGGGCGCGCGCCGAGGCCAGCGAGATGGATCAGGGGTAGCACCTTGAGGACCGCAGTCGACCAGCCGAACATCACGATGCCGTTCATTGCGGTCATCGGCCCTGTCGGCTGCCACAGCGTGATATCGCCATACCGGGGGTCGTATTGTTGACGTCGGCAAAATCGACGAGATCGGTTTCCGCAGCACCGATGATCATCTTATAAGCCAGCGCCAATTCAGAGCCTCCAGCGTGTGCGCGACCGAGCGCGGACCATGATGTTCACGATCCTGACGCCTGAGCCGATCAGATATTGTGAGGCCGTGGACGGTCAAGACACCTATTTGGCGAGCCCTCCGAACCAGCCGCCGAAATAGCCCGCATAGAGCGCCGGCAATTCGAGGTTCATGGAATGCCCGATACCGGGCACAACGACAAGCCGGCAGTCCGGCATCGCTGCCGCCATGGCTCGCAGGTCGGCCGGCGGAATCCATCCGTCGCATTCGCCCCACAGTACAAGATGCGGGTGCCGGATCTCCGGCATCCGGCGTTCCAGCTCCCGGCTTTCCTTTTCGCGGGTGAGATTGACCGGCGTCCCGATCCAGACACCTTCGGAGACGCCAAAGGTCTGCTCGATGATCCGGTCGAACAGCCGCTGACTCTCGCCGAGCCCGTCGCGGAATCGCGGGATCACGCCGGGCGCCAGGCTCTCCGGCACAAACAGCGAGGACGCGGCGGTTGCCATCACCGTGCGCGTCAGTTGCTTGCTCGCCATCATCGAGCGGAACAGGCCGATCTGATCCGCATTGAAGGCGATGCCAAGCGGCGTGACCGGGTCGAGCGCGAACACCCGTCCAAAGCGCTGCGGCTGCATCAACAACATGCGCGCGGCAATGATGCCGCCGGTCGAATGGGTGGCGAGGTGGCAGAAGTTGATTTCCAGCCGGTCGAGCGCTGCCAGCATGTCCATGGCATGCTGCTGCATGGAGTAGTTCGAATAATCGGCGGCTGGCGTCGGGCGATCGCTCTCGCCACAACCACGCCAATCGATGCCGATCACCCGTAGGCCCGACGGAAACAACGGCGCGGCGAGCTCGATCCAGTCCTTGCTCGCGAGATTGCCGTGGATGAAGACGACGGTAACATCGCCCTGCCCCCACTCCCGCCAGCCCAGCTGGACATCGCCCGCCTGCACCGTCGCCATGTCCTGCTCCTATTTGTTCAGGCCGGCCGTGGGCGCGGCGCCGGGCGGCGTCGGCGCGACCGGCAAGGCCGAGACCACCGAGCCTTTGATCATGCGGTCAGTGCCGAGCGGAGACGAGGTGTCGACGGTTCCCTTGGTCACGAAGTCCACCACATCGACCGGGAATTCCACCGGATTGTCCGTGTGAATGAAGTGCCCGGTCTCTGGGTATATCTTCAGAATCGGCCGGTTGCCGGCATTGGTCATGCGCGACATGAACGGCGTGATGACATCACGCGCAAGGTCCGCCAGCCCGTTGAAGGCCGGCGTCGGGATGAACGGCTCCCTGTCACCGAAGGAGAGGAAGATCGGCGCCTTGATCTGGGTCAGCCGCTGGTAGAGGTTTTTCGGATCGTCCTGCTGCAGTTCGGACCCGATCGAATAGATGTCATAGATGAAGACATTTGCCCATTGCTCGAGCTCCTTGGGATTGCCCTTGATCAGGCCGACACGCTGCTCGGTGTGGAAGCGCGCATATTCGCTGTCGTTGTAGAAATAGCCGCTCTTCGCAGCCGAAAACGTGTTGGTCTCCGGGTCGCGCTTCTTGAAATAAAAGAAGTCGCGAACGCTTTGCTCCGAGCGCCCGATCTCCGCGGCGAGGATGCCGGTAGGGCCCCAGGTCTCCTTCCACTTGTCGAAATCGTGGTCGAAATCCTGATCGAACAGGCGCGCCTTCTTGTCCTTGGCGATGGTGATATCGCGCGGGTACTCTTCGAGACCCGAGGGTGCTTCCAGCGCAAGGCCCTGCACGGCCTCCGGCCAGGTCAGCGCATAGCCCATCACGATCTGGCCACCGAGCGAATGGCCGAGGTAGTAGGCCTTCTTGACGCCGAGCTGGTTGACGACGAGGTCATGCACCGTCTCGCGCATGTCCTGCATGGTCCGGGCCGGGCTCTTGTCGAGATTGCCTGGCCCGGACATGCCGTAATGTGGCAGATCCGGTACGATCACGCGGAGCCCGCTGCGCAGCGCGTATTGCATGACATTGCCGTAGTGCCCACCGAAGGCGCCCTTTCCGTGGATGACGACCAGCACCTTGGGATCCTTCTCGGTGCCGGCGTACTCGTCCATGTAGCCGATCTGCCAGGTCGTGCCCCGCTTGTCCTTCGTATCCGCGTATTTGACCGGATAGGGATAGGTCACGTAGTTCTTCCAAAACGACTTGGCGGGATCGATGTTCGCGGCTACGCCCGGCACGCGGTAATTCTTGTCGACGTACTTCTGCGCGCGATCGAGGCTCGCCACGTCGTCCATGAATGCGACGAACTTCGGATCATTCTTGCGCTGGTTGATGATGGGGAACACACCGTAATGCGCGACCGGGCTCTCCTGCGCGATCAGCTCGGCACCGGGCACGCGATCGACGGCCTGCTGGGCCAGCTTGAAGTTCAGCCAGAGATCGTTGGTGATGTGCATCACAAGCGTGCGCGCCCGGATACGACCCAGATAGGGATTGATGTTATGGGTCTCGCCGACCCTGTTGCGCCAGACGAGGTCGACGGCGTCATAAAGCTTCGCGCGGTTGGTGACGTTCAGCCCCGCGTTCTCGTTCGGCGGATCCCAATAGAAGATCTCCGGCTGGACCGCCTTCCAATTCTGCGTCGTGCGAAAGGCGAAGTCGTAGCCCGTCATGCCCAGGATCGACCAGCCGAACGCAACGCCGGGCACGGGATGTTTCTCCTTGGGCAGCTTGTAGTAATCGCCCTTGGTTGCCTGCCATACGGGATCGCTCTCGATCGCCGCCGTCATCATCTGGAACGTCCAGTTGCCGACCGGATCGTCGCCGTCCGACTGCGTGGTGCCGCCGATCGGCATCAGCCCGCCCATGAAGTCGGGATGCATGACGCCCCAGACATAGGTCTGCGTACCGCCCATCGACACGCCCGTGATCAGCGCCGCGTGGGCGATCTTCAGCCCGTCGCGTAACATGCGGTAATTGACCTGCACCATGTCGTAGTAGCTGTATTGCGGAAATTTGATCCCGAGTCCTTCGGACGGCTTGCTGGCGCCCCAGGTGCCGAGCGGGTCGACCATGACGACGTAGTAGCGATTGGTGTCGATCGGGCGGCCCGGGCCGACGATCGGTACGCCACCTGACAGGGGAGCGCCCTTGACCCACTGCTCGTACATGTCGGTGGAATCGCCGGAGTAATAGGAATTGATGATCACGGCATTGGTGATTTCACCCGCCGCGTTGCGCTGTGGCGTTCCGATCGCAATGTAGGCGCTATGCAGCTTCCCGGCGCCGAGCGATTCCAGCGTGACGCCGCCCTCGCCGCCGTTCTCCCATTTCGAGGGATCGGCAAGATCATACTTGCCGCCGAGCCGGAAGTTCGCGATCTCGACCGTCTTCTTGAGCTCGTCATGCTGCATCTGCGACGAGCGGCGCGTAAGGGGCTCCGCGGCTGCGAGCACGGTGCCGACCAGCAATACAAGGAGGCTGACAAAGCAATTCTTAACCACCTTTGACCCGCGCATGGCGAAATCCTCCTGATCATTTTGTCGGCAGCTAGGTACGCCCGACGCGATCAACCGTTGATCTAACTCAAGGGTTTGCGCCTCGAGCGACGAATAGTACCGATCGTTTCTTCCTTGGGATGTCCACGATGCCCTTTCTCAGGCACGGCTCATATCGCATACGCTATGAGCTCGATGGCCCGGCGGACGGTCCGGCCTACGTGCTTGTCAACGGCCTTACGCAATATGCTGAGCTCTGGACGGCCTATCGCGACGCCCTCGTCGCGCGCCAATTTCGCGTTGCAACCTTCGACCTGCTCGGCCAAGGCGAGTCCGACAAGCCGGCCCTCTTCATCGGCCAGGACGACCAGGTCGCCGCACTTCATCTCCTGATCGGCGAACTCGGCGATGGTCCCGTTTTCCTCAGCGGCATCAGCTTCGGCGGCCTGATTGCACTGCGCTACGCCATCTTGCATGGCCGGCGGCTCGCGGGCCTCGTCCCGATGAGTTGCTTTGCCGAGCTGCCCCCGCAACTCTTCCTGCTCGGCAACGCGCTCCGCACCGGGCTGATCCTCGGCGGCACTAGCTACCTCCAGGATCTGCTTTTGCCAATGAACGTCTCCGATCAATGGCTCGAGTCCGTCCTGGACAAGCTCGATCAGGTGAAACGTCAGGGATGGCGGGTCAACGACGTGTATGCCTTGCAGAACCTGATGGAGTCTTTCCTCGACTTCCAGCCACTGACACCGCAATTGTCGACGATCGGTGTGCCAACCATGATCCTGAACGGCGAGTTCGACTTTCTGACTCCCCGCGCGCTGCATGAAACCCTGCGCGTCGAGATACCCGACAGCGCGCTCGTGATCATTCCAAGGGCCTATCATGCTTTCACGCTGGAAAAGCCAGCATTGACGGCGGACCTGCTCGCGCGATTTGCGCAGGATGTGATGGCCGGTCGCTGGCTCGGCAACAAGGCGGTATTGATCGCACCAGACGACGCCGGCGGCGAGCTTATTCCGTTTCCGGCCGGTTACGACCATCTGCGCGCGATCCCCGTGCAGGGTCCGGTCCGATGAGCGCGTTTTTTGGGCCACTCGACGCCGAAGGCCGCGTACCGCCGCGCCAGCAGACGCGTGCCGCCGCCTTTCTCACCTCCGCGCACGGGGCATTGGCGCGCCAGTTCGCGGCCATACTGCCCGCGCGATTCGAGTCCGGCTGGCAAACCGAGTTGAACGCGCAGCTCCATCACGAGGCCGAGGTCGTTTCGCTGCTGCTGCGTGCGACCTCGTGGGTGCCTGATGTCGCGTTGGTCCTGTTGACGATGGCCTGGGAGACGTCGTGGCTTCCGCAACCGATCGAGGGGATTTCAGATTCTCGCCTGGCGCAGGCCGTCAGCCTTGCGACGTTCGCGCATGCCGTTCATGCCGGCATCAGGCCGGCGGCCCTGCTGCCAGTCGAGGCCAACGCCAGCGATCCCTTCGTGATGGCCTTGCGGCGTACCGAGTTCGAGAGTAGCCGGGCTCTTCAAGCGCAAATCCTGTTCCTGAAAAGCCCGGACCTTCTGCCGTTTCGCGAGGCCGTCAGCGCGGCCCTGGAGCGGCGCCATGTCGAGGTTCGCAAGTTGTGGGCCGAAGCGCTCGAAGGTGTCGGCATCACCGATCGCGATTGATGGAAAGCCTTGATGCAGATCAACGGACCGCGGTCGTCACTGGCCAACGTTCATCGCCTGTGGTCCTTCGCTCGATCACCGCCGGCAGGAGTTCCAACCATGAGGGCCGTTTCCGTCGAAGAAGCCGTTGCGATGATCCCGACTGGCGCGAGCGTCATGATCGGAGGCTTCATGGGTGTCGGTACACCGGAGCGTCTGCTCGATGAGATCGTCCGGCAGAGCAAGAATGGGCTGACGCTGATCTGCAACGACGCGGCGACGCCGGGCAAAGGCATCGGCAAGCTGTTCGACGCCGCCCTCGTCTCGCGGCTCACCGCGACTCACATCGGGCTCAATCCCAAAGTGCAGCAGCAGATGCTGGCCAAGCAGGTTTCGGTCGATCTGATTCCGCAAGGTACCTTCGTCGAGCGCATTCGCGCCGGCGGCTGCGGCCTGGGAGGTGTGCTCACGCCGACCGGCGTTGGCACGTTGGTCGCGGAAGGCAAGCGCCAGATCGAGGTCGAAGGAAAACCCTTCCTGCTGGAGACCGCGATTCGGGCGCAGTTCGCGTTGGTTCACGCTTTTCTCGCTGACTATCTTGGCAACCTCTCCTATGCGTTGACCGCTCGCAACTTCAATCCGGTGATGGCGATGGCAGCGGACACCGTGATCGTGACGGCGGAGCATATCGTGCCGGTTGGCGTGATTGCGCCCGACCACGTCGTGACGCCGGCGCCGCTCGTCGACTATCTCGTCACGACTCCAAACGGGTGAGTCATGGAAGCACCGGAGATCATCGCCCGTCGCGTCGCGCAGGAGCTTCATGCCGGCGACCTCGTGAATCTCGGAATCGGCATTCCGACGCTGGTGGCCAACTACGTCCCGACGGGCCTGAACGTTTTCTTTCAGTCCGAGAACGGATTGATCGGCACCGGGCCGATCCCCGAGCAGGGGTTGGCGCATCCTCTGCTGACGGATGCCGGGGGCCGTCCAATCAGCGCGCTGCCCGGCGCCAGCACGTTCGACAGTGCGATGTCGTTCGGACTGATCCGCGGCGGTCATGTCGATGTGACCGTGCTTGGCGGCCTCCAGGTCGATGCGCTAGGACTCCTCGCCAACTGGACGATCCCGGGCAAGATGGTGCCGGGGATGGGCGGCGCCATGGACCTCGTCAGCGGCGCCAGGAGCGTCATCGTCGCCATGCAGCACGCGGCCAAGGGCAAGTCGAAGATTGTC
This sequence comes from Bradyrhizobium sp. HKCCYLRH2015, assembly GCF_051168215.1. Taxonomy (NCBI): domain Bacteria; kingdom Pseudomonadati; phylum Pseudomonadota; class Alphaproteobacteria; order Hyphomicrobiales; family Nitrobacteraceae; genus Bradyrhizobium; species Bradyrhizobium sp. HKCCYLRH2015. The sequence goes on along the minus strand of NZ_JBNPUO010000009.1, from coordinate 184,051 downwards.
AACCGATGCAATCTTCCCCTGACCTCGGTGCGGCCGGTCAGCCTGGTCGTAACCGACATGGCTGTCATCGGCTTCCCCGAAGGCAAGGCCACCTTGCTCGAGACTGCGCCAGGCGTCAGTGTCGGCGAGGTCATGGCGGTGACCGAAGCCGAGCTCGTCGTTCCCGACAGCGTTCCGGAAATGAAGATCTGACGAGGATGCGACCATGCGGATATTTGGCGATTTCAGCGAGCTCAAAGCCGCCGTTGGGACCGAAATCGGCGTCAGCGACTGGGTCGAAGTTTCGCAGGACCGCATCAACCAGTTTGCGCAAGCGACCTGCGACGAGCAGTGGATTCACGTCGACCAGGAGCGTGCCGCAAAGGAAGCGCCCGGCGGAAAGACCATCGCGCACGGCCTGCTTTCACTCTCGCTCGCACCGCTTTTCATCCGGTCGGTGATGGGTCTGAAGGGCCTGCGGAACACCCTGAACTACGGCGCAGATCGGATACGATATCTGGCCCCGGTGCCCGCCGGCTCCAGGCTGCGCGGCCGGATCACCGTCGCGGAAGCCGAGGACGTGCCGCCGGACGGCCTGCGCGTCAACTATCACCTGGTGATCGAGATCGAGGGCAGCAAAAAGCCCGCCTGTGTGGCCGAGCTGATCGCCCTGCACTATCGCTGAGTGCGGAAGATGCCCGCTCTGAGCCGTCAGTCACCGTCGCACGCCTGACACTGCGGCAGCGATGTGAAGCGGCACTCAACGTCACGCCCCGCCGCCCAGTCATCACCTTCGTGAAAACGAGATATCGGGATTCATAGGTTCGATGTCTGAGTTTGCAGACGTGAGCCGACGACCCGCAGCAACATGCGTGGCACGAAGGCGCGCAACTCCCCGAGCGCTGCTGGGCCTGCGCGCTCAGTCGATGATGTGATAGCCGCCATCGATATACAGGACGCCACCGGTGATGAGCTTGGCGCCGTCGAGAGCCAGGAACGCCGTTGCGTTGCCGACATCCTCGATGCTGACGAGTCTGCGTGCAGGCGCGGTTGATCGCGCCTTGTCCATGAGCTCGTCGAATTCAGGAATGCCTGACGCCGCGCGCGTGGCGAGCGGGCCAGGCGAGATCGCATGCACGCGTATGCCCTTCGGGCCCAGTTCTGCCGCGGCGTAGCGGACGGCTGCTTCCAGCGCTGCCTTCGCCACACCCATGATGTTGTAATTCTCCACGACCATCTGGCTGCCGTAGTAGGTCATGGTGAACATGGTGCCGCCATTCTTCATCAGCGGTTCGGCGAGGTGCGCCATCCGCAGGAACGACCAGCAGGAGACGTCCATGGTCTTGAGAAAGCCGTCACGGCCGACGTCGACCACGCGTCCGTGCAGGGCTTCCTTCGGCGAGAACGCGATCGAGTGCAGCATGAAGTCGAGCTGGCCCCATTCCTTCGAGATGCGCTCGAACACCGCCTCCGTCTGCCCCTCCGCCATGACGTCCAACGGCATGAAGATCGGCGCTTCCAGCGCCTGGGCGAGCGGTTCGACATGCTTCCTGGCACGATCGTTCAGGTAGGTGACCGCCAGATCGGCTCCGAGCGCGCGAAACGCTCTCGCGCACCCCCACGCGATCGACTGGTCGTTGGCGATGCCGACGATGAGGCCTTTCTTCCCCTTCAAGGCAACCTTGGAATCCGGAAATACGGGAATCATGGCACCCTCTCTTGTCTTGGGTTGGTCGATGGCCGGTTCATCAGCAGCGACAGTGTGTGCTGGGCAACCATCAGTTCTTCGTCGGTCGGAACGACGTAGACAGGAACGAGGGTGCCGGAGCGCGATATCAGCCGCGAATGACGGGTGTTCTCGGCGGCATCGAGTGCGATGCCGAGCCATTCGAGTCGCTCGGATACCCGCGCGCGGATCCTTGCGGAGTTCTCGCCGATCCCGGCCGTGAAGACGAACGCATCGAGACCCTGCAATGCGGCGGCGAGCATGCCGACATTGAGGCAAATCCGATGGACAAAATAGTCGATCGCCAAAGCGGCTTTTCCGTCTGCGCTGGCCTCGAGCTCGCGCATGTCGTTGCTGACACCGGACAGGCCCTTCAGCCCACATTCGCGATAGAGGAAATCCTGCACTTTCGACGCCGACATTCCCTCCTCGGACATCAGATACAGCACCACGCCTGGATCGAGCTGGCCGGGGCGCGTGCCCATCGGAAGCCCGTCCAGCGCGGTAAATCCCATCGTGCTCTCGACGCTCTGACCGGATTTCATCGCACACATGGATGCCCCGCTGCCGAGATGAGCGACGATCACCCGGCCTTGCGCGATATCGGGCGCGATCTGCGGCAGCGATTTCGCGATGTATTCGTAGGACAATCCGTGGAATCCGTAGCGCCGCACTCCCTCCGCGTGAAGCTGATGCGGAATCGCGTAATGGTCGGCAACCGCGCTATGCGTCCGATGGAATGCGGTATCGAAGCAGGCGACCTGCGGCAGCGCCGGAAAGGCTGCGAGGATCGATCGAATGGGTGACAGATTGTGCGGCTGATGCAGCGGCGCCAGCGGAATGAACCGCTCCAGGCGCGCAACAACGCCGTGATCGATCAGCACGGGCTTGCCATAGTCCGGGCCGCCGTGCACGACACGATGGCCGACCGCAATGGGATCGATGCGAAGCTCGTGGCGCAGCCAATCACCGGCGATCGCCATTGCCGCGGCAACATCCGGGACGGCCTCGATCGGATAGGCACGGTCGGCCATCGAATCGCCGTTCACGCCGCTGGCCCGCAATCGCGGCCGGCTCCCGATGCCGTCGATCTGCCCCTTGATCCGGCGCCGCAGCCGGCCTTCCCCCTCGATCGAGAAGACTTGGAACTTGACGCTGGAGGAGCCTGCGTTGATGACGAGGATGGTGTCCATGACGATCACGCGGCGATTGTTGGCGCGTGTTGACGCCGGGCGTTGGCGTAGAGCGCTGCCACCGCGCAGGACGCCATGCGCGCGCGCGGCGTGTCGGCGCGCGACGTCAGCACGACCGGCACCCGGGCACCCAGCACGATGCCGGCGCCATCTGCCTTGGCGAAATAGGCAAGGTTCTTCGCCAGCATATTCCCGGCCTCGAGGTCCGGAACGACCAGGATCTGTGCGCGGCCCGCGACCTCGGACTTGATTCCCTTGATCCGCGCCGCTTCGGCGTCGATGGCGTTGTCGAACGCCAGCGGGCCGTCGAGCAGCCCGCCGGTGATCTGACCGCGGTCGGCCATCTTGCAGAGCGCCGCCGCCTCGATCGTCGACGGAATCTTTGTCGTCACGGTTTCGACCGCCGACAGGATCGCCACCCGAGGCGTTTTGCCGAAGCCGGCCTGGTTGTAGAGATCGATGGCGTTCTGGATGATATCGCGCTTGGCGTCGAGATCAGGAAAGATGTTGATGGCCGCGTCCGTCACCAGCAGCGTCTCATCGTAGGCTGGCACGTCCATGACGAACACATGGCTGATGCGTCGTTCGGTGCGAAGGCCACCGACCTTTGCGGTGACGGCGCGCATCAGTTCGTCGGTATGAAGGCTGCCCTTCATCAGCATCTCGCCTCTGGCGGCGTGAATGAGCTCGACACCTCTGGTAGCGGCCTCCTCGCTGTGCGCGGCATCGACGATCTCGAAGCCGGAGATGTCCAGGCCGTGCTTGCTTGCGACTTCCCTGATCTTCCTTGCCGGTCCAACCAGGATCGGCCGGATGATGCCGGCTTCCGCGCTTTCAATCGTGCCACGCAACGATGTTTCGTCACACGGATGCACGACGATAGTTGGGACCGCCGGCACGGCCTTGGCCGCCGCAATCAAACGGTCATACTTGCTGGTCGCCTGCTGTTGCCTTGTCTCGGCCGACATCCTGCCACTCCCATTCCTTGCAACCGGCGTTACGACGCTTTCGCCTTCGGATCGAAAGGGGCAACGTTCGACTTCTCGGGCTCTTGTGTGACGTCGACGCCGAACAAATCCGCGACGCGCTTCAGGCGGCTGGCGCGCGCGCCGGTGATGTCGCCGCTCGCGGACAGCACCGCCCGTATCGCCGCGAATGCGCTCCGCTTCTGGTCACCATCATCAGGCAGCAGCTTCGGGATGGCAGCCAATGCCCCCTCTTCATCGAGAAGCAGCATGAAGAACTGCTCCCGCACCAGGCTCTTGAACTCTGGCAGCGTCAATCGTTGAGCACCATAGTCGCGACGCACCTGCCGCAGCGCCTCGATGCTTCGTTCATCGACCATTCCACGTGCCGAACCGATGTACAGCAGGCTGCGAATGGCCGCCTCGCGAAGGCCGCCCTCGCCGATCTTGGATTTGAGCTCGGCGATCCGCTTCTCCAGAACGGCACGGTGCTCGGCAGCCATCTCCCGCCGGCGTGACGGTTCTGACTGCGGGTCGATTCCAAGCACCGCCTGCAGTGCCGGTGAGCCGTACACGTTGAGGAAAATGGCCTCGCTCAGCGCCTCCGATGAGTCGCGCCAGCTATCCAGCATATGGACGATCTGCTTGGACATCTGTTCTTGGAACGACAGGAACGGATTGTCCTTCGAGACCGGCTTGCGGTTCTGTTCGATCTCGTCCGCGGCCGACTTGACTGCGGTCATCCAGGGATTGTGGCTGCTCAATGCTTCATATTGCAGTCGCAGCGGATGCAGCTTGCGCATCGTCTCCGCCATCTGGGGCGTCACAATCGTCCTGATCCACGGCTGAACGAACTTCTGGTAGGCGGCGAGATTGAGCTCGGAGACGCGCTTGGCGGCGGCGAAGCGGCGCTCGTCCTCCGGCGAGTTACCGCCCATGGCCCTGATATCGTCGAGCGTTCGGGCCTCGCAGCGCATCACCCATTGGCCGACGACGAGCTCGGAGTTTGCAGTCTCCTCTCCCTTGGCGTCGAACGTCGCCTCATAGAGCCCCGGCGGGAGCACGTCGATCAGGTCGATATTGCTGGAGAATTCCGCGTGTTCCTTCTTGGCAACGCCGCCCGACACGAAAATGCCGAGATGGCCGACGCTCTGATGGACCGTATAGACGATCGTCTGACCGTAGGCCCGAATATCATCGACGTCGGCATAGCAATCGAGGATCCAGTCCAATGCCTGCTGCGGCGGTGTAACGTTATCGCCCTCGGAGCAGAACACCACAATCGGCGAGCCGATGTTGCGCAAGTCCACCTTCTCGCCGTTCGACATCTCGATCTTGCCGGCCGCGAGATTGTTGCCGATGAAAAGCTCATCGACGATGAACTGGATTTCCTCGGCGTTCAGGTTGACGTGCCCACCCCACCAGCGCTCGAATTCGAGGTAACGCTCGGCTTCGGTGTCGACCTTGGAATAGACGTTGTATTGCTTGGTCCAAAGAGTATTGGACGGGTTCTGGTTCTCGAAATTCTGCACCAGCCAAGCGCCGTCGAACTTGCCGCCGCCGAGATCGCTGGTCAGCGCCGTCAGCCAGCTACCACCCAACAGGCCGCCCGAATAACGCATCGGATATCTGCCATGCACGCCAGCCCAGTAGGACAGCGGCGCGCCCGCGATGATCAGCGGCCCGAACAGTTCCGGCCGGAGCGCCGCCAGGATCATCACGGCCCAGCCGGCCTGACAGTTGCCGATCACGCAAGGCTTCCCGTCGGCTTCCGGATGCCGGCTGATGACCCTCTCGATGAAGAGCGCCTCGGCACGTGCGACGCGCTCGATGGTTTGTCCGGGCATGGGGTCCGGCAGAAAGCCGATGAAATAGCAGGGGTGCCCTGCCTTCATCGCGACGCCGATTTCGCTGTCCGCCTTGAAGCCGCCGATACCCGGACCATGGCCAGCGCGCGGATCCACCACGATGAATGGCCGCCGTGCGAGGTCGATCACGACGCCTTTGGGCGGAATGATGCGGACCAGCGCGTAGTTGACCGGCTCATCGAGCTTGCGGCCGTCGACGATCAACTCGGCGGCATATTGCAGAACATGCGGTGCGGTCTTGGCGATGTGCTCGCGGTAGCCGTCACCGCGCCGTCGCATCACGTCCAGGAACAGCACGCTCCGCTGTCCCGCATCGATCATGTATTCCACAGCCGAGGCGACAAGCCCGGACATGGGACCGCCCGGTACGTCTACAGTCTTGCTTGGCATGTTCTCACCTCATCGGCGCACAAGCACATTCGAGAAGTCCCGCGATGCGCAACGTTGATCTAGGTCAACGTTCTACGATTGTCGGCGGCTCCGCCCTGGGCGCGATCGTCACGAACCCAGGCCACCAATAGTTCCCAGGACACGGCCAGAATGATCGGTCCGATGAAGAGGCCGACAATTCCGTGCGCGAGGGTGCCGCCGATCACGCCGAGGAAAATGACCAGCGTGGGCGTCGTCAGGCCCCGTCCCATCACGAGCGGCTTCAAAACATTGTCGAGCAGGCCGACGACGACGAAAAACACCGTCAACAGCAGCGCGGTCGTGACATCCTTGTCCATCCAGATCCAGATGATCACGGGAAGAAGAACGACTGCGGCGCCGATCTGCACGATGCTGAGAAGCATGACGGCAAACGCCAGCAGCCCGGCACTTGGAATCCCGGCCATCTTGAAGCCGATGCCAGCCAACAAGGCCTGTAGCACGGCGACGCCGATCACACCTTGGGACACAGCGCGGATCGTCGCGCCAGCAAGATCCAGAAAATGTTCGCTCTGCTCAGGGACAATATGGGAGAGAAACCGCCGCCCCGCCCCAACCAATTGAGAACCGTAGGGAAAGAGAACCCCCGCGACGAGCACCGCCAAGATGAATTTGAGCGTTCCGACACCGGCGCCACCCGCAAGCCCAAGCATCGTCCGCGCCACAGGCTTCAGATGCGGGCCGATCTCGCGCAAGACGGCCCGGATGTTATTGGATGCCTGGCTCCACAATTCGTGGAGCTGAGGCCCTACGAGCCACCAATCCTTGATCCGTTCCGGTGGCGATGGGATGGCGAAGTTTCCTGAACCCAGCTCGCCGGCAAACTCCCTCACCCCGTCGACCGCCTCCAGGCCAAGCCAGGTTGCGGGGCCGACGATGATGGCAATGTTGATCGACGTGAGAATGATCGCGGCAAGCCCCGGACTGCCGCCCAATAGCTTGGCCAGCCAGATGAATACGGGGTGCAGCGCAACCGCGAGAACGAGCGCCCAGGCGAGGATCGGCACGAACGGACGGATCAATACGAACGTCCACACGATCAACAAGGCGAGCAATCCGAGCCGGATCACCAGCTGGATCATTTCCTCCCCGGTGAGAAGCTGGCGAAGTGTCCGCACGACCGCGCTCCCGTTTGGAGTATGACCGAGCTAGCTTCGGCGTTTGCGTCCCAATCTTGATCCAGATCAAGCAAAGGAAAATGGAGGCTTGATTGGCTAGAGCCAATCTCCGGCCTGCTCGAGCAGGAGGCCGCGCGATCAACCTGACGGAGACAGGCTGGGAGCACGGTGTCGGAGGGGAAATCGTGAAGAGGGCCACATGGCAAAGACCGAACCCGCGGGGCACATGAAGCGCAAGAACTATGAGAAGCACCTTGAAGGGCTGCAGGTCGAGTTGTGCCATCTCCAGGACTTCGTCAAGGCGAACAACCTTCGGATCATCATCCTCTTCGAAGGCCGGGACGCCGCTGGCAAGGGCGGGACGATCAAGGCGATCACGGAAAAGGTCAGCCCGCGAGTGTTTCGCGTCGTCGCGCTTCCGGCGCCGTCCGATCGCGAAAAGACGCAGCTTTTCTTTCAGCGCTACATGGAGCGGTTTCCCGCTGGCGGTGAGATCGTCATCTTCGACCGGAGCTGGTACAACCGCGCCGGCGTTGAATATGTGATGGGCTTTTGTGCACCCGCCGAGCACGAGCGCTTCCTCACGCTCTGTCCATTGATGGAGAAGTACATCATCGACGGCGGCATCGTCCTGATCAAGTTCTGGCTCGAGGTCGGGATGGACGAGCAGGAACGGCGCTTCAAGGCACGCATCGACGATCCCCTCCGTCAGTGGAAGCTGAGCCCGATGGACTTGGAATCCTATCGACGCTGGTACGACTATTCGCGAGCGCGCGACCTGATGCTGAAGAAGACCAGCACCAAGCACGCGCCATGGTACATCGTTCGCTCCGACGACAAGCGCCGGGCCCGTCTGAACTGCATCGCGCACCTGCTGGAAGCAATCCCCTACCAGCGCGTCAAGAAGGACAAGGTCGAGCTTCCGCCGCGCTCCGACAGGGGGCACTACAACGACCAGGTCACCCTGCGCGGCATGAACTTCGTTGCCGAAAGATACTGATACCGACGGGATGACGTGGCTGCCCCCTTGCGGGCGCTCTTCCAAAATGCCGACCATCAGACCGCGGCCCAATTGAATAGACGAAGCCGCAATGGACCGCAATTGGCGGGACAGCGTCCGGATCGAATCTCATAACGAGCAGAACTACTTCGCCGGCGCGTCGCCAAGCACCCGGTCGAGCGATTGCATCCACTTCGCGCTATCGGTCTTCTCCGCCAAGCCTTCGGCCCGCAGCAGATCGCGGACCTGTGCATGTGCACCGACGACGCATAGTACAACGTGACGGGACGCGAGGTCGTCGTAAAGATCGCGCAACATGCGCGCGCCGGCCATGTCGATATAGGGTGCCGCCGAGAGGTCGCAGGCGACCAGCCTGACATCGTGCGACCTGGACAGCACGCTGAACACCGCCTCCAGAACCGAGTCGGCATTGATGTAGAGCAGCGAGGCTTCGGGGCGAAAGGCGATGACGCCGGGCAGCGGCTCGACATCCTGATGCCTGGCGCTATCGGAATAGCGGCCGCTGCCGGGCAGACGGCCGAGGAATGCCACATTGGGGCGCGAGGCGCGTGCCAGCAGCAGGAAGATGGACGCAATCGAGGCCAGCAGAACGCCTTGCAGAATTCCGAGCAGCAGCACGGCCACAAGAGCGATCGTTGCAGCCAGGAAGTCGATGCGGCTGACCTTCCACATTCGCAGCAGAGTACGGACGTCGACCAGCCGGTAAACCGCGGCAAACACGATTGCCGCCAGCACCGCCTTGGGCAGGTTGGTAAGCAAGCTCGTGAAGAACAGCAGGCACAGGGCAAGCGCGACCGAGCAGATCACGAGAGCCAAGGGCGTGCGGGCGCCCGCGTTGTCATTGACCGCGGATTGCGACAGGCCGCCGGCAACGGGATAGCCATGGCCGAAGGCGGCAGCCAGGTTCGCGGCTCCCAGTCCCAGAAACTCCTGCCGCACGTCCAAGCCATAGTCGTGCTTGGCAGCGAAGCTGCGGGCCGCGGAGACACCCTCGATATAAGCCAACAGCACACATCCGGCGGCGAGCGGGAATAGATCGTCGAACTCCACCAGACCGAATGTCGGCGGTCGCAGCGACGGCAATCCCTCGGGAATCCTCCCTGTGACCGGCACGCCGGCAGCCGGCAGCCCAAGCAATGTCGCAACCAGGATCGACAACGCCACGATCGTGATCCCGACCGGCTTACCTGGCAGAAGCCGCTCACCAAGCAACAACAGCGCGAGCGCCCCAGCGCCGATCGCCATGACGAGGAGATTGACGTCGCCCAGCTGACCGGCGAGCCTGATACCGCGATCAAAGAAATTGTGCCCACCGCCAGCAACCCCGAACACGCTCGGCAACTGGCTCATGATGATGGTGAGCCCCGCGCCGGCCTTGAAGCCGACCAGAATGCTGTCGCTGACCAGGCGGACGAGAACACTGAGCTTGAACAGCCAGCAGGCAAAGCACAAGACCGCGACCGCGCACGCCGCAAGGCTGGCGATCTGCGCGTATCGCACTGCATCCCCACCCGCGAGCGCACCGACGGTGGAGGCAATCATAAGCGAAATCGCCGACGTTGGACCGATCGCGAGCTGCCGCGAGGAACCAAGCGAGGCATAGCCGACGCCGCCGAGCATATAGCCGTAGATGCCGACCTGCGGCGGCAGGCCGGCGAGCGTCGCGTAAGCCAGCGATACGGGGATCGCATAAGCTGCCAACGTTATTCCGGCCACCGCGTCCGAGGGGAGCCATTCGCGACGATAGGCTGCCAACCAGCCGCAGACTGGAAAGAATCGCGTCCATCCCGCGCGTTGGTCGGACGTCAAGCTCATTCAAACACCTCGTGACGCTGGACCGCACGGCGGGGCGAAACAAGCAAGCGAGCGGCTACGGAGATGCCGAGCGCACGCCCCGCGGCTTTCACCGGATGTGTCGACGGCCGCCAACTCATGATCTTGATTTAGATCAACGGTCGCGCATCGCCGACCCATCTCTTCGAGGCTTCCAGGTGCTGCTACAGCAGTCGAGACAGGAGTCCCCAATGCGCAATAGCCTGCTTTCAATCGTCGCGGTGCTGTCCCTCGCGTCAGTCCAGGCAGCCGCACAGGTTCCGCAAAGTACCTACAGTGACGCCAACCGCTACCTCGACGTCCAAAAGCTCACATGCAGACAACTGGCCGGCACGTTTCAAGAAGACGCCGATCTTCTGGTTGCCTGGTATAGCGGGTGGTACAACGGACTGACGCGAAAGCACCTTCCGAACCCTGACGAAGCCAAGAGACTCGAGCACGACATTATCGTTCATTGCAAGACCAATCCCGACATACGCGTCATTGATGCCGTCGCCGTCATATTCAAGGACGAGAGGATGCGACTTGGTCAAGATGGCGCGTTAACACCGAGGGCCGGCTGGCTGATCACGCCTGTCAAACGCTCAGCTGAGCAGCCGCTTGAACAAGTAAAACAGCTCATCAGCGAGAGGACGAAACGCCATGAAGCACGTGACATTGATGGGACTCGCGGCCAGCGCCCTGCTGGGGCTTGACTGCGGTCATGGTTGAATCGGCGCCGGCCGAAGCCGTTGTCTACTGCCAGTACGTCAACTATCCGCCGAGCTGCGTCGCAAGAGCCGACGTCGTGCTGAGGCCTCGCCCCGTCGCGCGCGCAGCTGTACGGGCAAGCACGGTTCGCCCGACCAATCTGAACGGCGGCGTCAGCCGCGTTGGCGTGCGGCGATAGGCGATCGGTCGAATTCGACCCGACATATGACATTCATGAACATCGGATATCGGTGGCGCCCCCACAAGCAAGAAGCGGCCCCTTCTTGGCTGTCCATTTGATGCCAGCCGTATCTGGCTCAATTGCTGACATCCATCGCTTCTTGATGAGTTGTCTCCAATGATTTCGACCTCGTCTGAGAGCCCGTAGCAGCCGCCCGCATCGCCCCCCCGGTTGGCGTTCGAGGTACGATCGAACGGCTATTTGGCATGATCAATTTCGTTTAAGAAGCACACGCGACTCAGCCGCCATGACCTGGCCATCGTAGACGCCGATCAGGCGAGCTCCTCGCGGAGGCAACAGGAAGTATACCGAAGGAGTGTCGAATACGTTCTGCGTCACCTGCGCTGTAGTCATAGTTGCACATCAACGACGAACTGCTGAAGCAGCTCGATATGTCCGCTTTTGAGCTGCGGAGCCCGCCTCTAACGCTTTTTCCCCCTTGGCGGCCCATAGCTCACGCTCCTCTTTGCCTTGATCGCTTTGGAGCCGGTCAGCGATCCAGAGCAACGCACCGTAGAGAGTGGCGCGATCATCGCCCGTCAGGTCCACCACTCCGGCTTTGACGACGAGTCCGCCCAGTTCGATGAGATGCCGTGTGCGCTTGCGGCGCTCAATCTGCCATGTGCGCATGTCATGTCGCGCTCTTGCGGCCTGATGGCGGTTGCACGCCGCTCGGTGGCGTAGAAGCGCCATACATGTTGCGATCAGTTGCTGGCGCATTTCCTCGCGCCCGGCTTTGAAAGAGCGCGGCCCCGCGCCCGGCCCATGCGTCCCTGTTTCCGGCTTACTTTGTCTCGGCTAGCACATCAGCGCGTCGGCCAGTTCATCGGCGCTTAGTGAGTCAGCTCCTGTGGCGATAACGAGTCCGCCGAGCTGCCGCACCTTGCGGGTCTTCAGGCCTCGCGCCTTGTCCTCGAGTGCCTTTAGGTTCGCATCAAAGTCCCTTGGTTTGCGCATCGTTGTCTCCATGAGTGTCGATGGGCAAATGATAGTCGAGCATCACGCACAATGCTGTAAGGTCGTCAGGACGGCCTGGGACCCGGTAATCCCGCCCGAGATTTTTTCGAGGGAGGGCGCGCTTATACGTCGTTCCGACGTGCGCTTCGCTGTGCCAGTGATCTGATCGCGATGGCGATCTATCATCTTCACGTCAAGGTCATTGGCCGCAAGGCCGGGAGCAGCGCGGTGGCTTCAGCCGCCTACCGCTCAGGCTCGCGGCTGCGCGACGAGCGGCTCGGCCGCGATCAGGATTTTTCTGGAAAGCGCGGCGTCGTCCATTCCGAGGTGATGCTGCCGGAGAATGCGCCGGAGGCGTGGAGCGACCGCGAGCGGCTCTGGAACGATGTCGAAGCATTCGAAGTCCGCAAGGACGCCCAGCTGACCCGGGAGATCGAGTTCGCCCTTCCGCGAGAACTGACTGAGGCGCAGGGCATCGAGCTGGCTCGGGACTTCGTTCAGAGCGAGTTCGTCCGTCGCGGCATGATCGCCGATCTCAATGTGCATTGGGACAGGGCCGAGGACGGCCTGCCCAAACCCCATGCCCATGTCATGCTGACAATGCGCGCGGTCGACGAGAACGGGTTCGGCCAAAAAGTACGAGACTGGAACCGCACCGAGATGGTTGAGCGCTGGCGGCGGCGCTGGGCCGAGCTCGCTAACGAGCGCTTGTCCGAGCTCGACATCGACGCGCGGATCGACCATCGGAGTCTGGAGGCCCAGGGTATCGCGCTTGAGCCGCAAAGCCAGATCGGCGCGCCGGCGAAGCGGATTAATGTTCGGGGCATTGCGGGCGGAGGGTTTGAGGCCGATCGCGCCGAGATGCACCGCGAGATCGCGCGGAACAATGGCGCGCGGATCATCGCCGATCCCAGCGTTGGGTTGGAGGCTATCACCCAGCAGCAATCGACCTTCACACGCCGCGACCTCGCCAAGTTCGGGCACCGTCACAGTGACGGGATGGACCAGTTCAATCAGGTCATGGGCGCGATGCAGGGAGCGCCCGATCTGGTTGAACTCGGTAAGGACGGTCGCGGCGAGGATCGGTTCACCACCCGCGGAATGGTCGATGCGGAGCAGCGCCTGCACCGGGCCGCTGAACGGATGGCGAAACGGTCGCGCCATGAGGTACGCGATCTCGATCGCCAGGCTGCTTTGGCGAGTGCGGAAGTGCGCGGCCTGGTGCTGTCGTCCGAGCAGACCGAGGCATTGGCGCACGTCACAGACGGGCGCGATCTCAGCGTCGTTGTCGGCCATGCCGGGACGGGAAAGAGCGCCATGCTGGGGGTGGCGCGGGAGGCGTGGAAAGCAGCCGGCTTCGAGGTCCGGGGCGTCGCGCTGTCCGGCATTGCGGCGGAAAACCTCGAGAGCGGATCGGGCATTGCCTCGCGCACGATCGCCAGCCTGGAGCACGGCTGGGGACAGGGTCGTGACCTGCTCAAATCGACCGATGTGCTCGTCATCGACGAGGCGGGGATGGTCGGCACGCGGCAGCTCGAACGCGTGCTGTCGCATGCGACCGAGGCCGGCGCAAAGGTGGTGCTGGTCGGTGATCCGCAACAGTTGCAGGCCATCGAAGCCGGCGCGGCGTTCCGGTCGATTCATGAGCGTCACGTCGGCGCCGAGATCGGTGACGTGCGCCGTCAGAGGGAGGACTGGCAACGCGACGCCACGCGTGATCTGGCGACCGGCAAGGTGGGCCACGCGCTTGAGGCGTACCGCGCCCACGGCATGGTGCATGAGTCTGAGAGTCGCGACCAGGCGCGCGGCGATCTGATTGATCACTGGGATCGCGACCGGCAGTCATCACTGGATCGGAGCCGTATCATCCTGACCCACACGAACGACGAGGTCCGCATCCTGAACGAGGCAGCGCGCGAGCGGATGCGGGCAGCTGGCGATCTCGGCGACGACGTGGAGGTGACGGTCGAGCGCGGCGCGAGAAACTTTGCCAGTGGGGATCGGGTGATGTTCCTGCAGAACGAGCGAGGCCTTAGCGTCAAGAACGGCACGCTCGGAACCATCGAGCAGGTCAGCGCGCAGTCCATAGCCGTGCAGACCGACGATGGCCGATCCGTGCGCTTCGACCTCAAGGATTACAATCGGCTCGACCATGGCTATGCGGCGACAATCCATAAGGCGCAGGGCATGACGGTCGACCGCGTCCATGTCCTGGCGACGCCCGGCATGGACGCCCACAGCAGCTATGTCGCCCTGTCGCGGCATCGCGACGAGGTGGACCTGCATTATGGTCGCGATGATTTTGCCAATGCAGACCGGCTTACCCGCGCCCTGTCGCGCGACCGCGCCAAGGACATGGCCTCGGATTACGAGCGCGCCGATCCGCTCCAGAGCTACGCCGAGCGGCGTGGGATCACCTTCCGCGATCGCGTGACCGAGATCGTGCGCAAGATCATGCCCGAGAAGCTGCGTGACATCTTCGACGGCCTGCGCCCTTCGGCTGATGTGGCCGGACTGCATATCGGACAGAGACCCGAACGGGCAACGCCGAAAAGGGAAAGCAGCGATCCCGCAGCCGACCGGCGCGGAGCCAAAGTCCCGGCAAGGAACGTGGCGCCAGATCCCGAAGCGGACGCACGTCGCGTCCGGACCCGGGCGCTGGTGCGCCATGCTCGCGCGGTGGATGCGATCTTCGCGGCGCGGGAGAAGAGCGGCCGAGCGAGTAGCGAACAGGTGAAAGAGTTGCAAAAGGCGCGTCAAGCTTTCGAGGAGGTGCGCCCCTTTGGCTCGCACGACGCTGAAGCCGCATATAGGAAGAACCCGGAGCTCGCCCGGGAAGCTGCCGGCGGACGTCTCAGCGGCGTTATCCGCGCGCTTCAGCTCGAGACCGAACTGCGCATCGATCCTGCCCGTCGCGCCGAAGCCTTTGTTGAGCGATGGCGGAAGCTCGACCAGACCAGCCAGCGCCTATATCAGGCGGGCGACTTGTCCGGCTACAAGGCTACGCGCTCAGCGATGAGCGACATGGCGAAAACTCTCGAACGCGACCCGCAATTGGAATCCATCCTCGCCGGTCGCAAGAACGATCTCGGCATTGCATTCGAATCAGGCCGCCGGCTCGGCCAGGATCTGGCCTTCGTCCATGGCATCGATCTCGGCAGAGGCCGAAGCCTTGGAATTTGACCCATCCCGTTTGCCGCCGGCTCTGCGCTACACCCGGCAACGCGCGAGCTCCTATTGCCCGCCTGCACCTGTTTGGCCTCTCTGATCTTACAAGACGTCAGAAGCAACCAGCAAGGGGCATCCCGGCCATGCGCGAGCCAGACCGTATCATTAGGTTGAAAACGGTCCTTGCCAGGACCGGGCTGTCCCGGTCCACCATCTACCGCAAGATCGCCGGGGGCACGTTCCCGCCCCAGCTCAAAATCAGCAGCAACGGTTCGGGCTGGCATGAATCCGATATCAACCGATGGATCGCAGATCCAGTCGGATGGCGTGCGGAAGGCCGATTCGAGGAAGCCCGGTAAGCTCGATTTGCGATCCTTCAACCGGCCGCAGAACGTAAAGACTCGTGCTCTCGTATCTCAATTCATACGCTCCCCACTCTCGATCGCGGACCTTTTCCTTCGCCAGCGCATCCTAAACGGCGAGCGCGTCTCCGATCCTCTTCCGTTTCCGGACACCCCTCTTTTGACTGTGCCGACGGCAGGCACAGTGCCCAAGGTCAAAGCGATCCGCATCCAAACGACGTTTCCGTTCTCGATTCTATCCAATGCTACGCTTCATCGTTCCCCGATCTCGCCTCGGCTCTTCCCGCGCAGCATCCTGTCGAGATGGCGCGACAAAAGACCGGACAGGGATCGCATCGGGCAACAGGCTGTGTTGCCGAAACTGACAATGCCCTGGTCAAATTCGTTGAAGCGCTTGCGATTGCCGATGCGAGGCGCGATCATCTGCGGGAAAGAGATCCGCTGACAAAACGCCATCTTGATGCGGTCAGCTCTCAGTGCCGCAGCAATGGTATACATGATGAAACGCGCAGCTATTTACGCCAGATTCTCGACCGAGCTCCAAAGCGAAAGATCGACTGAAGATCAGATAGCTTTGTGCCGGAACTATGCGGCTCGTCATCAACTCGCAGTCGTCGCAACGTTCGAGGACAGGGCCCGTTCGGGCGCCTCGGTCTTTGGGCGGGATGGTTTGATGCAGCTGATGGATGCTGCACGCCAGCACACATTCGATGTCGTCGTCGTGGAGGCATTGGATCGGCTCTCGCGCGACATGGAGGATCTCGCCGGAATTCACAAGAGGCTGTCCTTTCAGGGGATCCAGATCCAAGCAGTGCATGACGGTACGGCAGACTCCGTCTTGATTGGAATTCGAGGTCTTGTCGGTCAGATGCAACGTGAGGACGGCGCGAAGAAGGTTCGTCGCGGCATGGCGGGCGTGATACGCGACGGCCGCCACGCCGGCGGACGCGCCTATGGCTATCGTGCGGTACCCGGCCAATCGGGCGAACTCGAGATCGTTGAAGATGAGGCCGCCATCGTCCGCAGGATTTTCAGCGCTTACGCCGAGGGACGAACACCTCGCGACATTGCCCACGATCTCAATCGCGAAGACATTCCTCCACCACGTGGCAAGCGATGGAATGCATCGACGATCAACGGCAACGCGCAACGCGGGAACGGGCTCATTTTCAACGAGCTGTATGCGGGTCGCATCGTCTGGAACAAGGTCCGAATGGTCAAAGATCCTGACACCGGAAAGCGGCTATCTCGCCCCAACCCGCCCGACGAGTGGCAGCGCATGGAAGCGCCCCACCTGCGGATCGTCGAACAGTCCGTCTGGGAGCAGGCTCATCTTTTGAAGTCGCAGAAGAGCCGTCTGGCCAGCCATGTGAAGCGCCGGACGCCACATCTGCTTTCCGGCCTTCTTCGCTGCGGTTCCTGCGGGTCCGGCCTGTCGGTTCATGACCGGGACAAGACGGGCAAAACCCGCGTCCGCTGCTCGGCCGTGCGAGAAAGCGGCAGCTGTTCGAACCGCAGGATCTTGTACCTTCGAGACGTGGAAAATCTGGTCCTAAGCGGCATGGCTGAAGAGCTGAAGGATCCACGGATGATTGAGACTTACGTGCGCAACTACAATCGGGAAAGAACGCGGCTTGCCGGAGACTCCGCCGCAACACGCACGCGCCTGGAGATGAAGCGAGATCGGATCGAGGGCGAGCGGCAGCGCAACATCGATCTTGTCATCCGATACGTCATTTCGGAGGACGACGCTCGGCAACGCATCGCCGAGCTAAAAGAGGAGCGAGAGCAGGTAGAGGCGGAACTGGCCGCGCTCGAGGAAGCTCCTGTTCCAGTTGCCCTTCACCCGGCAACCTTGGACCGATATGTCGCAACCGTCGATGCGCTAGCGGAAACCTTGGCGGACCACGCGAGTGCCGAGGACGACCGAGGCACGCTCATCCACGATTTCCGGGCTCTCGTGCACAGCGTAACGATTTACCCGAAGGGACCCAGGGAAGGATTTGAGATCGAAGTGAAAGGGAAGCTAGCCACATTACTCGGGAAAGGAGTGTTCCCGGACGCAAGCTACAATAGTGGGTCACGCGTGGTAGCGGGGGAGGGACTCGAACCCCCGACCCCAGGATTATGATTCCCGTGCTCTAACCAGCTGAGCTACCCCGCCACGGTGTTCGATCAAGGCAAAACCGGTCGAAGCGGGCCGCCGGGCCTTGTGAACGGGCGGCATATAAGGAGGCGTCTCCGCCCCTGTCAAGCAAAGCTCGCGGGCAGCAGCGGTTTTCGCACCAGGGGATTTCCGGACGACTCTCCAAGACCTTGCGCATGTATCCGCCGCTCGTCGGGGGTCATACGCCGACGTGTGCGACCAACAGCAGCTGCTCGGCAATGCGGATCACAAGAGGCTCACTTCGGCTGTACGTTCGGATTGCCGCCGGGGCTGCCGGGCGGCGGGATCACCGGGGTCGTGCCGCCCTCCGGGGTCGGCGCGTGCATTTCCGGGTCGACCCCGCTCGGCGGACACAACACGCCGTTGGTCTTCGCCAGCTTGTCGCCGAGCAGCTCGCCGGCGCGGCCGGTGGTGATGCCGTCAGGCGTCGCCGTCGCGCGGGCATTCGGCGCACAAGCGGCATTCGCGTTGGGGGCCGGCGCCGTTGCCTGCGGCGGCGTGGCCGGCGTCGGCGGCGCCTGGGCGCGGGCCGCAGCCGCGGCCGAGACCAGTGCGAACGAGAGGAACAAGGTTTGCCTGATGCTCATGGCGGGGCAACGCAAACCGCGCGTTCGCGTTCCGCGCGGATGGCCTGGCAAAGCGCACGGCCAGGGTATCCGGTGATCAGCCCTTGCGGTAGCGAATGAGCGAGAAGTGTCCGAGCGGCGGCATCGGCCGGCGCTCGGCCAAGGTGACGCCGCCATGCTTTGCAGCCCAGTTCACCAGCCGGGCCCAGGGGAACTCCGGCCGCCAGCCGAGTCGGCGCGCGATCGGCGCGAAGGCGAGCTCGAAGATGCGGCGCGGGCCGCTCTCGGCGCCGATATGGTTGACCAGGATCAGCTCGCCGCCCGGCTTCAGCACGCGGATGAAATCATCGAGCGTCGCTTCGGGATCCGGCACCGCAGTGATGACGTATTGCGCGACCACCGCGTCGAAGAAATTGTCGGGGAACGCGAGATGCTTGGCATCCATCACCGCGAGCGTCTCGACATTGAAGAGCTTCAGCTCGCGGACGCGGGCCTGCGCCCGCCGCAGCATCGGCTCGGAGATATCGACGCCGCAGATCTTCGTGGTCCGGGCGTAGTCCGACAATGACAGGCCGGTGCCGACGCCGACGTCGAGAATGCGGCCGCCGATGCGATCGGCTTCCGCGATGGTCGATTGGCGGCCCTGATCGAAGACCTTGCCGAACACCAGATCGTAGATCGGCGCCCAGCGCTCATAGGCCTTTTCGACCCCCGCGCGGTCGATGTCCCCCATGCCCCTGCCCTGAATGATGGATGCTGATCAGCCGCGGACCGGCTCGGCCACGCGCTGCGGCCTGATCGCGTTGCCGCCCAAGCTGCTGCTTTCCGCAACAGCGCTCTGGATGAAGCCGCCACCGAGCACGCGGGCGCGGCCGGACGCGGCATCGTAGAACACGCAGGCCTGGCCCGGCGAGACGCCCTCTTCGCCGGCGACGAGCTCGACCTCGTAACGGCCGTCCGCACCGCGCAGCCAGGCCGGCTGCGGCGGCCGCGTCGAGCGCACCCGCACGAACAATTCGAGGCCCTCGCGCGCGGCCGCGTCGAGCGCGCCATCACCGATCCAGTTGACCTCGCGGAGCGTGATGCGATGCGTGCGCAGCGCCTCGCGCGGGCCGACCACGACGCGGCGGGTGGCGACGTCCAGCTTGACGACGTAGAGCGGCGCACCGGCAGCGATGCCGAGGCCCTTGCGCTGGCCGATCGTGTAGTTGGCGATGCCGTGATGCGCGCCGAGCACGCGGCCATTGAGATCGACGATCTCGCCCGGCTCCATCGCGTTCGGGCGCAGCTTGCCGATGATGTCGGTGTAGCGGCCGGTCGGCACGAAGCAGATGTCCTGGCTGTCGTGCTTGTCGGCGACCTCCAGGCCGAAACGGCGCGCGAGCTCGCGCACCTCCGGCTTGGTCATGTCGCCGAGCGGAAAGCGCAGGTAATCGAGCTGCTCGCGCGTGGTCGCGAACAGGAAGTAGCTCTGGTCGCGATCGCTGTCCGCCGCGCAGATGAGCGCGCGCGATCCGTCCGCCAGCCGCCGCGAGGCGACGTAATGGCCGGTGGCGAGCACGGAGGCGCCGAGCTCGCGCGCGGTCTTCAGGAGATCGCCGAACTTGATCGCGCGATTGCACTCGATGCACGGCACCGGCGTCTCGCCCGAAGCGTAGCTGGCGGCGAAATTGTCGATCACCGACTCGCGGAAGCGATCTTCGTAGTCCAGCACGTAATGCGGGATGCCGAGGCGCTCGGCAACGTTGCGGGCATCGTGGATGTCCTGGCCGGCGCAGCACGCGCCCTTGCGGTGCGTCGCCGCGCCGTGATCGTAGAGCTGCAGAGTGATGCCGACGACGTCGTAGCCTTCCGACTTCAACAGCGCGGCCGTCACCGAGGAGTCCACGCCGCCGGACATGGCGACGACGACCCTGGTGTCTTCGGGACGGCCTTCGAGATCGAGACTGTTGAGCATGATCCGGTCACTGCTATCGCGGCGTCAGGCAACGGGTTCCCGGCGCGGGAACGCCTCGCATGCGCCGTCTTTGCGGATGGCTTGCTTCGGGCGATCTCCGGACAGGATGTCCTGATCGGAAACAACACGAAAGCATCTGTCTCTAATATAGGCGCACTTCCTGCGAAGCAATTGCGCCGGTCGCAGATGCCGGCGGCAAATCTTGCCGGCCGGGCAGAAATGGCGAGGACGAGGGCCGCGGCCCGCGCCCCGATTGATTCCATAAGAACCTGAATTTGTTGGCGATTTTCTGCAACCCCGGCTTGGCCCGCTCCTTGCTGAACTGCTTGGTCGAGTTCATCGCGAGAGGGTCCAAGGTGTTCAGCGTCACGTCAGACATCCAGGCAGGCACGGTTCTCAAGACCACGGCGCCGAGACAGTCCCGTCAGGACGCTCCGCAGCCGTCCGACAGCTTCTCGGCGCTGGTCGACGCCGCGACTCCGGATCCGTCGACAGCGTCGCCGCCCACCTCCGCGTCGCCGTCGCCGCGCGCCGCCAGCGCTTCCACCCCGAGCCGCGAGCCGGCGCGGGCCGGCGACGCCGATCGCACCACCCAGGCCAGGTCGCAGGACAAGCCGGCGGACAAGGCCGACGGCAGCACCGCGCGCGCCGACGACAGCGGTTCGGATACCCCGGCCGACGCGACCGCCGGCACGTCGACCAAAACCGATGCGGCTGGGACCGCCGACGGCAAGACCAGCGGCGGCAAGACGGGCGACAAGAAGGACGGCGATCAGGCCGGCACGGATGCGAGCGCCGCGACGACCGCTGTAGCCGGGCCGACCGTGGCCGTGCCGACGCCGGTCGCCGTCGCCATCCAGCCCGAGATCACCCTCGCCAACCCCGCCAGCGGCGATGGCACGGCGGACGGCGACGGCAAAACCAATGCGCCCGGTGCGGCCGCTCCCGTCGGAGTGCCCGGTGTTGGCCCGCAGGGCTCGGTCGATACCGCGGCAGGCCTGCTGGCGGCCGCAGCCAAATCCTCCGCGGCGGCCAAGGATGCCGACGGAGCCGGATCCACCGCGACGACGCCCGAGACGGCAGCGGCGGCCTCCGGCGACGCTGCCGCATCTGCCGAACAGAGCTTCGCCGCCGCGCTCGATGCGGCCGTTCCCGGCAGCACCAAGACGACGGGCAAGCCGGGCACCCAGACCAAGACGGGGCTCGCCGACGGCGCAGCCGGCAAGGTCACCGAAACGGGCAATGGCAACGTCCAGTCCACTCAGCAGCCGGGCCATGGCGCGCTCGCGCAACAGCCGGCTGTTGCAGCCAAGCCGGACTCCGTCGAGGCCGGCGATGGGAAGGCGAATGGCAACGTGCAGGCACCGGCCTCACATGATCGCAACGCCGCGCCGACGACCAGCCAGACCAACGGGCCGGCGCCGGATCCGAGTGCACAGGCCACGGCCGCGTTGCAGCCCCAGCTGTCGACGCCGGCCGCATCGACCAGCCAGATCACCTCGGCCAACCTGACCGCGACAGCCGCCACGGCGGCCGCTGTGCCGCTTCATGGGCTTGCCGTCGAGATCGCAGCCTCCGCGCTCAACGGCAAGAGCCGCTTCGAGATCCGACTGGATCCGGCCGAGCTCGGCCGCATCGACGTCCGCATCGACGTCGACCGCAATGGCCAGGTGACCTCGCATCTGCGGGTCGAGAAGCCGGAGACGCTGGCGATGCTGCAGCAGACGGCGCCGCAGCTCCAGCAGGCGCTGCAGGACGCCGGCCTCAAGAGCAACAACAGCGGATTGCAGTTCTCGCTGCGCGACCAGAACTCGTCCGGCCAGAATGGCGGCGATTATCAACAGAATGGCAACGCACAACGCCTGATCGTGACCGAGGACGAAAACGTCCCGGTCCAGCTCGCCGGACGGTCCTATGGACGGATGTTCGGCGCGCAAGGCGGCGTGGATATCAGGGTTTAACAGGAGGCTTCCATGGCAATCGGCGACGCGATCACGGCACCCCCGCCGGTCTCGGGCACGACCAACACCAATTCGTCAACCGGCAACAGCAGCCTCGGCTCGAGCGCAGGCTCGACCATTGCCGGCAATTTCCAGACCTTCCTGACGCTGCTGACGACGCAGTTGCAGAACCAGAATCCGTTGGATCCGCTGGACACCAACCAGTTCACCCAGCAGCTCGTGCAGTTCGCCGGCGTCGAGCAGCAGCTCAAGACCAACGACCAGCTCGCATCGCTGCTCACGATGCAGCAGACGACGCAGGCGACCCAGGCGCTCGCCTTCGTCGGCAAGACAGCGGTGGTGAACGGCTCGACGACGACCATGACCAACGGGCAAGCGAGCTGGGATCTCAGCATTCCGAAGGACAGCAACCTGACGGTGAGCATCACCAACAGCGTCGGCCAGACCGTCTTCAGCGGCAAATATTCGGCGAGCGCCGGCGACAACCAGACCTATAATTGGAACGGCCAGGGCAATGACGGCACCCAATGGCCGGACGGGCAATACAAGATCACGGTGGTCGGCACCGATGCAACGAACGGTTCGCCGGTGGCCATCTCGACCCAGGTCAAGGGCACCGTATCCTCGGTCGACCTGACCCAGCAGCCGCCGCTGCTGTCGATCGGCGGCCAGACCTATACGGTGAACCAGATCCAGCGGATCGTGAGCTAGCTCCCGCCCCGTCTGAACCGATCCCGGCTGAGCTCGAACAAGCTCAGCCGCCGCGGCGACATGTCAGCGTAAGCGCCGGAAATTCTTAACCAATCATTTACCACGATTCCGCTCCCGGGGCGCAGCGCCACCGGAAGTGGCGGCGTTCGCGCATAGCGCCGGATTCGCGCCCTTCGCTTAGGCAAATTTTAAGCGAGGCGGCGTAGGGTCTTACCGTGAGTTCAGTGGTTAAGAGTTTGTGAGTACGCCATGACAGAACCCCATCGCCCGAGGGTGAAATACGTCATCGGGCCTGACGGCAGCCCGCTCACCATCGCGGATTTGCCTGCGCCAGGCACCAAGAGGTGGGTCATTCGCCGGAAGGCTGAAGTCGTTGCCGCCGTTCGCGGCGGCTTGCTGTCCCTCGAGGAAGCGTGCAGCCGCTACACCCTGACCGTCGACGAATTCCTGTCGTGGCAGTTCTCGATCGACCAGCATGGTCTCGCCGGCCTGCGCACCACCCGAATTCAGCAATATCGCCAATAAGACGTTACCGACGCGACGGGATTTGTTCGAAAATCGGCTTGGCCCCGCCAAGCCGATTTTTTGCATGTCTACACTTTGTTAGGACCCTTTAACCATCGTTAACCATATCGAAACCTTCCCATAGGCAATAATTGCCCAGCGGTTCGATCCAACCTCCGCGCCCCCTCTGCGACTGGCGGACGTGGCGGCTGACATCGGATCGCCACCTGGAATGCGGGTGCTGGTGAAGGTTAAGGATTGAATTTCGCGATCTATGCAACCGGCCGTAAAGGCCCGCGAAGCTCACATCGCCTTTCAGCGGCCACCCGTCGAATGCCGAACTATGGGGCAGTTGCTTGCAAGGTCTCTTGGACTTCCTGAAGGGTTTGGGCGCCGCGCGGCTCACCGCCATGATCGCGGTGACCGCTGCTTTGATCGGCTTCTTCGGCTTCGTCATCATGCGCGTGACCGCGCCGCAGATGACCACCCTCTTCACCGACCTGACGATGGAAGACTCCTCCAGCATCATCAAGGATCTGGAGCGGCAGGGCATTCCCTTCGAGATGCGCAATGAAGGCAGCGTCATCCTGGTGCCCAAGGACAAGGTGACCCGGCTGCGCATGAAGCTCGCCGAGGGCGGCCTGCCCAAGGGCGGCGGCGTCGGCTACGAGATCTTCGACAAGTCGGACGCGCTGGGCACCACGAGCTTCGTCCAGAACATCAACCATCTCCGCGCGCTCGAAGGCGAGCTCGCCCGCACCATCCGCGCCATCGACCGTGTCCAGGCCGCGCGCGTCCATCTCGTCCTGCCGGAGCGGCCGCTGTTCTCGCGCGAGACCCCGGAGCCGTCCGCCTCGATCGTCGTGCGCGTGCGCGGCACCCTCGAGCCGGCGCAGATCCGCGCCATCCGCCACCTCGTCGCCTCCGCCGTCAACGGCCTGAAGCCGCAGCGGGTGTCGATCGTCGACGAGGCCGGACAGTTGCTCGCCGACGGCACCCAGACCGACATCGACCAGCAGGTCGGCGACGAGCGTCGCAACGCCTTCGAGAAGCGGATGCGCAAGCAGGTCGAGGACATCGTCTCCTCGGTGGTCGGAGCGGGCCGCGCCCGCGTCCAGCTTTCCGCCGATTTCGACTACAACCGCATCACCCAGACCTCCGACCGCTACGATCCGGAAGGCCGCGTGCTCCGCTCGAGTCAGACACGCGAAGAGCAGTCAGCGACCAACGAGAACAACGGCCAGGTCACGGTCAACAACGAGCTGCCGGGCAACCAGCAGAACCAGCCGCCGCAGCAGCCGCGGGACCAGAGCAAGAAGACCGAAGAGACCAACAATTACGAGATCTCCCGCACCACCAAGACCGAGGTCACCGAGGCCGGACGGGTCAACCGCATCTCGGTCGCGGTTCTGGTCGACGGCGCCTATTCCAAGAACGAGAAGGGCGAGCTGGTCTATCAGGAGCGCAGCAAGGACGAGCTCGACCGCATCGCCGCACTGGTCCGCTCCGCCATCGGCTTCGACCAGAAGCGTGGCGACCAGGTCGAGGTGGTCAACCTGAAATTCGCCGACGCTCCCGCGGTGCCGCAGATCAACGAGCCCACCGGCTTCCTCGGGATGCTCCACTTCACCAAGGATGACGTCATGTACGTCATCGAGCTCGCGGTGATGATGCTGCTCGGCATCGTGGTCGTGTTCATGGTGGTGCGGCCGCTGGTGAAGAAGATCATCGCCACCGAAGAGATCGCCGTCCCGGGCGGCGGCCTGCCGGCGCTCACCGACGAAACCATCCAGGCAGCCGCTCACGCCCAGCAGACCGCCAACATGATCGACGTCGCCCAGGTCCAGGGCCAGGTCCACGCTCAGTCCGTCCACCGGGTGGGCGAGCTGGCCGACCGCAACCCGGGCGAAGCCGCCGCCATCATCCGCCAGTGGCTCGCCGAGCCGCAGAGCTGACCCGATCGACGTGAACCGCCTGAACTGAAAAGAACGTAGACGCCATGTCGCTGCCGCAGACCCAGAACGCCAACGCCAACAACAACGACATTTCCACGGTCATCGCGACCTTGGCGAGCCGCCAGGCGCAGCGCGAGAAGACCGAGCCCTTGAGCGGCCCGCGCCGCGCCGCGGTGATGATGCTCGCCCTCGGCGAGCAGTACGGCGGCAAGATCTGGCAGCAGCTCGATGACGACGAGGTGCGTGAACTGTCGCTGGCGATGTCGACGCTGGGAACCATCGAAGCCGACGTGGTCGAGGACCTGATGCTCGAATTCGTCTCGCGCATGTCGGCCTCCGGCGCGCTGATGGGCAATTTCGACGCCACCGAGCGCCTGCTGCAGCAATACCTGCCGCCGGAACGCGTCAACGGCATCATGGACGAGATCCGCGGCCCCGCCGGCCGCAACATGTGGGAGAAGCTCTCCAACGTCCAGGAAGAGGTGCTCGCCAACTACCTCAAGAACGAATATCCGCAGACCATCGCGGTCGTGCTGTCCAAGTTGAAGCCGGAGCATGCCGCCCGCGTGCTCGCGATCCTGCCCGAGGACATGGCGCTCGACGTCATCGGCCGCATGCTGCGCATGGAAGCGGTGCAGAAGGAGGTCATCGAGCGCGTCGAGCAGACCCTGCGCGTCGAGTTCATGTCGAACCTGTCGCAGACCCGACGCCGCGACGCCCACGAGGTGATGGCCGAGATCTTCAACAATTTCGACCGCCAGACCGAGACCCGCTTCATCACCTCGCTCGAAGAAGAGAACCGCGAATCCGCCGAGCGCATCAAGGCGCTGATGTTCACCTTCGACGACCTGATCAAGCTCGATTCCGCCTCGGCGCAGACCCTGCTGCGCAATGTCGACAAGGACAAGCTCGGCGTGGCCCTCAAGAGCGCCAACGAGGAGGTCCGCAACTTCTTCTTCGGCAACATGTCCTCCCGCGCCGCCAAGATGCTGCAGGACGACATGGCCGCGATGGGACCGGTGCGCCTGCGCGACGTCGACGAGGCGCAGGCCCTGCTCGTCAACCTCGCCAAGGATCTCGCCGCCAAGGGCGAGATCATGCTCAGCAAGAACCGCGCCGACGACGAACTGGTGTATTGATGGCTCAGCCCGCGAAATTCCTGTTCGATACCGACTTCGCCGCGCCGGAGAAGGCGACGCGGGAGCGCGCTGCCGCCACCTCCGCCGAGATCGCACAGAAGGTCGCGGCCGCCGAAGCCGCCGCCTATCGCAACGGCTACGAGGCGGCGCAGCGCGAAGCCAAGGTCGAGGCCGACCGCCGCGTCGCCTCGGCGCTGGAGCAGATCAACATCCAATTGCAGGGCATCTCCGCACGCTTCGAAGGCATCGAGCAGCGGATGGAAACCGAGGCCGTCGATGTCGCGGTCGCCGTCGCCCGCAAGCTGTGTGCGGCGCTGGTCGAGGCGGAGCCGCTCGGCGAGATCACCGGACTCGTGCACGACTGCTTCGCGCATCTGGTGGCGACGCCGCACCTCGTGCTGCGCATCAACGACGCGCTGTACGAGCTCGCCCGCGAGAAGATCGAGAAGCTCGCCAAGCAGAGCGGCTTCGAGGGACGCCTCGTGATCCTCGCCGAGCCGGAGATCGCGACCGGCGACTGCCGTATCGAATGGGCCGATGGCGGGGTCGTGCTGGAGCGCGCTGCGATCGACGCCAAGATCAACGAGCTGGTCGGACGCTACATGGCGTCCAAGAAGAACTAGGCCGCCGTGGTGGCCGAGGGAGTTTAAGTCATGAGCGACAACGAGATCCCGCTTCCCGACCTCAATGCGGCGGACGCGCCTCCGCTGGGCGGCGACGTCGGCTACAATGAAGAAGAGCATGCCGCGCGCATCGCGGCCGACCTCGAGGCGGTGTTCGACGTCCCGGTTCAGGTCTCGGCCGTGCTCGGCCGCTCCAAGATGGATGTCGGCGAGCTGCTGAAGCTCGGGCCCGGCACCGTGCTCGAACTCGACCGCAAGGTCGGCGAAGCCATCGACATCTACGTCAACAACCGGCTCGTGGCACGCGGCGAGGTGGTTCTGGTCGAAGACAAGCTCGGTGTGACGATGACCGAAATCATCAAGTCCGACCGCAACTGACAGACATGACCTGCGTGCCGATCGAGAGCGGCACGACCGAATAGGAGACCAACATGCGGCTTCTCATCGTCGGAACGCTGAAGGGCCAGCTGACGACGGCCACCAAGATCGCCATGGAGAACGGCGCCACCGTCACCCATGCCGAGGACAACGAGCAGGCGATGCGGGTGCTGCGTGGCGGCAAGGGCGCCGACCTGCTGCTGGTCGACGTCGCGCTCGACATCCGCGACCTGGTGATGCGGCTCGATGCCGAGCACATCCACGTGCCGATCGTCGCCTGCGGCATCACCAGCGATGCCCGCGCCGCGGTCGCCGCCATCCATGCCGGCGCCAAGGAATACATTCCGCTGCCGCCGGATCCTGAGCTGATCGCGGCGGTGCTCGCCGCCGTCGCCAACGATTCGCGCGATCTGGTCTATCGCGACGAGGCGATGGCCAAGGTGATCAAGCTCGCCCAGCAGATCGCCGGCTCCGACGCCTCGGTGATGATCACCGGCGAATCCGGCACCGGCAAGGAGGTGCTGGCGCGCTACGTCCACACCCGCTCGGCCCGCGCCAAGCGTCCTTTCATCTCGATCAACTGCGCCGCAATCCCTGAGCACCTGCTGGAGTCGGAGCTGTTCGGCCACGAAAAGGGTGCCTTCACCGGTGCCGTCGCCCGCCGCATCGGCAAGTTCGAGGAGGCCAATGGCGGCACGCTTCTGCTGGACGAAATCTCGGAAATGGACGTGCGGCTGCAGTCCAAGCTCTTGCGCGCGATCCAGGAGCGCGTGATCGATCGCGTCGGCGGCACCCGTCCCGTCCCTGTCGACATCCGCATCATCGCGACCTCCAACCGCAACCTGGCCGACGCCGTGCGCGAGGGCACGTTCCGCGAGGACCTGCTGTTCCGGCTCAACGTCGTCAACCTCAAGATCCCGCCGCTGCGCGAGCGCCCCGCCGACATTCTCGAACTGGCGCAGCATTTCGCGCGCAAATATTCCGAGGCCAATGCCGTCCCGCTGCGGCCGATCTCGGCGGAGGCCAAGCGCATCCTCACCACCAACCGCTGGCCGGGCAACGTGCGCGAGCTGGAGAACACGATGCAT
This sequence comes from Bradyrhizobium sp. HKCCYLRH2015, assembly GCF_051168215.1. Classification (NCBI taxonomy): domain Bacteria; kingdom Pseudomonadati; phylum Pseudomonadota; class Alphaproteobacteria; order Hyphomicrobiales; family Nitrobacteraceae; genus Bradyrhizobium; species Bradyrhizobium sp. HKCCYLRH2015. The sequence goes on along the minus strand of NZ_JBNPUO010000009.1, from coordinate 155,452 downwards.
CGCGCGGTGCTGATGGCACAGGGCGACGAGATCGGGCCGGATGCCATCCTCACGCCCGACGGCGCCCGCCTCGACATCGGCAAGACCCAACCCGCCGTCGCGCATGCTACGATGGCGGCGGAACAGGTCACGCGCGCCCTGGTCGGCCGCACGGTCGCCGATGTCGAACGTGACCTGATCCTGGAGACCCTGAAGCACTGCCTGGGCAATCGGACACATGCGGCCAATATCTTGGGCATCTCGATCCGCACGTTGCGCAACAAGCTCAACGAATATGCCGACGGCGGCGTGCCGATCCCGCCGCCGGGCTCCGGCGACACGCCGCGCATGCCGAGCCCCGTATAATCTGCCCATCCGGATCGTTCTCGGCGGCGCGCTGGTCCTCGGCGCGCCGCTTGCCGTTTCGCCGGCCGGTGCCGCCACGCGCGGCGTGCTGTCAGGCTGCTGGGAGCAGACGTCGCACGCACCGCTCGTCACCCCATCGTCGGGTCAGGAATGGGGCGTCAGGAGCTGGTGCTTCGCAGGAAAAGGCAAGCTGATCTCGCGAACCATCGCCTGTGACAGGGAGGGCTGCGACGGCTGGGACAATGAACGCAGCTATCGCTGGCGGCCGCCCACGCTGTCGCTATCCGACGTCGAGACGTCGCCGGATGGCGGACACATCAAAGTGTGGCGCCGCTGCCGCGTGCAGTTTCTGACCGACGATTGGATGCAGCTACAGGACTGTGAACAGTCCGCGGATCCGTGGGTTCGCGAGAATACGCCGGCGCGGCGTCGCCGGGCACAGCCTCACGAATAGTTCGGCGCCTCGGGATTGCGGAAGATGTGAATGGGATCGCCGGGCGTGAACTCGCGCTGCGTCAGGACCGCGTACGCATACAGCGCGAGATAGAGGATGGCGACCGTGCCGATCGCATACAGAGCCCAGGTTCCGATCCGCTTCATGATTTCCGCTGCTGACGCCGACAGCGGCTTTTAAGGCGTCCGCAGGAAAGTTGCCAGCTCGCCCCGGAGCGTCGGAACGTTACGGCGTCAGCCGCGGATCCGGGACGCTGAAGGCCGCGAGCCGACCGTGACCGTCGTCGCGATCAACCCCGACATAGCTGCCATGCCAATACGCCAGGGCCGCCGACTGCGGCGCCACATCGATATGGACCACTTTGCCGATCACGATGGCATGGGAGTGCCGCTCGATGATCTCCTCGACCTCGCAATCCAGCGTCGCGAGCGCTCCGACGAGGAGCGGCACACCGGTGACCCGTTTGCGCCACTCCGCCCCTGCGAAACGTTCGACGCCGCGCAAGCCACCCTTACCCGCAAACCGTTCGGCCACGCCGATCTGATCCGCCGCCAGCAGATTGGCGCCAAAAACGCCCTCCCGCTGCAGAATTGGCCAGGACGAGGCGTTGCGGTTGAGGCTGACGATGATGGAGGGAGGCTCGACCGCAAGTGACGACAGCGAGCTCACCGTCATGCCGGTGACCTCATCGCCGCGTCCGACCGTGATGACGCTGACGCCTCCGACCAGTTGGCGCATCGCAGAGCGAAAATCCGGCTGGAGCGCCGTGGCATCAGGCATGTGACGGACGATGGAGTTCATTGCGTTGACCTTTCCTACCCCGTCGTGCCCGGTCCAAGCAACTGGCCCAGGATCGAGCCTTCCAGCGCCGCAAGCTCGGCGGAGCCGCGCTGGCGCGAGCGCGGCAGATCGACGCTGATGTCCTCGGCGATCCGGCCGCTCTCGATGACGAGGACGCGATCAGCGAGGGCCACGGCTTCCGCAACGTCATGGGTGACCAGGATTGCGGTGAAGGTTTGATCGGCCCAGACCCGCTCCAGCAGCCGCTGCATCGCGATCCGCGTCAGCGCGTCCAGCGCGCCGAGCGGCTCGTCGAACGCCAGCAGGCGCGGACCGCTGACCAGCGCGCGCGCCAGCGCGACGCGCTGCTTCTGACCGCCGGACAGCACCGCCGGCCATTGGTCGCGCTTGTCGGCGAGACCCACCTCCTCGAGCGCCCGCCGCGCCCGCTCATGCGCGCCGGCGGCCTTGCGCTCGCGGCCGAGCCCGACCTCGACATTGGCGAGCACCCGCGCCCATGGCAGCAGCCGCGGCTCCTGGAACATGACGCGGACGTCCTCGGGCCGCGCGGCCGCTTCGCCGAAGCTGATCGTGCCCGACGTCGGCTTGTCGAGGCCGGCAATCAGCCGCAGCAGCGTGCTCTTGCCGCAGCCGCTCTGGCCGACGATGGCGACGAACTGGCCGGCCGCGATCTCCAGGTCGATGCCGCGCAGCACCTCGTTGTCGCCGAACGCCTTGCGAAGATCGCGGATCACGAGCGGCAGGCCGCGTGTCTCGGGTTTGGCCGGACTCACGCTGTGCTTCCTCACGGGGCGGAAAGCCTCAGCATGCCCGATCACATCGGGGCCGTCGATCGCCTCCACACCGGAGACGGGAATTCGGAGCGCTTGCTGCATTTCCAGAACCTCAATGCTTGCTGAAGGCCGGATGCCAGGACAGCGTCAGCCGCTCCAGCGCCCGCGAGGCGCTGTCGGCGACCTTGCCCAGCAGGGCGTAGATCAGGATGGAGAGCACGACGACATCGATCTGCATGAACTCGCGCGCCTGCATCGCCATGTAGCCGAGGCCCGAGGACGCCGCGATCGTCTCGGCGACGATCAGGGTGAGCCACATGATGCCGAGCGCGAAGCGCAGGCCGACGAAGATCGACGGCAGTGCGCCGGGGAAGATCACCCGGCGAAACAGCTCGCGGTCGGACATGCCGTAGACGCGGCCCATTTCAATGAGTTGCGGATCGACCGTGCGAATCCCGTGCAGCGTATTCAGGTAGACCGGAAAGAACACGCCGAGCGCCACCAGAAACAGCTTGGCGCTCTCGTCGATGCCGAACCACAGGATGACCAGCGGGATCAGCGCCAGATGCGGCACGTTGCGGATCATCTGCAGAGTGGTGTCGGTCAGCTTCGCCGACAGTCGCGACAGGCCGTTGGCCAGACCGAAGGCGAAGCCGATGCCGCCGCCGATCAAAAAACCGATCGAGGCGCGCCAGAAGCTGACCCAGATGTTGCGGCCGAGCTCGCCCGACCACAGCAGCTTCCAGCCGGCGCGCGCCACGTCGCTCGGCGCCGGCAGCACGCGTGGCGAGACCAGGCCGGCGGCCGAGGCCGCCTGCCAGATCAGGATGATCGCGAGCGGCACCAGCCAGGGGATCAGCCCATCCGCGCGCGGCACCGCCAGCCTGCGGACCTTGGGAACACTTTCGATCAGACTCATGATTGCGAGGCCCTCTGCAACGGACGGTGCTCGTTGGCGATGGTCTCGCCGAACGGGCCGGTATTGGTGCGGAGCCTGGTGACGTTGCCCGTCCGCTCCGACACATTCAAGCCAAGCTTGGGAAACACCAGCTCGGCGAAGCGGTAGGCTTCCTCGAGATGCGGATAGCCCGAGAGGATGAAGGTATCGATGCCGAGATCCTGGTACTCGCGGATGCGCGCCGCCACCGTGTCGGGATCGCCGACCAGCGCCGTGCCGGCGCCGCCGCGGACCAGGCCGACGCCGGCCCACAGGTTCGGGCTGATCTCGAGCTTGTCGCGTCGGCCGCCGTGAAGCTGCGACATCCGCTGCTGCCCGACCGAATCCATGCGGGCAAAAATCTTCTGCGCCGAGGCGATGGTGTCGTCGGTGACGTGCTTGATCAGGTCGTCGGCGGCCGCCCACGCCTCGTCATTGGTCTCGCGCACGATCACATGCAAGCGGATACCGAACGACAGCTTGCGGCCGCGACTGTCGGCGACGGCCTTCACCTTGGCGATCTTGGCCGCGACATCGGCCGGCGGCTCGCCCCAGGTGAGATACTTCTCGACGGTGTCTACCGCGACGTCGATGCCGGCATCCGACGAGCCGCCGAAGAACAGCGGCGGCCGCGGCGACTGCACCGGCGGGAACAGCAGCCGGCCGTCCTCGACCGTGATATGCTTGCCGCTGAAGTTGACCGCCTCGCCTTCGAGCAGCGCGTTGTATACGGTCAGGAATTCGCGCGTGACCTCGTAGCGCTCCTCATGCGACAGGAAGATGCCGTCGCCTTTGTTCTCGACCGGATCGCCGCCGGTGACGACGTTGACCAGCAGCCGGCCGTTGCTGACGCGGTCGAGCGTCGCGGTCATGCGCGCGGCCACCGCCGGCGATTGCAGGCCGGGCCGCACCGCGACGAGATAGCGCAGCCGCTCGGTGAACGGCGCCACCGCCGAGGCCACGATCCAGGAATCCTCGCAGCTCCGTCCTGTCGGGATCAGCACGCCGTAATAGCCAAGCTGATCGGCGGCCTGCGCGACCTGGCGCAGATAGTTGAAGTTGACCTCGCGGCCGCCCTGCGAGGTGCCGAGATAGCGGCCGTCGCCATGGGTCGGCAGGAACCACAGCACGTTGGGCGTCGAAGCGTTACTCATGTCAGTCTCTTTCGGATTGGGATGGCGATCAGGCGTCAGGTGGACGGCGTCCACTTCCAGACGATGTCGCTGACGTTGACTTGTTTCGGAATGAGGCCGATGCGGGCGAACCGATCCGCCACCGCCTGCTGGCTCCTGATGATGTCGTCGTCGAGCGGCACGACGCTGTAGACCGAACGGTCGACGAAGCGCCTGACCGCCGCGATGTCGACGCCGGTCGCCTCGGCCTGCGCCTTGGCCACCTCGTCGTGATGGCTGTTGGCCCAGATGCCCTCGGCGGCGAACGCGGCGTTCAGCCTGGCGACGATGGCGGGATACTTCTCAACGAAGTCGGAGCCCACGATGTAGAACGAGTTCGGCTTATGCACGTCCTTGTCCCACGCGATCACCCGTGCATTCTCCTTCAGCTCGGCGAGCGCGAGGTACGGATCCCAGATCGACCACGCGTCCACCGAGCCCTTGACGAAGGCCGCGGTGGCATCGGCCGGCGCGAGCGGCGCCGGCGTGATGTCGCTCCACGACAGGCCCGCCTTCTCGAGTGCTGCGACCAGCAGATTGTGCGCGCTCGAGCCCTTGCCGAAGGCGACGCGCTTGCCCTTGAGATCGGCAAGCGTCCTGATCGGCGAATCCTTCTGCACCACGATCGCCTGGCTGCTGCCGTTCTGCTTGACGGCGGCGGCGTAGCGGATCTTGGCGCCCGCGGCCTGCGCGAAGATCGGCGGCGCGTCGCCGACATAGCCGAAATCGACGCTGCCGACATTGATGGCCTCAAGCAGCGGCGGACCGAACTGGAAATCGACCCAGACGATCTCGATGCCGAGAGGCTTGAACGTCTCCTCGATGGTGCGGCGCGCCTTCACGGCGGGGAAGAAGCCGCCCTTCTGGGTGCCGATGCGGATCTCCTTCGGCCTGTCCTCGGCGCGCAGCGGCGCCGCGCAGCTCATCACCGCAGCTGATGCCAATGACAGTTTGAGAAAATCGCGACGCTTCATTGCCCTCTCCGACCCTTGCGCATCCGCATTGATGCGATGCAAGGGATGATGGTGGCGGGCGAAACGCGTGTCGAGCACCCCGGAAAAATAGCGATGCCGGTCCTGTTTCGTCACACGGCGAAGGCATGTTCGTATCGAGACGCCCGTGCAAAGCAGCGAGAATTTCTCGCGATCGACAACGCGATCACGGGTCTTCACAGACCATCAACCACGATCGCACCGGCATGCTCGCCGATCCGCGACCAATCGTCCCCGCGGTTCCGCCGCTTGATCCAGGTCAAGCCTTTGGCAAGGCTTCCTTGCTTAACGTTGGAACAGGCGCGGCCCGGATGCCGCAACCCCTCCTGAACCTCCCCCTAGCCGAGAATTCTCTCATGTCGCTCATTGGCGGCGATGCGAACGCGCGTGCGCGTCGCAGACGCATGGAAATTTTTGCCTTCCTGTTTCTCACTGCCGTGCTGATGCCTGCGCTCGCGGTCGCCACCGTCGGCTCCTACGGACTCACGGTGTGGGTCTACCAGATGATGGCCGGACCGCCCGGGCCGCCCGCGGCGCACTGATCGGAAGGACCCCGCCGTGCTCTCACACCGCACCTCCCTCGACCGGCGCGCGCTGATCACCGGCCGCGTCCTCACCGCCGATCCCGTCGTCGCACCAGCCAAGGGCGAGATCGCCTCGATCATCGTGCAGACCCGGCCCGAGCAGCTCGACCGCGTCGAAGCCGACATCCTCGCGCTGTCCGGCTGCGAGATCCACGGCCGCGACATCAGAGGCAAGCTGATCGTCGTCGTCGATGCGCCCGATGCCGGCGCGCTCGGCGCCACCATGAACCGGATCGGACTGCTGCCGCACGTGCACTCCGCCTGCCTCGTCTTCCACGCCATCGACGCCGGCTAATCACACGAGACTCCAATGACCGACATGAAGATCGATCGCCGCCAGATGCTGAAGCTGGAAGCCGCCGCGATTGCCGCGGCCGCCGCCGGCATGCCGAGCGCCTCGCTCGCGGCGAACCTCGTCACCGAGCGCGAGCAGAGCGAGCTGAAATGGGACAAGGCCGCCTGCCGCTTCTGCGGCACCGGCTGCAGCGTGATGGTCGCGACCAAGGACAACCGCGTCGTCGCCACCCATGGCGACATCAAGGCCGAGGTGAATCGCGGCCTGAACTGCGTCAAGGGCTATTTCCTGTCCAAGATCATGTACGGCCATGATCGCCTGACGCACCCGATGCTGCGCAAGACCAACGGCAAGTACGACAAGAACGGCGAGTTCACGCCGGTCACGTGGGACGAAGCCTTCGACATCATGGCGCAGAAGTACAAGGAGGCGCTGAAGAAGCGCGGGCCCTCCGGCGTCGGCATGTTCGGCTCGGGCCAGTGGACGATCTGGGAAGGCTATGCGGCCTCCAAGCTGTTCAAGGCCGGCTTCCGCTCCAACAACATCGATCCCAATGCGCGGCACTGCATGGCGTCGGCCGTGGCCGGCATGATGCGCACCTTCGGCATCGACGAGCCGCCCGGCTGCTACGATGACATCGAGGCCACGGACGCGTTCGTGCTGTGGGGCTCCAACATGGCGGAGATGCACCCAATCCTGTGGACCCGCGTCACCGATCGCCGGCTGTCGGCGCCGCATGTCAAGGTCGCCGTGCTCTCGACCTTCGAGCACCGCTCGTTCGACCTCGCCGATATCGGCATGGTGTTCAAGCCGCAGACCGACCTCTACATCCTCAACGCCATCGCCAACCACATCATCACGACAGGCCGCGTCAACAAGGACTTCGTCCAGGCGCACACGGTGTTCAAGAAGGGCCAGACCGACATAGGCTATGGCCTGCGGCCGGAGCATCCGCTGCAGAAGAAGGCCAAGGGCGCCGCCAACCCGAACGACGCCACCGACATCTCGTTCGACGAGTATGCGAAGTTCGTCTCGGACTACACGCTGGAGAAGGCCGCCGAGATGTCCGGCGTGCCGCTGAACCGGCTGCAGGCGCTCGCCGAGCTCTATGCCGATCCGAAGACCAAGGTGGTCTCGTTCTGGACCATGGGCTTCAACCAGCACACCCGCGGCGTCTGGTGCAACAACCTCGTCTACAACATCCATCTTCTGACCGGCAAAATCGCCGAGGCCGGCAACAGCCCGTTCTCACTGACCGGGCAGCCCTCGGCCTGCGGCACCGCGCGCGAGGTCGGCACCTTCTCGCACCGTTTGCCCGCCGACATGGTGGTCACCAACAAGGAGCACCGCGCCAAGGCCGAGCACATCTGGCAGCTGCCGGAAGGTACGATCCCGGACAAGCCGGGCTATCACGCGGTGCTGCAGAGCCGGATGCTGAAGGACGGCCTGCTCAACGCCTATTGGGTGCAGGTCAACAACAATTTGCAGGCCGGCCCCAACGCGAACGAAGAGACCTATCCGGGCTTCCGCAACCCCGACAATTTCATCGTCGTCTCCGACGCCTATCCGTCGGTGACCGCGCTCGCCGCCGATCTCATTCTGCCGACGGCGATGTGGGTGGAGAAGGAAGGCGCCTATGGCAATGCCGAGCGCCGCACCCAGTTCTGGCACCAGCTCGTCTCGGCGCCGGGCGAGGCGCGCTCCGACCTCTGGCAGCTGATGGAGTTCTCCAAGCGCTTCAAGATCGAAGAGGTCTGGCCCGAGGAGCTGATCGCCAAGAAGCCGGAGGTTCGCGGCAAGACGCTGTTCGACGTGCTCTACAGGAACGGCCAGGTCGACAAATTCCCGGTCGACCAGATCGAGCCGGGCTATGCCAATGACGAATCCAAGGCGTTCGGCTTCTACGTCCACAAGGGCCTGTTCGAGGAATACGCCTCGTTCGGCCGCGGCCACGGCCATGACCTGGCGCCGTTCGAGGCCTATCACAAAGAGCGCGGCCTGCGCTGGCCCGTCGTCGACGGCAAGGAGACGCGCTGGCGTTTCCGCGAGGGCTCCGACCCTTACGTCAAGTCCGGCACCGGCGTGCAGTTCTACGGCTTCCCGGACGGCAAGGCGCGCATCTTCGCCCTGCCCTACGAGCCGCCGGCGGAATCGCCGGACAAGGACTATCCGTTCTGGCTGTCGACCGGACGCGTGGTCGAGCACTGGCATTCCGGCACGATGACGCGCCGCGTGCCCGAGCTCTACAAGGCGTTCCCCGAAGCCGTCTGCTTCATGCATCCGGACGATGCCGAGGCCGCGAACTTGAGGCGCGGCGACGAGGTCAAGGTCGCCTCGCGGCGCGGCTTCATCCGCGCCCGCGTCGAGACCCGCGGCCGCGACAAGCCGCCCCGCGGGCTCGTCTTCGTGCCGTGGTTCGACGAGTCCAAGCTGATCAACAAGGTGACGCTCGACGCCACCGACCCGATCTCGCTGCAGACCGACTACAAGAAATGCGCCGTGCGCATCGAGCGGGTGTGACGATCATGATCAAGAGACTTGCCATGATGCTGCTCGCAGCCAGCCTTGCGGCCGGCTCGAGCGCCCTGCTCGCCCAGAGCGTCTCCTCGTCGCTGCGCGGCCCCACGCCGCTCAATGACGAAGGCCCGGCGCCGCCGATGCAGCCGACGAAGAACACCGCCGAGAAAGAGGTGCGCAACTATCCGGAGCAGCCGCCGGTGATCCCGCATTCGATCGACGGCTATCAGGTCGACATGCAGGGCAACAAATGCCTGTCCTGCCATGCCCGTGCTCGCATCGCGGAGTCGAAGGCGCCGATGCTGTCGATCACCCACTTCATGGACCGCGACGGCCAGTTCCTGGCGTCGGTGTCGCCGCGCCGCTACTTCTGCACCCAGTGCCACGTGCCGCAGAGTGTCGCCAATCCGCCTGTCAGCAACGACTTCGTCGACATCGACACGCTGCTGGCGCACGACAAGCCGGGTGGCAAGCGATGAGCAGCGCCGACATCCCGGAGGGCGCCAAGGCACCCGTCCCCGAGCAGCAGCTCGGCCTTGCCGGCCGCGCCTGGCAGTTCATTCTCGACCTCATCGACGTGCTGCTGAAGCCGAGCTCCGTGTTCGGGCTCGGCGTGCTGGTGCTCGCCGGCTTCCTCGCCGGCGTGATCTTCTGGGGCGGCTTCAACACCGCGCTGGAGATCACCAACACCGAGACGTTCTGCACCGGCTGTCACGAGATGAAAGACAACGTGTTCGCCGAGCTGAAGTCGACCGTTCACTTCTCAAACCGCTCCGGCGTGCGCGCCAGTTGCCCGGACTGCCACGTGCCGCACAACTGGACCGACAAGATAGCGCGCAAGATGCAGGCCTCCAAGGAGGTCTGGGGCCATCTGTTCGGCTCGATCAACACCCGCGAGAAGTTCACCGACCGCAGACTGGAGCTCGCCTTGCATGAGTGGGCGCGGTTCAAGGCGAACGACTCGCTCGAATGCCGCAACTGCCACAGCTCCCAGTCGATGGACATCACCAAGCAGTCGCCGCGCGCCGTCGAAGCGCATCAACGCTTCCTGTTCACCGGCGAAAAGACCTGCATCGACTGCCACAAGGGCATCGCGCACCACCTGCCGGACATGCGGGGCGTGCCGGGCTGGCAGTAGTCGACTTTCTCTGAATGGCCGAGCCGTCGCCGCGCGCGCAGTCGGCTCCCCTCCCCCTTGTGGGGAGGGGTTGGGGAGGGGGCCCACACGGGCGGTGTCGCCCGGAGCCCCCCCTCCCCAACCCTCCCCCACAAGGGGGGAGGGAGCACACCGTACGCGCCGCACGCTTTCGGCCTCCATTCTCTGAAGCGAGGCACCCCTGCCTTAGCTAGCGCTTGATCTCCCCGCATCAGCCCTTAGGTTCACGGAATGTCCCCGAGTCGCCGCGCGGCTCCATCCCTGTGAGCCATGACCACCTTCTCCCCGCATCAGGATTCCGCGCTGAAGGCCGTCGGCGATTGGCTGAAGGCCAAGCCCGGCCAGAGCGGCACGCCACAAGTGTTCCGGCTGTTCGGCTATGCCGGAACCGGCAAGACCACGCTGGCCCGCCACATCGCCGAGGGCGTCGACGGCGAGGTCAAGTTCGCGGCCTTCACCGGCAAGGCGGCGCTGGTGATGCGCAGCAAGGGCTGCGACAACGCCTCCACCATCCATTCGCTGATCTATCGCGCGCAAGAAACCGGCGAGGAGCAGCCGAACTTCGAATTGTGGGACGACGCGCCGGCCTCCAAGGCCAAGCTGATCATCATCGACGAATGCTCGATGGTCGACGCCGATCTCGGCCGCGACCTGCTGTCCTTCGACTGCCCGCTGCTGGTGCTCGGCGATCCCGCGCAGCTGCCGCCGGTCAAGGGGGGCGGCTTCTTCACCGACAGCGAGCCGGACGTGATGCTGACCGAGGTGCATCGCCAGGCCAAGGACGATCCGATCGTGCGGATGTCGATGGACGTGCGCGAGGGCAACACGCTCGACGTCGGCCGCTACGGCGAGAGCGAGGTGGTCGAGCGCCGCGAGCTCGATCCGTCCCGCGTCATGGAGGCCGACCAGGTGCTGGTCGGCCGCAACGCCACCCGACGCGCCTACAACAACCGCTTCCGGCAGCGCCTCGACATCGAGGACGCGCTCCCTGTCGCCGGCGACAAGCTGGTCTGCCTGCGCAACAACCGCAAGAAGGGCCTGTTCAATGGGGGGCTGTGGCGGGTGAAGTCGCGCGCGACCTCGAAGTCCAAGATCGTCACCATGCGGGTCGCGCCCGACGAGGATCTCGGACGCAAGGTCACGAAAGTCTCGGTGCGCGGCGAATGCTTCGCCGGCGGCATCGAGGACATCCCGTGGGAGCAGCGCAAGCCCTATGACGAGTTCGACTACGGCTACGTGCTGACCGTGCACAAGTCGCAGGGCTCGCAATGGGACGACGTCGTGCTGTTCGACGAGAGCTTTGCCTTCCAGGAAAGCCGCGCCCGCTGGCTCTACACCGGCATCACCCGCGCCGCGAAGCGGCTGTCGATCGTGGTGTAACGCCGGCTTTACCGCGCGAGACGATTTTGCTCGCCTCGCTGGTACCCACCTGCGGCAGGTTGATCCACGTCAACCTGACGCAGGGTCCTTGGCGGATAAAGATCGATTCACATCTCTGTTAAACCAGCAGCAGGCGGCGGGATCGTATGGCAAAGTCCAACACCACGAAAGGCAAGACCAAAGGCAAGACGACGAAAGACAAGGCTTCCAACGGTCAGCGCAGCAAGCGCGCGAGCGCCACGGCGCGTGTCGCGCGCCGGCAGTCCGCAGCCAAGCTCGATCCGATCGGTCAGTCGCTTGTGGACGAATCGATGCAGGCCGCGCAGATCACCGAGCTGTCGGCGTTCGAGACCGTGCTCAACGGCCCGCCGGCCCTCGACCCCAACTCCGCGCCGGTCCGGGCGATGCTGGACGGCGCCGCGCCGGACGATGCCAGGCTGATGAAGGCGCTGATCGAGGGCAAGGCCAAGCCCGACAAGCGCCACACCTCCGACGAGCTCGCCGACAACTGGCGCCAGGGCGGCTACCCCTACAAATTCCGCATGTACCGCAAGGACTATGAGGAGCAGAAATTCATCCTGCAGACCGAGCTGTTGAAGCTGCAGAACTGGATGAAGGATGCGCGCCAGCGCCTGGTGCTGCTGTTCGAAGGCCGCGACGCCGCCGGCAAGGGCGGCACCATCAAGCGCTTCATGGAGCATCTCAATCCGCGCGGCGCCCGCGTGGTGGCGCTGGACAAGCCGAGCGACGTCGAGCGCGGCCAGTGGTACTTCCAGCGCTATGTCGAGCATCTGCCGACCGCGGGCGAAATCGTGCTGTTCGACCGCTCCTGGTACAACCGCTCCGGCGTCGAGCGCGTGATGGGCTTCTGCTCTCAGGTCGAGTACGACGAGTTCCTGCGCCAGGTGCCGGAGTTCGAGCGCAACCTCGTGCGCAGCGGCATCCACCTCATCAAGTTCTGGTTCTCGGTCAGCCGCGACGAGCAGCGCCGCCGCTTCAAGGAGCGCGAGGCGCATCCGCTGAAGCAGTGGAAGCTGTCGCCGATCGACACCGCGTCGCTCGACAAATGGGACGACTACACCCGCGCGAAGGAGGCGATGTTCTTCTCCACCGACACCGCCGACTGCCCGTGGACCGTGATCAAGTCAGACGACAAGAAGCGTGCGCGGCTGAACGCGATGCGCTGCGTGCTGCATTCGCTGCCCTATGCCGGCAAGGACGTCTCGCGCATCGGCCAGGTCGACGACCTCATCGTCGGCCGCGCCAGCGTGATCCACGAGCGCGAGGAGCACGCGAGCTGAGCCACCCCGCTCAGCGCCGATGACGCCGGTGCGGCCTCGCCATATCGGCCGGCCGCATCGCTGCATTGGCATTCGGAAGGCCCGGCGCGCCGCGACGGGCCAACTCCGCCTGTGCCGCCGGCGTCAGCGTGCCGCCATTGAGCACGTCGCGTTCGGGATGCATGGCCTCATAGGCCGCCGGCTCGGAGAATTGCGCCGATGCCGCGGTCACCGCCAGCGTCGACATCAGCAGAGCTGCCGCCAGGCTCCTGAATATGATCATGATCGGTCTTCCCTCTGTGGTGCATCAATTCACGCTTGCGATCATGTAGGCGGGCGAAGGCTGCCTCCCTATCACGACTGCGCGAGCCGGTAACCCTTCGTGAGCGCGCTCATGTCTCAGAGCTGGCGAAGGGATCATTCGTGCCGACGGTCCGACGCGTCACCGCCGCAGCGGCAGCCGATCATACGGGCTGAGACGGGCCCGCGGCGGAAACACGAGCACCGCGCCGGAGGCGCGCTCCATGCCCATTCTCCCCGCCGGCGTCAGCGCGCCGCCGTTGAGCACGTCGCGATCGGGATACATCGCCTGAAACGCCCCGGGCTCCTGCTCGCCGAAAAACCAGCCCTGCGCCGATGCTGGCGCAACAGTGGCCATCGACAGCAGCAAGGCTGCCGCCTTTGATTTCCAGGATGTCATGATTGTTCTCCAGGTTCTCAGGATGCGGAGACCACGCACGCGATTGATGACCTGGTCAGAGCCGTCATCAGTGAGGCGCGACCGCCTCTGTATTGACCGCGGCGGAAACGAAATATTCGCGGCGTTGTCGCCTTGCCGGGATCACGACCGCGAGACCTGAACCACACCATCATTCGAGGATCGACGAAGCGTGACGTCATCGTGAGTTCGTGAACGAGATGGCGCGCATCCGATGACCTCACCCCGTCGTTGCGAATTTGATGGCTGCCGACGATGCAGGATCGGTTACCGCGCCCAGCACCGCCCTGCAGCCCGTCGGGCAAATCGGCCGGCGACGACAAAAGCTGTCAAGGTATTCTGAAAAACATAAATCATTTCGCGCTCTGCCCAAATCAGGCTTATGATGCCTGCGTTTCGTTGCACGGCAGGGGACGTATCGCGATCGTCACGGACGTTGGCAGCGGAATGCGATGGACGCGGCATGTTGCAGCGGGTCCTGGACCTGCCGACGAACGGCATGGCGCGGACGGCGAAAGCGTGTGGTCCTGGCCTCCCGACGCTGAGGCCAAGCTGGCGGTGATGATCCGCCGGCGACGGGGGCAAGACAGCCGGTCCCCGAGGAGAGCACGTATAAGCGTTAAAACCATCGCGCAGGGAGGGCCGGATCTGTCCGGCTGAACCTGTGGTACCTGCCGCCTGCATTTTTTTAAGCAGGCGGGCCACGGGCCTCAGTCGAGGTCCGGCCTTCCCTGCGCCCTCCACTTTGGAGGGCCGATGAACCGGCATCCCTCGGGCAATTCGGGCCGCGAGACCACATCGTCATGCCTGGAACGGTCTCGCCACAACTCCCAGCGTCGTCCCGGCACCCATCGGGCGATTGCGCACGTGCCGCCGCCCCCCCGCCTGTTCACGCAGTCGTGTCACGTCCCCCGTAACGCCGGACGGGCACGGACGTATCTTGCAGCAGAGGCCGGGCCGGACCAGTGTTTCCGGCCGGCGAGACGAGACAAGCCCCCTCACGAGGATTCGAAGATGCGCCTCACCCGCTCCCTTTTCGTCAAGACAGCCGTGCTCGGTGCGATGGCGGCAGGCATCCTGGCCTGGCAGCCGCTGCATGCCGCCGAGCAGGCCGTTGTGATCCCGCCGCCGGCCCAGGACCAGCCGGCCTCCGACGCGCTGGAAACCGCTGTGGTCGCCGGCGGCTGCTTCTGGGGCGTCCAGGGCGTCTACCAGCACACCGCCGGCGTGGTCAGCGCTGTCTCCGGCTATGCCGGCGGCACCAAGGCCACGGCCGACTACCGCACGGTGTCGAGCGGCACGACCGGCCACGCGGAATCGGTCCAGATCAAATACGATCCGAAGAAGATCTCCTACGGCAAGATCCTGCAGATCTTCTTTTCGGTCGTGCACGATCCGACCCAGTTGAACCGCCAGGGCCCGGACAGCGGAACCCAATATCGCTCGGCGATCTTCACCACCTCGGAGGCGCAGAAGAAGGTCGCCGAGGCCTATATCGCGCAGCTCGACAAGGCCAAGGTGTTCGGCAAGCCGATCGTCACCAAGATCGGCAAGCTCGAGGCGTTCTATCCGGCCGAGGACTATCACCAGGACTACCTGACGCTGCACCCCAGCCAACCCTATATCGCCTATAACGACCTGCCGAAGATCGACAATCTGAAGAAGATCTTCGCCGAGAACTACATCGACAAGCCGACGCTGGTCCGGGACGCCAAGGCGACGAACTGAGGCGTCGCGTTCGGCCCGACCAGCGCCATGACAGGGGCGGACCATACGGGTCCGCCTGGAGGACCACAGGATGAGCGACACCAAGACGAACAACAAGGTCGTCAAGAGCGAGGCGGAATGGCGCAAGGAGCTGACGCCGATGCAGTACGCCGTGCTGCGCGAGAAGGC
This sequence comes from Bradyrhizobium sp. HKCCYLRH2015, assembly GCF_051168215.1. NCBI lineage: Bacteria > Pseudomonadati > Pseudomonadota > Alphaproteobacteria > Hyphomicrobiales > Nitrobacteraceae > Bradyrhizobium > Bradyrhizobium sp. HKCCYLRH2015. The sequence continues at coordinate 140,152 of NZ_JBNPUO010000009.1, read as the reverse complement.
GACCGAGCGCCCCTTCTCGGGCGAGTATGAGCACGAGCACCGCGCCGGGACCTATGTCTGCGCCGGCTGCGGCCAGACCCTGTTCGAGTCCGACGCCAAGTTTGATTCCGGCTGCGGCTGGCCGAGCTTCACCCGGCCGGCGACGGAGAGCCACGTTGACGAGGAGACCGACACGACCCATGGCATGGTTCGCACCGAGGTGCTGTGCTCGAGATGCTCGGGCCATCTCGGCCACGTCTTTCCCGACGGCCCGGGGCCGACCGGCCTGCGCTATTGCATCAACTCGGCGGCGCTGAAGCTGAAACCGCGCTGATGGCACGCCCGGCCCCGGTCCCGTCATCGACGGTACTCGGGGCCGCTGGCTTGCGGCGGGCGAGGCGCGGGCGCTCAAAACCGGCCACAAGGGGTGAGATTTTAGCCGTGCAGATCGGGCTCTCCTGCATTCACAAGTTGCGGATCAATTAAGCTACTGAAAAGACAGCATGTTTCAAGGCGGCCCACAGCGGGCCGGATTTACGATGTGAGCGTGCAGGATTCGCATTTCTGCCAAATCGGCCTATATTAGGGGTCGTAACTGACTATGCAGGGCCGGGCCGCCTGGAGCGGCAAATCCCGCCCTCCACCCCCGCAATCGCTGGCGTCATTGCCAAGCTGAATGTTTTGAAAGCTCGCGTCAGCGCTTCCAGCCGACAAGAAGAGGTCTCAGACCATGCGTCCACTGCGTCCGTTCAACTTCAACACCTCTGCCGAACTGTTTCCCGCCGCCATCCGCAAGAAGAAGCGGGCGGGTTTCGCCTATCGGCGGTTCGGCACCGCGGCCGAAGCCGTGCGCTTCGCCATGGAGGAGTTGCCTGCGGATTCGCTGAATGGCGCCTACCTGCAGGTCGAGGAGGCCCGGTTCGACCAGAACGGCATCCGCACCCTGTATGAGAGCGAGGCGTTTCCGCTGCCGCGCCGCGTGGTCGACAAGGCGCCGGACGCCGATGCGGCCTGACGGCTGCCAGAGCATTCTTCGACACCCTGCCCCGCCTCGTGCGGGGCAGTTTTTTTATGGGGGTCTGTTTGTCCGTTTGTTGCCCCGGTCCCGCCGCACGTCAGCGCGGCTGGGTATCCAGCCACCGCCGCAGGATCTTGGCGTTGCGCATGTTGGCGCGGAACAGCACGTCGAAGGCGTCGCCCGCCACCGGCACCATGCCGATCACGCCCTCGACCGCGACATTGCCCAGCATCCGCGTGATGACGTGCCAGGGCGCGCCCAGCGCCCGGGCCTCGCGCACCAGCCACAGCGACAGCGCGGTCGCGATGAGGTCGCCAACCACCGGGATGAGGCCGATGATGCCGTCGATGCCGTAGCGGATGTTGGTGCCGGGCAGGACGAAGGCGACGTCGAGCAGCTTCGCCACCGCCTCGAGCCGCGCGATGCGCTGCTCGCGGGTCAGGTTGCCGAACGGATTGGCGGTGTTGAAATCGAAGCGCACGCCATCGGGGCCGACGAAGGCGCCATTGAACGAGGACCGGAACGCCCCTTGCGGGATCTCTCGTCCGTCCTGGTCGATGATCGGTCCGCGCGCCTCATCGGCGTTGAAGCGCGCCTGCGAGGCGCGTCCCGATGCGCGGCGGGGCGAGGTGGACATCTGGTCTTGCATACCCATGAGATGGCAACGCGCGGGGCCCGGCACAAGTTGCGTCGAACCGCCGCCTTGTCTCGCCTAGCGGCCCCGTGCGCCGGTCGGCGTCAGCCCGAAGCGGCGCCGGAAGCAGCGGTTGAAATAGGACAGGTCGTTGAAGCCGCAGGCAAACGCGATATCGCTGATGCGGCGTCCGCCACCGGCCAGCAGGTCCATGGCCTTGCGCAGGCGCAGCTCGTTCAGCCGGGCCGAGAAGCCGGCGCCGGCCTCGTGCAGCAGGTCATTGACGTAGCGCTCGGACAGGCCCGCCGCGGCCGCAAGCTTCTGCGCCGAAAAATCCGGCTCGGCGAAGCGGCTGTTCAGAATGGTCAGCAGCCCCGCGAGGCGAACGCTGCGCAGGCCGCCGCGGCCGGCCTTGCGCATCGCGTCGCCGCGGACACCGAGCCCGAGCGCCACCAGATCGAGCAGATGCTGCGCGATCGCCGGGCCGGCTTCGTCGGCCGCGGCGGGATGGGCGAGCAGCAATTCGCTGTAGTCCATCGCGAGCGACAGCGCGCCGCCGGGCGCCAATTCGCGCCCGACCAGGTCATCGACACCGGAGACCATCGAGCGCAGCGTCATCATCGGCAGATGCACGTTGACGAAGCGCTTGTGATTGGCGCCATCGGCGCTGAAGAACGGCTCATCGAGCTTGAGCAGCACCATCGCCCCCGGCCGCAGAGCGAACTCGCGTCCGCGATGAACGACCATCGCCTCGCGACTGCCGGCGTTGCGCGCCAGGCAATAGCGGTCGTCGTTGGTCGCGAGCACCTGGCGCCGTTCGCGCCTGACACGGGTGAAGGTGCCGTCGCAGCGCCCGAGCAGGGTGGTGCCGATGTGGATGGCGTTCATTACGGCGCGAAACGGCACGTCCTCGGCCGGATCGAGCTCGCCCGTGTTGGAGAAGTGCTCGAACAATTCCGCAAAGCACAAGAAGCGCTGCCTGTCGTCGAGCCCTTTCGGCAGCATGTCGGTCGACAGCATTTTCCTGACGATGGTCATCGAAATCGGATCCGAGGCAAAGGAATTTCCGAAGCAACGCGATCAATGTGGCAGCGGCGGGATGAACGGCCGCTGAAGTCGGCAAAGCTCATCAGGACGGATCGGGAGCGCCGATCAGTCCAAGTCGCGCGACCGTTCATGCCGATGAGTCCAAGACAGCGGCAACGGGTTCAACTAGCGATGCGGATGGACGCACGCCGACATGCGTTGCGGCCTGCATCCTCCAAGTCGAACAGCCATGAGTCCGAGGAGAGATTGAAATGACCATGTCTTCCGCGGCCCGCAAGCTCGGCCTCGGCGCCGCCCTCGCGGGTTGCATCGGGATCGGCTACGCGCTCGGCGCGCAGCCGCACATGACCGCGACCGTCACCATGCTGCAATCGGCGCGAGCCGAGCTGGCTCAGGCGACACCGAACAAGGGCGGCCATCGCGAACGCGCGCTGGGGCTGATCGATCAGGCCATCACCGAGGTGCGTGCCGGCATCGCGTTCGCGGCGGGCGGCTGACCAATTCGCAAATCAAACCAGGGAGACCATCGATGCGAACCATCCTCACCAGCACGCTCCTGTTGGGAATTCTGACCGTCGGCGCATCTGCGATGCCGCTGGCTTCGATCGACGCTGGATCCAAGCCGGAGGTGATCCAGGTCGCCGGCGGCTGCGGCCCCGGCTGGCACCGCGGTCCGTATGGCGGATGCCTGCGCAACTATGCCAATCCGGCGGCGCACGCCTGCCCGCGCGGCTTTCACATCGGCCCCGGCGGCCGCTGCCGCGGCAACGGCAGGTAGGGACGAGCTGCTCGTGTGTTCAGCTTGCTTACGCAGTCGGCGGCTCGGTGGCGACCGCCGGCTGCGGCTCCTCGACGAATTTGTGCACCAGCCACGATGACACCGTCGCCGGGATGAAGCCGACCAGCCCGTACAGGATCCACTGGATGATGCCGTATTCGGAGCCGTGCGAGGCGTAGTTGAAGGCCGCGAGCAGGAAGGCGATGGCTCCCACCAGCAGCATCCGCAACGTCGGCCCGATGCGCCTGACGTGGAACAGGATGTCGTCGATCGCGCACATCATCAGCGCCGGCAGGAAGCCGAACAGATAGCTGTATTGCAGCGAGGTGACGAAGACCTTGAACAGCTTGGCCACTTCGCCCGGATTGGTGTTGGTCCAATAGCCGGACATGTAGGTCGTGACCAGGAGCAGCGCGAAGCCGCCCAGCGCCGGGCCTACGGCAACGAAGATGAGATATCGCTTCATGCCCAATCTCCTGCCTCACCGGCCCGCCGATCGGGCCAAGCCCGTGCTGATTCCTCAGTCACCCCACAGCGCGAAAGCGTCGTTGAAGGCGCGCTCGCCCGGGGCGCCCTTCTCGATCGCGATGATCGCCCGGCGCTGATTGGTGTAGACCAAGGGAACGTCGAACCAGGAGCGCTCCTTGAGGAGCTGCACGTTGCGGGCGCGATCGGCATCGACGTTGGACAGGCCGACCAGGAAGAAGCCGTCGGTGACCTTGACCGCGAGGCCCGCCAGCGGCGTTCCGCGCGACTGTTCGTTGGACTTCATCAGGATGCCTGGCACGTTGCCGACGCCGCCGCCGTTGAAATCCTGCGGCAGGATGAAAGTGAGCTCGGCGGTGTGGCTCGCCGGCAGCGACGTGTCGGTGTTGCGGCGGAACGACATCGTCATCTTGAACTTGCGATCCGGAATCTCGATGTCGGCGCGCACCGCGATGTCGGCCTTCTGCGTGGCCGTCGCCTTGATCTGCTCGGTGCGCCAGACCACCGAGCCGATATATTGCTTGCCCTTCGGATCGGACGGATCCTCGTCATACAGCACGACGCGCTGCGCGACCGGCGCGATCTGGTCCGAGGACGGCGACTGCCCGACGCGGTCGGTGATCTTCGGCTTGCTCAGCGGCGCGCCGGTGTCCTTCGGCGCCTCGACCGTCGAGGAAGATTTGAACAGGCCGTTGACCATGCCGACCAGCGGCCGGCCCCACAGAATTCCGGCGCCGATCAGGATCAGCACGATCCCGGCGGCGATGGCGGCCTTGAACGGAAAGGTCGAGCCGCTGCGCTCCGACTTCTTCTTGCCCTCGCGATCCGGAGCGGCGCCACGCTGGCGGGTCGAGGTGGCCGGCAGCGCGTAGCGCTCGGCCTCCTGGACCGACTCGTCATAGGAGTACGGCGCTTCGGGCAGCGGCGGCCGGTCATCGTCGTCGCCCTCGAGCCGGTCGAGATCGGTGGCCGGAACGTTGGCGTAGGTCTTGCGCGCCGCGCGGTTGGCCTGAGCGGTGGCCTTGCCGAGATCGTCGACATCAGCGGTGATGTCGCGGAAGCCGCGCATGGCGGGCGGCGTTGCCGGATTGCCGTTGTCCTGAGCACCGCGGCGAGCGGCAGCCGGACGTTCGCGCACGGGAGGCGCCGCCCCATCCTGTGGAGGCGTTTGAGGCGGCTGGGGCCGCGGTGGCACGGCTGGTGCGCCAGCCGCAGCCGGCGGCCCTTCCGGTCGCTGATTGCGCGCCGGCCGCAGCTCGGCCGTCTCGCCGCCGAGCGGCGGGCGCTCGGCCCGGGCAGCGGCCGGGGCCGCCGGTCGTGGCCGGGGAGCGGCAGTGGCGGCCTGGTCTGGAGTCGGAGTGGGCTGAGCCGAGGGGGGGGCCGGAGCATCCGAACTCCGCGCACCGGCCCGCCGGAGCGCATCACCTGGGCGGGCAGCGCCACTGGACGCCCGCTGCGCCTCGCGGGCACGCTGGGCTGCTTCCGCCTCGACCTTGCGCACGGCCTCCTCGAGCGACAGCCGCTCGCGCGTGATCTCGGACTCGCTGAGCGGCGGCTGGACGCTGCGCAGCTGCGCGATCAACGCCGCCCGCGCCCGCTCGTAAAGCGCACGCCGGCTTTCCCCGGGAGCGTTGGGGTCCAATCCGGCAATGGCACGGGCTATCAGCGGGTAGTAGTCGGCCATATCAACTCAATTCGCGCGCTCAGCTGTCGGGTCCCCTCACGCCTCGAAGGGATTCTGGACCAGAATAGTATCCTCGCGTTCGGGGCTGGTGGAAAGCAGCGCGATCGGGCAACCCACCAGTTCCTCGATGCGCCGGACGTATTTGATGGCCTGAGCCGGCAGATCGGCCCAGGAGCGCGCGTTCGCCGTCGGCTGCTTCCAGCCTTCGATCGTCTCGTAGATCGGTTCGACCCTGGACTGCGCGCCCTCACCTGCCGGAAAATGATCGATCTCCTTGCCGTCCAGCCTGTAGCCGGTACAGACCTCGATGGTGTCGAAACCATCGAGAATGTCCAGCTTGGTCAGCGCAAGACCGTTAATGCCGCAGGTCCGCACCGCCTGGCGAACCAGCACCGCATCGAACCAGCCGCAACGACGCGGCCGGCCGGTATTCGTTCCGAATTCGCGGCCGCGCTCGCCGATCTTGCGGCCGGTCTCGTTGTCCTGCTCGGTCGGAAACGGCCCCTGTCCGACGCGGGTCGTGTAGGCCTTGCACAGGCCGAGCACGTAGCCGATCGCGCCCGGTCCGAGGCCGGCGCCGGTCGCCGCCTGCGCCGCCACCGTGTTGGACGAGGTCACGTAAGGGTAGGTGCCGTGGTCGACGTCGAGCAGCGCACCCTGGGCGCCCTCGAACAGCATGCGCTTGCCTTCGCGGCGCTTGATGTCGAGCAGCCGCCACACGGTCTCCGCGTAGGGCAGCAGCTTCGGCGCCAGCGCCGTCAGCTCGCGCAGGATCTGCTGGCCGTCGATCGGCTCGAGGCCGAGACCCCGGCGCAACGCGTTGTGATGGGCGAGCAGGCGATCGATCTTGTGCGGCAGCGTATCGAGATCGGCGAGGTCCATCAGCCGGATCGCGCGGCGGCCGACCTTGTCCTCATAGGCCGGGCCGATGCCGCGGCGGGTGGTGCCGATCGCGGTCGCCGCGCTCGCGGACTCGCGCAGCGCGTCGAGCTCGCGGTGCAGCGGCAGGATCAAGGTGACGTTCTCGGCAACGCGCAGATTGTCCGGGCTGATGGCGACGCCCTGCGACTGGAGCTTGCCGACCTCGTCGAGAAAGGCCTGCGGATCGAACACGACGCCATTGCCGATCACCGACAGCTTGCCGGTGCGCAGCACGCCCGACGGCAGCAGCGCCAGCTTGTAGGTCGCGCCGTTGATGACGAGGGTATGACCGGCATTATGGCCGCCCTGGAAGCGCACGACGATGTCGGCCTGCTCCGACAGCCAGTCGACGATCTTGCCCTTCCCCTCGTCACCCCATTGGGCGCCGACGACGACCACGTTAGCCATTCGCAGCTCTTTCCTCTGCCAAGATCCAAAACAGCACGATCGGTTCGGACGAAATCGCTTCCGATGCGGGGCCAGCCTGGCCAACCATGCGCCCAGCCCAAATCGCGGCCAGGACCGCTCGCTTGCGAGGCGATCCACCGGATAAAGGAAGCCGCCGGGCTAGGCAAGCGAGAACGGGCCTTCGGAGCACACAACAGCGCCACCAAGCCTTTGATAAGCCCCAAAATTTCAAGCCGCCCCGGCTGCGGATCGGGCGACCCGGCCGTGCGCTTCTGGCGGCGCATCGAGCCGGGCAGTTCCATTGAGCACCCGAACGGCGGCGAATCTACGATCGAAGCGGCCCGCGCTCAGCTCTGGATGCGGCCGTCGACAACCTCGATGATGCGATCGCAGCGCCGGGCCAGATCAAGGTTGTGGGTGACGAGCAGGAAGCTCGTGCCGACCGTCCGATTGACGTCGCGCATCAGGCCAAAGACCGCCTCGGCAGACTTGGTGTCGAGGTTGCCGGTCGGCTCGTCCGCCAGGACCAGATCGGGGTTCATCGCGAGCGCCCGCGCCACCGCGACGCGCTGCTGCTGGCCGCCCGACATGTTGCTCGCGAGATGGTCGGCGAATTTCGCCAGCCCGACCTGGTCGAGCAGCTTCGAGGCCTGCGCCTCGATCTCGGGACCCGGGAAGCCGCGATCGACCAGCAGCGGCATCATCACGTTCTCCTTGGCCGTGAAGGCGGAGATCAGGAGATGAGACTGAAAGATGAAACCGATGGTATGGCCGCGCAGATGGGTGAGCTCGGTATCATTGAGCGATGCCGTATCCTGGCCCTTGATCGTCAGCCGGCCGGAGGTCGGCCGGTCCAAGAGACCGACGATGTTCAGCAGAGTGCTCTTGCCGGAGCCGGACGGGCCGATCAGTGCGACGAACTCGCCGCGGTCGACCTCGATGTCGATATCGTGCAGCACCTCGGTCTCGGTCGACAGCCCGACATTGTAGGCCTTGCAGACCTTCTCCAGTCGCAGCAGGACCTCAGCCACGGATCGCCACCACCGGATCGAGCTTGGCCGCGCGCAGCGCCGGCGCGGTCGCGGCGAGCAGGCCCGTCACCGTCGCGAGCAGGGCCGTGATGACGAACAATCGGCGTTCGAGGATCAACGGAAACAACTCCGAGCCATCGGCCTGGCGCTGCACCGCATGCCAATAGATCAGCGCACCCGCGCCCATCGCCGCGCCGAACAGCGAGCCGACGAAGCCGAGCAGCCCGCCCTGCAGCAGGAACACGCGCAATATCTGTCCGCGCGAGGTGCCCATCGCACGCAGGATCCCGATCTCCTTGGAACGCTGGATTACCGAGACGATCAGCACAGCGGCGATGCCGAACGCGACCGAGAGCGCGACGAAGACGCGGATCAGCGTGTTGGATGTCGCCTGCGCGCGCACCGCGGTGAAGAACTGGGCATTGGTCTTGATCCAGCTGTCGGCCTTGACGCGATTGGCGGCCTGGATGCGCTGCGCAATGTCCTCAGCGGCATAGATGTCCCGTACCGTCATGTCGATCGTGGTGACGCCGCCGACCATGCCGAGCAGCGACTGCGCCGTGCGCAGCGCGACATAGGCGGAGCGCTGATTGGCGCCCTTGCTGCCGAGGTCGACGAGGCCAGTCACGATCAGCACGCGGTTGGCGCCGGAGGCGGCCTGAATGTTGAGCTTGTCGCCGACGATGGCGCCGAGATCCCTGGCGAGCTCGGTGCCGATGATGATGTCCTCGCTGGTCAGGCGCGGCTCGCCGGCGACGATGTAGTCCGGCACGCGCACGATTCTGAAGTAGCTCTCCGGCTCGATGCCGGACAGCGTCACGGCGCGGCTGGCGTCGCCGCGAATGGCGAGGGCGGAGCCGGAGATGGTCGGCGACACCGCCGAGATCTCCGGCATCGCCAGCATCTGATTGCGGATCTTCGGCCATTGATCGATCGAGATCACGCGCTGGCTCGGACGCTGCACGATGGCATCCTCGATCACGCCATTGTCGTTGCGCAGGGGACGCGCAACCTGATCCGGCGTCAGCAGCTGGATCTGCGGCTGCGAGGTCAGCACGCGCTTGATGAAATTGGCCTCGAGGCCCGCCAGCATCGCCGACATGAACACGATGACGCCGACGCCGATCGCGATGCCGCCGATGATGAACAAGGTCTGCAGCCGGCCCTCGCGCAGGAAGCGTACCGCCGCGATCCACTCGAAGGGCAGCCAGCGGTTCACGGCAGCACCGGACGGAAGCGCTGGCCGGTCAGGATGCCGGAACTCTGGGGCACGGCGATGTCACCGGCATTCAAGCCGTCGACGATCTCGACATGGCTGTTGCCGCGGATGCCGACGCGCACCGGCTGCTTGGCGGCGCGGCCGTCCTTCACCCCGAGCACCCAGGGCTGTCCCGAGGTGATGTCGTGAACCGAGCGCACCGGCAGCTCCAGCGTATCCTTGCGGGAGGCGACCTCGATGTCGACAGACACCGTCATGTCCTGGCGCAGATAGTCGGGCGGGTCCTTGACGATCAGCTTGACCTGGACGGACGCGCGGGAAATATCGATGCCGGGGTTGATGTAGCTGACCACGGCGGGGAAGCGCTTGTCGGGATAGGCATCGGCCGACGCCAGCGCCGTCTGGCCGAGCGCCAGCTTGCCGAGATTGCGCTCGTCGATCTGCAGGACGAGCTGGAGATCGCCGGCAGGTGCCAGGACGAGCAGCATCTTGCCGGGTTGCGCCACGGTGCCGCGCTCGACACTGCGCGTGATCAGCACGCCGTCGCGTGGCGCCGAGATCGTCGCATAGCCGAGACGCGACTGCGCGGTGTCGAGATTGGCGCGCGCCTGGTTCAGCTGCGTCTCGGCCATGACGTAGTCGCTGCCGCCGGGGCTCGCCGTGAAGACCTGGAATTCGGCGGCACGCTTCTGCGCCAGCGCAACGTCGAGCGTCTTCTGGGCCTCGTCGAGCGCCGCGCGCGTCGCATAGCCGTTGCCGGTCAGCTGCGACGTCCGGTCATAGGTCTGCTGGGCATTGAGCAAGGTCGCCTGCACCTGGCGCAACGCCTCCTTCGCCGACGGCAAGGTCAGCTCGGCGAGCTGGCGCATCCGCGCCTCGGCCTGCGCCACCTGCCCTTGTGCCTGCACCACCGCAGCCTTCAGCTCGCGCGACTCCAGCGAGATCAGCGGCTGGCCCTTGGTGACATGCTGGCCTTCCAGCACCAGCACCTCCTCGACCGTGCCGGTGATCTGGCTGCCGATCTCGACGCGGAACGGCGTCTCGACGTGACCGCTGGCAACGACCGTCTCGACGAGGTCGCCGCGCCGGACCTGATCGACGACGATGGCAGGCCCAAGCATGACGCGGACGCTTTGCCAGCCGCCAAGGCCGAGTAGCACGATGATGGCGAGAGCGAACCAGCGATGCGCCCAGACCGCCGCCAGGACGGTCGGACCAACGGCGGCTTTCGTGGGGGATGGGAGAGCTGCGGCTTGTTCGGCCATGGTCCTCAATACAAACTCGTCAATGCGAATGATGCCCGGCGACGGGCGCCATCCATTCCTCGGGTGCGGCCGTCAGCCCGCGGCGCATTGCCCGCAAAGCTAGGGGATCGCGGCAGCAGGATGTTGCGCTAGGTCAACCGGCGCACGATCCTTCATGCAAATCAGACAAGATGACCATCACCAATCATCCACGAACATGAACGGATGCATGTGAGCACCGATACGAGCCCCGGCCTGCACCGGTTCTGGCGGCTGTCGCCTGCGCAGGCAGCCGCAGCGCTGGGCTGCGACCTGAACGGCCTCGGCGGGGCCGACGCCGGGCAGCGGCTGCAACGCTACGGCCGGAATGCCGACTCCCCATCCCATGTCGTGGGGCCGATGCGCGCCGTGCTTCGCCGCCTGCTCGAGCCGCTATCGCTGATCCTGCTGGTGGCCGGCATCATCTCGATGGTGACGGGCGACGTGATCGGCGGCGCCATCATCGTCCTCATCCTCACGCTGTCGATCGGGCTCGATACGGTTCAGGAGGGGCATGCCGTCAAGGCGGCCGAGGAGCTCCGCCGCTCCGTGGCCCTGAAGGCCGAGGTCAAGCGGGACGGCGCCTATCGCGAGATCGACGTCGACGCCGTCGTTCCCGGAGACATCCTGCGCGTCCGCGCGGGCGACATCGTTCCTGCCGATGCGCTGATCATCGAAAGCAAGGCCTTCACTGCCGGCGAGGCGGCGCTGACGGGAGAGCCCTATCCCGTGACGAAACAGGCCGGCATTCCCAGCGATGAGAACGACACGTCGAATGTGCTGTTTCGCGGCTCAGTGGCCCAGACCGGAGAGGCCGTCGCGATCGTCGTCAACACCGGGCCGAACACGATGTTCGGCGCTGCCGCCTCGGCGCTGGCCGAAGCGCAGGCCCGCACGCCGTTCGAGCGCGACCTGCACGAATTCGGCCTCGTCATCGCGCGGCTGACGCTGGCCCTGGTCGTGATCGTGCTCACGGTGCGCGTCGTATTCGGACGCGATGTGCTCGACTCTCTGCTGTTCTCGGTGGCGCTGGCCGTCGGACTGACGCCCGAGCTGCTGCCGATGATCACGACCGTGACGCTGTCGCGCGGCGCGCTCCGCATGGCCAAGCGCAAGGTGATCGTGAAGCGGCTCGCGGCGATCCATGATCTCGGCGCGATGTCGGTGCTGTGCACCGACAAGACGGGAACATTGACCTCAGCCGAGATCACGCTGGCCCGAAGCATCGCGCCCGACGGCAGCGACGACCCGCGAGCCGCGGAGCTCGGCGCGATCGCTGCCGCACTCGGCGGTGATCGTGGTTCGCTCGACACCGCGCTCATCGCCGGCGCGGACCTTGAGGTGGCAGGATGGACCCTGGGCGGACAGCAGACCTTCGACTTCTCGCGCCGGCTCGGCTCGGTGCTGGCGATCCGCGGGGCAGAACAGATCCTGATCGTGAAGGGCGCGCCGGAGGCGGTGATCGAACTGTGCACGCAGCAGCGGCAGGGCAGCACCGTCGCGCCGCTCGACGACAGCGGCCGCACCGACATGCGCGAGCGCGTCCACGCGCTGGCGCGCGAGGGCCTGCGCACGGTCGCCATCGCGTCAAGGCCCTGGACCGGCGTGCCGCGCGAGATCGAGACCGATGACGAGCAGGAGCTGATCTTCGAGGGTCTGTGCGCGTTCGCCGATCCGCCCAAGCCGACCGCAGCCGCGGCCATCGCGCAGCTTGCGCGCGCCGGCATCGCGCTGAAGATCCTGTCCGGCGACGATCCGGTCGTGGTCAAGCGACTGGCCGGGCTGGTCGGGCTGAGAGCGGATCGCGTGCTGTCCGGCAGCGACATCGCCGAGCTCAGCGACGATGCGCTTGCGGTGCAGGTGCGTTCGGCCGATGCGTTCGGCCGGCTCGCCCCCGATCAGAAATCGCGCATCGTCAAGGCGCTGCAGGCCTCGGACCACGTCGTCGGCTTCCTGGGTGACGGCATCAACGACGCGCCGGCACTGAAGGTGGCCGACATCGGCCTGTCGGTCGACGGGGCGACCGGCGTGGCGCAATCGGCCGCCGACATGATCCTGCTCGCCTCCGATCTCGAGGTGGTCGCCGACGGCGTGGAGGAAGGACGGCGCACCTTCGCCAACATCCTGAAATACGTGCGGATGGGCGCGAGCTCGAATTTCGGCAACATGCTGTCGATGGCGGTCGCCTCGATCATGCTGCCGTTCCTGCCGATGCTGCCGACGCAGATCCTGCTCAACAACCTGCTCTACGATCTCTCCGAGCTCGGCATCCCGTTCGATCGTGTGAGTCCGCAGGCCACCGCGCGGCCGCAGCGCTGGGACATGAAGCGGCTGCTGCGCTTTGCCGCGATCATGGGCCCGCTGTCATCGCTGTTCGATTTTCTCACCTTCGGCGCACTGCTGTATTTGTTCCATGCGACGCCCGACGAGTTCCGGACCGCCTGGTTCCTCGAATCGATGGCGACCCAGATCCTCGTCATCTTCATCATCCGGACCAACGGACGGCCATGGAGCAACCGCGCCGATCCGATGCTGACGGCGTCGTCACTGACTGCGCTCGCCGTCGCGCTGGTCGTGCCCTTCACCCCGGCCGGCGCCTGGTTCGGCTTCGTTGCGCCGCCTGCCATCGTCTTGGCCGCCATCGCCGCTCTCGTCATCGTCTATCTGCTGAGTGCGGAGCGTCTCAAATCCGTCGCGGTCCAATCCGGACCCCGGCGACGGCACCGTGGACATGCCCCGCATGCCGGCTCCTGAAGACGATCATCGCTGCATGGTCGCGATGCATCTGCCCTCTTGATAGGCAGCGGCAATTGGTGTCTGTCGACCCAGCCGGGGAGAAACTTCGGCCTGGGATCGCCGGGCCGATTGCCGCGGCGCATCAACCGGATCCAACAGCGCCGCATGTCTGCCGCCGATCGCACCGCGTCCACCGCGCCCGGCTGGATCGCCAACCAGCCCTACGTATTGCTGAGCATCACGGCGCTGTGCTGGGCCGGCAACTCGATCGTCGGCCGGCTCGCCGCCGGCCACATCCCGCCGGTGACGTTGTCGTTCCTGCGCTGGTCGTTGGCTTTCCTGCTGATCCTGCCGCTCGCCTGGAAACAGCTGCGCCAGGACTGGCCCGCGATCCGGTCGCGGCTCGGCATCATGATCGCATTGTCCGTGACGGGCATCGGCGCCTTCAACACGCTGCAATACTGGTCGCTCGAATATACGCAGGCCCTCAACACCCTGCTGCTGCAGTCGGCTGGTCCGCTCATCGTGGCAATCTGGTCGATGCTGCTGCTGCGCGTGCACCTGACCCTGGCGCAGGCGATCGGCATCGTGCTGTCAATGGCCGGCGTGCTGCTCATCCTGACGCGCGGCCACCCCGCGGCACTCGCCGACGTCAACTTCAACAAGGGCGACCTGATCTTCCTCGTCGCGATGACGGTGTTCGGCTTCTACTCGGTCCTGACGCTCAAGCGCCCGCAGATCCACGGCCTGTCGATGGTCGCTTTCACCTTCGGCTGCGGTGCCGCCAGCCTGATTCCGCTGCTGATCTGGGAGCTCAACGTGCGACCGGTCATGGCGTTCGACGCGCAGAACCTGCTCTCGCTGCTCTACGTCGCGATCTTTCCATCGACGATCGCCTATCTCTGCTTCAATCGCGGCGTGCTCCTGATCGGCGCCAACCGCGCCGCGCCGTTCTTTCACGTGGTGCCGGTGTTCGGCTCGATCATGGCCTTCGTGTTCCTCGGCGAGCAGCCGCAGATCTTCCACGTGATCGGCTTTGCCCTGGTGCTGGCCGGCGTGTTCGTGGCGTCGCGCAAACAGGCAACGTGAGACGCTGTTCCCGGGCGACGGCGCCTGCATGGCACCAATCCCCGGCGGCGCATTGCGCAGCGCCGCGATTTGGCCCACCTTGCGTCCTCCCCCCGCCAGAGCGTCCCGCCTCCCTTGCCCGCCGACGACATCAAGCCATCATCGCCGCTCGCCTGGCTCAACAACCAGCCTTACGTGCTGCTCACGCTGGCTTCGCTGTTCTGGGCCGGCAACATCGTGCTCGCGCGCTACGTCGCCGGGCACGTGCCGCCGCTGACGCTGTCGTGCATCCGCTGGATCGGGACCTTCCTGATGCTGTGGCCGTTCGCACGCACGCACCTGGCGCGCGACTGGCGCACGCTGCTCGCGCACTGGCCGCTTCTGCTGCTGCTGGCGCTGACCGGATTCGCGATCAACAACGCGCTGTCCTATTGGGCCATGCAATACACCCAGGCGCTCAACGGGCTGCTGATCCAATCGTCGACGCCGCTGTTCGTGGCGCTGTGGTCGTTGCTGCTGTTCGGCGTCAGGCTGAGCCTGGCCCAGTTCGCAGGCATCGCGATGTCGCTGAGCGGCGTGCTGGTGATCCTGACGCGCGGCGATCTCGGTGCGCTCGCGGGCATCCAGTTCAACCGCGGCGACCTGATGTTCGCGGGCGCATTGCTGGTGTTCGGCCTCTACTCCGCCGCCATGACGCGGCGGCCGGCGGTGCACCAGTTGTCGCTGATCTCGTCCTGCACGGCGCTCGGCGCCGTTCTGCTGCTGCCGCTGGCGGTCTGGGAATATTCCTCCGGGTTCGTGCTCGCGCCCGACCTGCTCTCGATCGCGACGCTCGGCTACGTCGTCGTCTTCGCCTCGACGCTGGCCTATCTGTTCTTCAACCGCGGCATCAGCCTGATCGGACCGAACCGCGCCGCGCCGTTCCTGCACCTGGTCCCGTTGTTCGGCTCGGTGCTGGCGATCCTGCTGCTCGGCGAGGAGCTCAGGCTGTTCCACCTCATGGGCTATGCGCTGGTCATCGCGGGCGTGATCATCGCCTCGCGCACGGGCGGCCCCAAGATGGCCTGAGCGTGGGGTCCGTTCCAAGCCGCCTCAGGCCGTTCGCACCTTTGCCATGAAGCCATCGACGGCCTGCTGCAGCAGGCCCGACTGGCTGTCGAGCTCACGTGCGCTCGACAGCACTTCCGAGGCGGCCATGCCCGTCGCTTCCGCCGCCTTGGTGACGCCGCCGATATGGGCGCTGATCTCGTTGGAGCCGGCCGCGACCGACTGGATGTTGCGCGCGATCTCGCGCGTCGCGTCGCCCTGCTGCGCGATCGAGGTCGAGATCGAATTGGTGATCTCGCTCATCTGCGCGATGGTCTGGGTGATGCCGCTGATGGCGGTGACCGCATCCTGCGTCGAGGTCTGCATCGCCGCGACCTGCGCCGAGATCTCCTCGGTCGCCTTCGCCGTCTGGTTGGCGAGCGCCTTCACCTCCGAAGCGACGACCGCAAAGCCTTTGCCGGATTCGCCAGCGCGGGCGGCTTCGATCGTGGCGTTCAGCGCCAGCAGGTTGGTCTGCGCCGCGATCGAATGGATCAGCTTGACGACCTCGCCGATCTTCTCAGCACCGGTCGACAGCACCTGAACGGTGGCGTTGGTGCGCTCCGCGTCGCCCACGGCTTTGCTCGCGATCTCGCTGGAGCGGGCGACCTGGCGCGAAATCTCGTTGACCGAGCTCGACAGCTCCTCGGCCGCGGCGGCGACCGTGCCGACATTGTCGCTGGCGCTCTGGGTGGCGGCGCTGACGGTCGAAGCGCGCGAGCTGGCATCGCTCGCGGTCGAGGTCATCGACTGCGCGGTGTGCTGCATGCCCTCGGCCGCCGACGCCACCGAGCGGACGATGCCATTGACGCTGCGCTCGAAGTCGGCTGCGAGGTTCTGCATGGCCGCGGTCCGCTCGGCGGCCGCGCGCTGCTGGGTGGCGGCCTCGGCCTGCTCGAGCTCGCGCATCCGCAGCGCGTTGTCCTTGAAGATCTGGACGGTCGCGGCCATCCCGCCGATCTCGTCGCCGCGGCCGACACCGGGAATCTCGCCCTCGAGCCGGCCGTCGGCGATCTCGCGCATGCGGACGCCGAGACGATCGAGCGGCACGCTGATGCTGCGGCTGATCAGCCAGGCGATCCCGCCGGCGACGACCGCGATGCCTGCGCAGGCCATCCAGATCAGCCATTTCAACGGCTTCATCTTCGCGTCGAGATCGTCGACATAGACGCCGGTGCCCACGAACGTATTCCAGCCGGGAATCATCACCGCATAGGAGATCTTGCGGGTCGGCTGCTCCTGACCGGGACGCAGATATTCGTAGTGCAAGGTGACTTCGCCATCCTTGGCAACGCCGTCGCGCAGCTCGACGACGAGCTTGCGGCCGTTGAGCTCGAAATCGATCACGTTCGAGCCGCGCTGCTTCGGATCCTGGGACAGCACCACATTGCCGTCCATCGTATAGGCGAACAGATAGCCCGTGCCCTTGTCGAAGGTCATCGTTCTCCCGCGATCGACGAACTCGTCGAGCGCAGCCTCCTTCGTCAATTTGCCGGCTTCGACATCCTTGATGAGGCCGAGGGCCATGTTACGCGCGGTCTCGACGATCGCCCGGCACTGTTCGATGCGGGCATTGACCATCTCCTTTTGCATCAGAGTGCCGGCAAACGTACCGGCCGCGGCAAGGCCCAGCATCGCGACGCCGACGACGATGGCGAGCTTGGGGGCAATCTTCAGGTTGTTCAGCAGCACGCAAAGAACTCCGCCCGGTCCCCGATCGACGGCCTCGATCTGTCAAGGTGAGCTGCCGGTTAACTGATCAGGTGATGGTTAGAGTTCGGTTGCGAACGCGCCCCCGTAGAAACCCGGATCAGCTCGGGACAACGGCATCCGGGGCCGGCGCCGCGGCGGAGGCGGGCCGCAATGGCGCGAACTCCTCGGCGGTCAGCGTCTCCTTGGCGATCAGGAGGGCGACGCCGCGCTCGAGGTCCGGGCGATGGCTTTCGAGAATCGCCCTGGCACGGGCATCGCCGTCTGCGATCAGATCCCGCACCGCGAGGTCGATCTCGCGCCCGGTCTCCTCGGCCGCCGACACGATCTGATCCTGCGGCTGCAGGAACGAGATCTGTGGACGCGGCGCGTAAGTGCGCTGCCCGACAGTCGCATCCATCCCGTATTTGGTGACCATCTCGATGGCGATCTCGGTCGCGCGCTGCAGATCGTCGGCGGCGCCGGTCGACACGTCGCCGTCGAAGATCAACTGCTCCGAGGCGCGGCCGCCCATCAGGACGGCGATGCGGTTCTTCAGCTCGCTGACCGCGAGCAGAAAGCGATCCTCGGTCGGGCGCTGCATCGTGTAGCCGAGCGCGCCGACGCCGCGCGGAATGATCGAGACCTTCTGCACCGGATCGACGCCGACGAGATTGGCCGCGACCAGCGCGTGGCCCATCTCGTGATAGGCGACACGGCGGCGCTCGGCGGGACTGAGCACGCGGCTCTTCTTCTCGATGCCGGCGACGATGCGCTCGATCGCCATCGTGAAATCGTCGAACGTCACCTCGTGACCCTTGCGGCGGGTCGCCGCGATCGCCGCCTCGTTGATCAGGTTGGCGAGGTCGGCGCCGGTGAAGCCGGCCGTCAGTGCCGCGACCTTGTCGAGATCGACGCTGTCGGCGACCGTGATCTTGCGGACATGCACCTTGAGAATTGCGAGCCGCCCGCCCCTGTCAGGACGGTCGACCAGCACCTGGCGATCGAAGCGGCCGGCGCGCATGAGCGCGGGATCGAGGATCTCCGGCCGATTGGTGGCGGCGAGCAGGATGACGCCGGAGCTTGGGTCGAAGCCGTCGAGCTCCGCCAGCAATTGATTGAGCGTCTGCTCCTTCTCATCGTAGCCGCCGAGTTGGCCACCCGCGGTTCGGCTGCGGCCGAGCGCGTCGAGCTCATCGATGAAGATGATGCAAGGCGCGGCCTTGCGGGCCTGCTCGAACAGATCGCGCACGCGGGCAGCGCCGACGCCGACGAACATCTCCACGAACTCGGATCCGGAGATCGAGAAGAACGCCACCCCCGCTTCGCCCGCCACCGCGCGCGCGAGCAGGGTCTTGCCGGTGCCGGGCGGGCCGACCAGCAGGATGCCCTTGGGGACGTGTGCGCCGAGCCGGCCATAGCTCTTCGGATCCTTCAGGAACTGCACGACCTCCTGCAGCTCGAACTTGGCCTCGTCGACCCCTGCGACATCGGCAAAGGTGACCTTGGTGTCGGTCTCGACATAGACCTTGGCGCGCGACTTGCCGATCGACATCAGACCGCCGAAGCCTTGGCGGTCCATCACCTTGCGGCCGAGGAACACCCAGATGAGATAGAACATCAGCGCCGGCACGACCCAGGACAGCAGCGTCTGGATCAGCCCGCCCGAGGGCACGCCGGTCACCTTCACGCCCTTCGCGGCGAGCTTCTCGGCCAGCGGCGGATCGACGCGCGCGGTGATGAACGACGTCTTGCCGTCGGACTGCTTGTCCTTGAACTTGCCCTGGATGGTGTCCTGGCTGACCGACACCTCGGAGATCTTGCCCTGCTCGATCAATTGCTCGAACTGGCTGTATGGAATGGTCTCGACCGTGTTGTAGGTCGTCAGCAGCCACTGCAGCAGCAGCATGCCGACGCCGGCGAGGAAGATGTAGCCGACGGCGACGGCCTGCTTGCGGGTGTTCGGGTCGGATTCCATGTCGGCGCTCTCGGTCGAGATCGATCACGGCCGGACAGGACGTGATCAACGGGGTTCCACTCGCGCATAACAGGACCGGGACCGGGCGGCTTGTCATGGATCAAGCGGCACCAGTCCCCCCGCCCGGCACTCAGCCCGACGGCTGCATCACGATCGACTTGTCCTTCGGCCAGCGCACGCGCCAGGCGAAGGCGATATCCTTGGTCTCGCCGGGTTTGGCGTCGATCACCCATTCGACGACGCCACGCCGGTCGCGGACGTTGGTCGAGACCGGCGGCGTGGTCGCAGGAAGCATCTCGACCGTGATCTCTTCGTTCTCGCTGACCGGCAGCTGATCCTGGATCGCGACCTTGACCGGGAAATCATGCGCGTTGCGGACCGTCGTCTTGAAGGCGCGCTCGTCGATCTTCGCCGTCGTCACGATCAGGCCGGCCGAGCCTTCGTTGCGCTTGACGACACTACGCTCGACCTTGACCTCGTCGTCGGCCCCGAAGCCGAGACGAACGGGCTCATCCTTGCCCGCGGCGGCCAATTTGCTGGTGCCGACGAACATGCCGTCGCGATAGATCGAGACCTTGCCCGGCAGCAGCGGCGCGTCCTCCGCCTGTGGGAAGCTCGCTTCGAGATAGGCGGTGGGATCGATGACGGGCGCGGAACGGATCGTCAGTTCGGGCGTGATCGTCGCGGTGGAGATGCGCAGGCTCTTCGCGCCATCATTGGCACCGACGCTGACGCGTCCGGGAAGACGGAAGACGGTCTGGAAGGCGCTGATCTCCGCGACCGTCTGCTGCTCGACGGCCTTGTCCGCGACATCTCCGAACATCGTCCCTCCGTTAAAGCGAAACTCCTGCCGGCTCTCCATGAGTCCTCGTGCCGCGCTCACGGCGGCCGGCTTCGGCGCTGGCGGTGGCGGCGGCGGATATTGCGCGATGATCGTCCTGAGTTCGGGCGCACTGCCGCCGCGTCCGGTCCGCACCGTCGAAACCGTGAGCGCGACCTCGGGCCAGTCCTCGCCGGTGGCCTGCTGGATCTCGGCGCGTCGCACCAGCTCGAGAGCCGGTTTGTGGTCCTTCGCCGACGTGTCAAGACGCGCGTCATAGAGCGGCACCCAGCGGGCATTGCGCACCGCGTAGGTCACGCGCAAGGTCGCCTTGGTCGCTGCCGCCGCCGACAATTCGATCCGCACCTCCAGCTTGCTCGGGGGCTTCGTCGTGAGATTGTCCTGCAGGCGCGCGATCTCGCGATCGATGTCGCGCTGCTTGCGCTCCGCATCACGGATCGCCGCGTCGGCCTGTCCGACCTCGTCGGCAACGGCGGCGAACGCGGCACGCCATTCCGTGATCGGACGCGCCTCGCCCTTCTCGCCGAGCCCGGCCGGCGATGCCTCGGCAAAACGCTCGGCAAATTTCTTGCGCGCAACAGCCGCTGCAATCGCGCCGTCGAGATTGGCACGCTCGTCCTGCAGCGCTTCGATGCGCTTGTCGATGTCGGGCAGGTTGACGGGCGGCGCCGCACGCGGCGGCTTGGCGTCGACGGTGCCGATCACGAGCTTGGTGCCGGCCTCGCCTTCCACGCGCAGCGAGGACGCATCGAGGCCGAGCGGGAAGTCCTTGGCGATCGCGGTGCTGTCACCTGCGGGAAGGTCGAGCGAGATGACCCGGGTCACCGTCGCGCCATCCGGATAGACCGTCACGGCATCGACAGTGGAGGTCGTATCGACGTTTGCCGCATGGCCGGGCACCGCCGTCAGCGCAGCACCCAGGACGAGACCCGTGGCAAGCAGGCCCTTGTTTCGCATGGTCATCACTTTCTCCGCAGCCCAACGCCCACGGGACCGGGTCAGCCGGTCCTTCATCGGGCGTTAGACGCAGGGAAAGAAAGCCGGGTTCAATCGACGGCTTGAAGGGCCGGTCGCTCGATGGCCCTTCAGAGTCGCAACGGCGACAGGGCCAGAGGCCGCGCCGCCGTTGCAACTCATCTCATCGGACGATCAGAACGCCAGCGCCTTGGCCTGCTTGACCTGCGGCAGCGCCTGGATCTTGGCGAGCAGATCGGCCGGCACCGCACCGTCGACCTCGACCAGCGCGATCGCGTCGCTGCCCGGCGCGACGCGGCCGAGATGGAAGGTCGCGATGTTGATCTTGGCGTCGCCCAGGAGGCTTGCGAACTTGCCGATGAAGCCCGGCTTGTCCTCGTTGGTGACGTAGATCATCGACTTGCCGAACTCGGCGTCGACACGGATGCCCTTGATGTCGACGAGGCGCGGCTTGCCGTCGGCGTAGACCGTGCCCGACACCGCGCGCTCCTGGTGCTCGGTGGTGACCGCGACCGTGATCAGGCTCTCATAGTCGCTCTCGCCGGCGCGCAGCACCTCGTCGACGATCATGCCGCGCTCCTTGGCGATGACCGGCGCCGAGACCACGTTGACCTCGCCCAGCATCGGCCGCAGCAGCCCCGCCAGCACCGCCGAGGTCAGCGCCCGGGTCTTCATCTCGGCGACGTGGCCTTCATAGGTGATCTGGATCTTGGTGATGCTGCTTTCCGTGAGCTGGCCCGCGAACGAGCCGAGCTTCTCGGCGAGCGCGATGAACGGCTTCAGCTTGGGCGCTTCCTCGGCCGTGATCGACGGGAAGTTGATCGCGTTCGAGATCGCGCCGGTGAGCAGGTAGTCCGACATCTGCTCGGCGATCTGCAGCGCGACGTTCTCCTGCGCTTCCGTGGTCGAGGCGCCGAGATGCGGCGTGCAGATCACGTTGGCATGGCCGAACAGCGGATTGCTGGTGGCCGGCTCCTCGGCGAACACGTCGAGCGCGGCACCCGCGACATGCTTGCTGTTGAGCGCCGCGAGCAGCGCCTGCTCGTCGATCAGGCCGCCGCGGGCGCAATTGATGATGCGCACGCCCTGCTTCATCTTGGCGATCGCCGCGGCATCGATGATGTTGCGGGTCTTGTCGGTCAGCGGCGTGTGCAGCGTGATGAAATCGGCGCGCTTCAGCAGCTCCTCGAGCTCGACCTTCTCGACGCCGAGATCGAGCGCGCGCTCCTCGGTGAGGAACGGATCGAAGCCGATCACCTTCATGCGCAGGCCCTGCGCACGGTCGCAGACGATCGAGCCGATATTGCCGCAGCCGATCACGCCCAGCGTCTTGCCGGTGATCTCGACGCCCATGAAGCGGTTCTTCTCCCACTTGCCGGCCTGGGTCGAGGCGTCGGCCTGCGGGATCTCGCGCGCCAGCGACAGCATCATCGTGATCGCATGCTCGGCGGTCGTGATCGAATTGCCGAACGGCGTGTTCATCACGATGATGCCCTTGGCGGTTGCCGCGGGGATTTCGACATTGTCGACGCCGATGCCGGCGCGGCCGATCACCTTGAGCCGCTTGGCGCGCTCGATGATCTTGGCCGTGGCCTTGGTGGCGGAGCGGATCGCAAGGCCGTCATAGTCGCCGACGATGTCGGCGAGCTTGTCCTTGTCCTTGCCGAGATTGGGCTGGAAGTCGACCTCGATGCCGCGATCCTTGAAAATCTGCACGGCAGCCGGGGAGAGTGCGTCGGAAATGAGAACTTTGGGTTTGGACATGACGATGTTCCTTCACGCCCTCCATCACGGAGGGGCGGCGCGATGCGCCGGGATGAGGTGAAAGCTCGTAGGGTGGGCAAAGCGACTTGCCCGCCGTAGCTCTTCGAGCGAAGGCGGGAGCGTGCCCACCGCTCTCTCGCGTCAGGTGAGATAATTGGTGGGCACCGCGCGTTGCGCCTTTGCCCACCCTACGCGGAGCGCCTCAGGCGGCCTTCGGCAGCGCGGCCTTGGCCTCGGCGAACGCCCAGTCGATCCACTGCGTCAGCAGCGCGACGTCGCTGGCTTCCACGGTGGCGCCGCACCAGATGCGCAGGCCAGCCGGCGCATCGCGATAGTGTGCGAAGTCGAAGCCGGCGTTTTCCTTCTCGACCAGCGCCACCAGCTTCTTGGCGAACTCCGCCTGGGCATCGGCCGACAGCGATGTGATCGCGGGATCGATGACCTTGAGGCACACCGAGGTGTTGGAGCGGATCGCGGGATCCTGCGCCAGGAAATCGATCCAGGGCGTGCGCGCCTTCCAGTCGGCCAGCACCTTGGTGTTGGCGTCGGCGCGGGCGATCAGCGCCTTCAGGCCGCCGATCGACTTGCCCCAAGTGAGCGCATCCAGATAGTCCTCGACGCACAGCATCGACGGCGTGTTGATGGTCTCGCCCTCGAAGATGCCGGCATTGAGCTTGCCGCCCTTGGTGAGGCGGAAGATCTTCGGCAGCGGCCAGGCCGGCTTGTAGGTCTCGAGACGCTCGACTGCGCGCGGCGACAGGATGAGCATGCCATGCGCGGCCTCGCCGCCGAGCGCCTTCTGCCAGGAGAAGGTAACGACGTCGAGCTTCGGCCAGTCAAGCGGCTGGGCGAATGCAGCGGAGGTCGCATCGCAGATGGTCAGGCCTTCACGCGTCGCGCTGATCCAGTCGGCGTTGGGAACGCGGACGCCCGAGGTGGTGCCGTTCCAGGTGAAGACGACGTCGCTGGCCGGATCGACCTTCGACAGATCCGGAATCTCGCCATAGCCGGCATGCAGCTTGGTGACATCCTTGAGCTTGAGCTCCTTGACGATGTCGCTGACCCAGCCCTCGCCGAACGATTCCCAGGCGATCGTGGTGACGGGCCGCGCACCGAGCAGCGACCACAGCGCCATCTCGACCGCACCCGTGTCGGACGCGGGCACGATGCCGATCTTGTAGTCGGCCGGCACTTCGAGAACGTCGCGCGTCAGCTCGATCGCCTGCTTGAGCTTGGCTTTGCCGACCTTCGCGCGATGCGAGCGGCCGAGGGGAGCGTCCTTGAGATTTTCGGAGGTCCATCCGGGACGCTTGGCGCAGGGGCCGGAGGAGAAATGCGGCACAACAGGCCGCTGCGAGGGCTTCGCTGCAGTCATCGTCTATCCTTCCAGATAGTAAGCCTCCCGTTGGGGGGAGGTGTCCCGCCCCGGTGATTACGGGAAGGGTCGTTCCGCGTCAAGGAACTTCGCGCGCTCGCGCCGGCGTTCACGCAGTCGTGCTGGCATGCAAGCGAATGCAATTCATTCCGGCGCGGCACCGACGGGCGACTGGCCAGCCGGAGGACGATGCAGGAAGGTCATCGAGGCGTAGGCGCCGATCCAGGAGCCGACCGCAGCGAACGCGACGTAGATCCAGTTCTCCGTGTAGCTGATCACGGCGAATGACGAGAGCATGTACCAGATCGAGCTCCAGGTCGCGGCCGATACGCGCCGCTTGGCGACGACCGCCGACGTGAACATCACGTAGACCGCGTCGGTCGCCGCCGTCGCCAGCACGACTCCGAAGGCCGTCAGTGGATTGATCGCCGACATCGTCCCCTCCTCTTCGTTGTGCTGCACCATGCGACGTCATTGTTTCGTCGAACGCATCCATGCACAATGACGCGATCTGCACGCGCCGAACAACAAGGATAGAAGAATGGAACGCGTCCGTCTCGGGAGGAGCTCGCTCGACATCACCCGTCTCGGCCTCGGCACGGCGCCGCTCGGCGGCCTGTTCGCGCCGGTCAGCGATGGCGATGCCGAAGCCACGATCGCCGCGGCGTGGTCGCGCGGCGTGCGCTTCTACGACACCGCGCCGCTGTACGGCTTCGGCCTCGCCGAGCAGCGGCTCGGCGCGTTCTTGCGCCGGCAGCCGCGCGACAGCTACGTGATCTCGACCAAGGTCGGCCGGCTGTTGCGGCCGGACGCGACGGCCTCGGGCGAAGACCCGCACTACAAGGGCACGCCGCCGCTGCGGCCACAATTCGACTACTCCTATGACGGCGTGATGCGTTCGGTCGAGGAGAGCATGGTCCGGCTCGGCCTGGATCGCATCGACATCCTGCTCGTGCACGATCCCGACGATCACTACGACGAGGCCGTGGCCGGCGCCTTTCGCGCGCTGCAGCGGCTGCGCGACGACGGCAGCATCAAGGCGATCGGCGCCGGCATGAACCAGTCCGAGATGCTGGCGCGCTTTGCCGAAGCCGTTCCGGTCGACTGCTTTCTCCTGGCGGGCCGTTACACGCTGCTCGACCAGGGCGCGCTGACGGCGCTGTTTCCGATCTGCGAGAGGCAGAACATCGCCATCATTCTCGGTGGCATCTACAACAGCGGCATCCTCGCCAACCCTCATGGGCCGGCGAAGTTCAACTACGAGGATGCCGATGCCGCCCTGGTGGCGCGGGCGCGCCAGCTCGATGTGCTGTGCAGGCAGCACGGCATCGGGCTCAAGGCGGCCGCGATCCAGTTCTGCCTGGCCCATCCCGCGGTGACCGTCGGCCTGCAGGGCGCGCGCAATGCGCAGGAGGCGGCCGACAACATCGCGCTGGCGCACGCGCCGATCCCGCCCGCGTTCTGGCGCGACCTGCGCGCCAGCGACCTGGTCGACGCCCGCGCGCCGCTGCCGGGAGAGGCGCCATGAGCCGCGTCATCGATGCGCATCAGCACTTCTGGGATCCCGGTCGCGCCGACTATCCATGGATGGCCGGTGACGCGCTGGCGCCGATCCGCCGGCCGTTCGGTCCCGCCGATCTCGCCACGCTGCTGGCCGAGAACGGTCTCGACGCCAGCATCCTGGTGCAGACCCGGTCGTCGCTCGACGAGACCGAGGAATTCCTGCGCATTGCCCATGCGACGCCGTTCGTCGCCGGTGTCGTCGGCTGGGTCGACCTGACCGATCCATCGGTGGGACCAACGATCGACCGGCTGCGCGGCCTGCCCGGCGGGGACAGGCTGGTCGGCATCCGCCACCAGGTCCATGACGAGGCCGACCCGGCATGGATCTTTCGCGGCGACGTCAGGCGCGGCCTCGACATCGTGTTCGCCCGCGATTTGAGCTACGATCTGCTGGTGCGCACGCGCGAGCTGCCGGCGGCGATTGCGACGGTGCGCGCTTTTCCGAGAGCGCGCTTCGTGCTGGACCACGCGGCCAAGCCGCCGATCGCCACCGGCTTCGATCAGGACTGGGCCGATCGCATCGCCGAGCTCGCGGCCTGCGGCAATGTCTGGTGCAAGGTGTCGGGGCTCGCCACGGAAGCCGTCTGGACCGACTGGGACGCGGAGCGGCTGCAGCCCTATGTGACACATGTGGCGCGCTGCTTCGGCGCCGACAGGCTGATCTTCGGCTCGGACTGGCCGGTGTGCCTGCTCGCCGGCGGCTACGGCGAAATCAAGCAGGCGCTGGAGCAGTGCCTGCTGCGGCTCGGCTCGGACATCCGCGACAAGGCGTTCGGCCCGAACGCCGTCGCGGCCTACCGCCTGCCGCGCTGATCAGAACCGCATCACCATGCCGAAATGGCTCTTGGCGAAGCCGAGCCGCCCGTAGAAGCGCTGCGCGTCGGTGCGACTCTGATGCGTCATCAGCTCGACCAGATTGCAGCGCTGCTTGCGCGCCTCGGCGATCGCCCATTGCAGCAGCTGCTCGCCGATGCCGCGGCTGCGGCGGTCGGTGGCGACGCGGACGTCCTCGACCAGCGCGCGCGACGCACCTTGCGAGCTGAGCCCGGGCAGGATGCAGAGTTGCAGGCAGCCGACCACCCGGCCCGCCTCCTCGGCAACGATCAGGGTGATGTTCCCATCCCGCGCGATCGTCTCGAACGCGTCGTAGTAGGACTGCGGCAACGGCTGCTCGAGGCGCTCGCGCGCCCGGCCGAGATGATCGTCGGCGAGCATGGCGACAATGGCAGCGACGTCGTCGCGCTGCGCAGGACGGATGCTGATGGACATCGGCATACAGGACAGGCTTGCAATCAGCTCAGAACTTGTAGCCGAGGCCCGCGCGCACCGTATTGATGCTGGTGTCGACCGTCGAGGTGAAGCGGACGTATTCGTATTCGGCCCGCGCAAACAGGCCGCCGACCAGATTGACGTCGACGCCGAGACCGGCGCTGTAGCCGTAGATCAGGTGATTGTGCTGAAGGTTGTTGGCGCTGAGCGGCGCAAGCGGCGTGTAGGTGCCGAGAAAGGTCGTGCTGACCCGGTCCTGAACCGTCACGGACTGGCCGATATCTGCGTTGCCGAGTGCAAGGCCGAAAAATGCGTAGGGCAGGAAGCAGCCCATCGCATAGCCGGCACGACCGCGGATCGTCGCCATGTCGGTGATCGAGATCTGCGAGGACTGCGTCGACGTCACGGCGTGGAAGTTGCCGTCGGTCAGTGCGGCCGTGCTGACGAGCGTGCGGCTCGAAGAGGCCATGCCGCCGTATTTGCCGTGCAGATAGCTCGCCTCGACGCCGAGCACGACGTCGTCCCACTGACTGTTGTAGCCGACGAAGGCGCCGAAGCCCGATGCGCGCGAGGATTGCTTGCCGAGATTCGGGTTCCAGGACGAGACCTGCATCTGGCTCTCGATCAGCGTGTTGGCCAGCACCGCCGCCGTCATGTTCTTGGTCGAGCCGTTGAAATTCTCATCGGACGAGCCATAGCCGCCCTGGACGCCGACGTAGTAGCCGTCCCAGTTGACCCGCGAATTGTTCAGGCCCTCGGTCATGCTGCCGCGCAGGATCGGAAGGTCGGACAAGTCCGCGGCCTGGGCCGCGGAGATCATGCCGCACACCGAAACCGCCACCACCAGGCTACGCATCGCAACGCTCCAATCAGCACTTGAACTCTCTGTTCCGATCATCGCGCGTTAACCTTAATCATTCGTTGTCGCAGCGCTCTGCACGGAAATTCTTTCAGCGAAAACGCGCGCGCTTCGCCCGATCAGAAACGCGAAACGGCGCGGGACGCCCGCGCCGTTCGTTCGATTTGCAGTGAGGGCGAGCGCTCGATTCAGCCCTTGCGGATCAGGGCCGGCATCGGCGGCGGCGGCGGCTGGTCGAAATTCCAGCGCACGCCGAGCTTCAGGTCGTGCGAGGTGATGTCCTTGAACTTGAATACGTTGCCGGTGGTGTTCCCGACGTAGTCGGACAGGACGCCGGTCTGGCCTTGGCCTAGATCGACATAGCTGTAGGCCAGCTCCAGCACCAGGTTCGGGTTGACGTTGTAGGCCAGACCGGCATGGGCCGCCCACGCGAAATTCCATTTCGAGGAGGTCGGCGCCGTCGCGAAGCTCGTGGTCGTGAACGGCAGATTGTTGATGCCCGTGTCGGTGAAGTTCGAGACCGTCACCCGCGCACCGCCGACGCCCGCGCCGATGAACGGCGTCACGCACCACCAGGTGCCGAGATCGACATAGGCGTTGGCGAGCACCAGCCATTCCGACTTGCTGCCGCTGTAATTGTCGATGCCGCTATAGGGCACGCCGCCCGCCGTCGCGTTGAAGCGGTCGGTAGCCTTGAAGTTCGAATTGCCGCGATACTGACCGGTGACGTCGGCGCGGAACCAGCTGTTGAAGCGATAGCCGACGCCGACGCCGTAGATGCCCGCGGTATCGAACGCCGAGGTCTGATTGAACGACGTCATCGGCGTGTAGGCGGATTCGCGCGAATAGTGAACGTCCTTGACCTTCTGATTGCTGAAGCCGATGTCGCCGCGCAGATACCAGCCGCCGAAATCGGCCGCCGGCGGCGGCGCGTAGACCGGAGGCGGCATGATGGGCATGTCGGCCGCAAAGGCCAGAGTGGAAAACAGAGAGGCCGCTCCGGCGGCGATCAAAGACATAACGCTACGCATTGGCTTCGTCCCTTTGGCCGGTGAGGCAATCGAGAACCTGGCCCCACATCACAACTGACGGCCCTACAATCGCACCAAATGCTTAAGCGGCGCTTAACCCTAATAATTAAGGTTGATTTTCCATGAGCGAGTGGGAACCGTTAACGGCCGGACAACTCATCCTAACAGATCGTTAGCGGCTGCGCCGGGCGATGCAGGCAATGCGAACTAATTAGTCGACCGGCCCGGCTCATGGCGAAGCCATGCCTTCCAAATACCGATCCGCCGTACGAAATGGTTGAACGACGCGATCAGAAGCATCCTGGCGACGTACTCGGACGCGAGAAGATCGTGAGCCAGCAAAAAGGCCTGCCATCTGACGATGACAGGCCACAATCGAAAATATGATCGCCGGCGATCAGGCGGCAGCAGCCGCCGCATTGCCCACCGCGGCCACGATCTCGTCGACGACCTCCTCGACCAGGTCGCGGTCGTCGCCCTCGCCCATCACGCGGATCACCGGCTCGGTCCCGGAGGAGCGCACGAGCAGTCGGCCATGGCCGTTGAGGCGCTTCTGTCCGGTATCGATCGCCGACTTCACCTCGTCCGCGTCGAGCGGCTTGCCGCTGCGATAGCGCACATTCTTGAGGATCTGCGGCAGCGGATCGAAGCGGTGGCAGACCTCGGACACCGGACGGCGCAGCCTCTGCACCGTCGCCAGCACCTGCAGCGCGGCGACGAAGCCGTCCCCCGTGGTCGCGTAGTCCGAGAGAATGATATGGCCCGACTGCTCGCCGCCGAGATTGTAGCCGTCGGCCAGCATGCGCTCGAGAACGTAGCGGTCGCCGACCGGCGTGCGCACCAGTTCGAGCCCCTGCCCCTGCAGGAAGCGCTCGAGACCGAGATTGGACATCACGGTCGCGACGATACCGGCGCGCGCCAGGCGGCCGTCCTCCTTCCAGCTCTGCGCGATGACCGCGAGCAGCTGGTCGCCATCGACGATGTGGCCGCGCTCATCGACCAGGATCACGCGATCCGCGTCGCCGTCGAGCGCGATGCCGATGTCGGCGCGCATCTCACGCACCTTGCGGCACAGCGCCTCCGGCGAGGTCGAACCGCATTCCTTGTTGATGTTGAAGCCGTCCGGATCGACCCCGATCGAGATCACGTCGGCGCCGAGCTCCCACAGCGCCTCGGGCACGACCTTGTAGGCCGCGCCGTTGGCGCAATCGACCACGACGCGCAGGCCGTCGAGCGAGAGGTCGCGCGGCAGGGTGCGCTTGGCGAATTCGATGTAGCGATCGTGCACGCCGTCGATGCGGCGGGCGCGGCCGAGGCTCGCGCTCTGCGCCAGCTTCTTGTCGAGCGATTCATCGAGCAGTTGCTCGATCTGCCTCTCGACATCGTCGGACAGCTTGAAACCCTGCGGCCCGAACAGCTTGATGCCGTTGTCCTCGAACAGATTGTGCGAAGCTGAGATCATGACGCCGAGATCGGCGCGCATCGACTTGGTGAGCATCGCGACCGCCGGCGTCGGCATCGGGCCGACCAGCAGCACGTCCATGCCGACCGAGGTGAAGCCGGCCACCATGGCGTATTCGATCATGTACCCGGAGAGGCGCGTATCCTTGCCGATCACCACGCGGTGGCGGTGCTCGCCGCGCTGGAACAGAAGACCTGCGGCCTGCCCCACCTTGAGCGCGAGTTCCGGCGTGATCAGGCCGTTGGCGCGGCCACGAATCCCATCGGTCCCGAAATAGTTACGGCTCATATGACCCCCAGCAACGGCTTCTGGATTTCGTTACCGGCGGGTGCGAATCACGGGAGCCGCCCTGCCGGTCAGCCCGCGGGTTATAGTCGCCTTAAGGCTAAGATGGCTTCAAAAAATATGATGAATCATTACCACGAAACCGCCATAGCCTCTGTAAGCCGTTGTTAAGGCTAATTTTTCATTCGACCTGACGGCTCCGGAGGGCTCGCCCGCCGGAGCCCGCCGCAGCCGGAATGTGCTCGCTCCGGCAGCCCCGACGTCGTGTTGCGTGACGCGCGCAGTTTGCCCTGCCTTGCCCAGACGCCGTTGCGGTTCCCAAGTTGGATTTGGCAGGCGCCGCAAAGATGCTAGATGACTGCCCCAGCCTTAAGAAACGAGACGCCGGTGGGGAGCCGAAGACCGCGATGAAACACGTCACCTGCATTGAAGACCTGCGCCTGCTGCACAAGCGCCGCGTGCCCAAAGCCTTCTTCGACTACGCCGATCGCGGCTCCTATGCCGAGGAGACGCTGCGCGCCAACCGCGACGATCTGCAGAAGATCAAATTCCGCCAGCGCATCCTGGTCGACGTGTCCAAGCGCGATCTGTCGACGACGATCCTCGGCGAGCCCGCGTCGATGCCGCTGATCCTGGCGCCGGTCGGCCTCCTGGGCATGCAGCATGGCGACGGCGAGATTCACGCCTGCCGCGCGGCGCAGGCCGCCGGCATCCCGTTCACGCAGAGCACGATGTCGATCTGCTCGATCGAGGACATCGCTGCTAGCGTCGAGAAGCCGTTCTGGTTCCAACTCTACGTCATGAAGGACCGCGGCTTCATTAAGGCCCTGGTCGAGCGCGCGATCGCCGCGAAGTGCAGCGCACTATGCCTGACCGTCGACCTGCAGGTGATCGGCCAGCGTCACCAGGACATCAAGAACGGCATGAGCGTGCCGCCGGAATGGACGCTGTCGAAGCTGTTCGATTTCGCGATCAGGCCGGCCTGGGTGCAGGGCGTGCTGCAGGGCAAGCGCCGGACGTTCGGCAACATCGCCGGCCACGTGAAGAACACCGAGGACCTGACCAAGCTCTCGGCCTGGACCGCGGCGCAGTTCGACACCTCGCTGAACTGGAAGGACGTCGACTGGATCCGCTCGATCTGGCCGGGCAAGCTGATCATCAAGGGCATCCACGACATCGAAGACGCCAAGCTCGCGGTCGAGACCGGCGCGCAGGCGATGGTCGTCTCCAACCACGGCGGCCGCCAGCTCGACGGCGCGCCGTCCTCGATCCACGTGCTGCCCGGCATTGCGGAAGCGGTCGGCGACAAGATCGAGATCATGTTCGATGGCGGCATCCGCTCCGGCCAGGACGTGATGCGTGCGCTCGCGCTCGGTGCCAAATCCTGCATGCTCGGCCGCGCCTATGCCTACGGCCTCGGCGCCGGCGGCCAGGCCGGCGTCGCCAAGGCCATCGACATCATCCGCAACGAGCTCTTGACGACGATGGGCCTGTGCGGCGTCAACACGGTGGCCGAGATCGACCGCAAGGTGCTGGCGGATTAGGCGGAGTTGGGTCGAGGGTCTAAGTTGTTAGGCAATCCCTGTCGGCGCTGACGGTGCAACCTCTCCCCGCTCTTTGCGGGGTGAGGTCGGATTGCGCAGCAATCCGGGTGGGGGGCATGGCACCGACGAAGCTCCGATCAGTCCATCGGGCGGGCACAACGCCTCCAACTTCCGTTGCAATGGAAGGGACGTACTCACAGGCATTTGCCAGGCCGTCAGAACATCAGTTCGCTGCTATTAGCTGCACCACCCGTGCCGCTGCCCCTCTCCCCGTAAAGAACGGGGAGAGGGAGCGCACCGTGCTCGCGGCGCCGCCTACATCGGCGGCGTCAGCCCGTCGCGGCCGACGCTGACGCGGCTGGTCTCGAGCGAACCGTCAGGCAACGGCTTGACGATCGCGATCACCTTGGCGCCGGCTTTCAGCTCGGACTTGTCGCCGGGCACGAAGGTCACGATCGGCGTGTCCGGCGCGATGTCGACGCGCTTCTCGCCGCCCTTGTACTTGACCAGCAACGTATGGCCGTCGGTCGAGACCGAGCTTTCGGATACGGTGGCGTTGGTCATGCTCGAGTTCGGCTTCAGGTCCCACGACCGCGAGCCTTCGCCCGTGCCGCGCATGTCCTCGGGAAAAATGTGGATCTCGACCGCCTTCGGCGCGCCGTCCGGACCGGGCACCGTGGTGGCGCCGATGAACGAGCCCAGCTTGATGTCGGAAAGCTGCGCCTTGACGACACCCGAGACGCGCAGATCACCGGCCATGCGCAGCTTGAAGATCTCGCCGCTGCGGGCTTTCACCGTCATGGTATCGGCGTCGACGCTTTCGATGGCGCCGCGCACGCGCGTCGGCACTGGCGCCTGCTGCGCGATGGCGGTCAGCGACGCCGCCGCAACCATTGCGAGCGCGGCGACCGGACGGATCAGAACGAGACGGGCAGACATGCTGAAAACTCCGAGGGCTCGAGAGACGCGTTCCGCGCTCGTATCGGAGACGCGGGCATCTGACGAGTGAAACGCCGGAGAGGGCCGCTCATTCCACATTCAAGCCCTTGTGAGATCAGCCTCGACCAACGCGCGCAGTTCGGGCGTGACCTGGGGGCGGCGGTGGAACCACAATTCGAAGCCGCGCACCGCCTGGTGCAGCAGCATGCCGAGCCCATCGGCGGTGCGCAGGCCCCGCGATCGCGCGGCGCCGAGCAATCGCGTCTCCAGTGGCACGTAGACGAGGTCGGCGACCACGGCGTGCGGCGACAGCAGATCGACGTCGAGCTCGAGCGGCGGCTGGCCGTGCATGCCGAGCGAGGTGGTGTTCACGAACAGGCCCGCGCGCGGCAGCAGCGCGCCGACGCGATCCCAGCCTTCGGCAACGACCCGGTCGCCGAACTGATCGGCCAGCGCCTGCGCGCGCGCAGCGGTGCGGTTGACCACATGGACGCGGCCGATGCCGCGCTCGAGCAGACCGAACACGACGGCCCGCGCCGAGCCGCCAGAGCCGAGCACCAGCGCCTCGTCGGTGCGGTCCCAGCCCGGGGCGGCGGCATCCAGGTTGCCGATAAAGCCTTCGACGTCGGTGTTGGTGGCCCGCAGGATGCGGTCCTCGTACCACAACGTATTCGCGGCGCCGACGGCACGGGCGCGCGCGTCCGGCTCGGTCAGCTCCAGCACGCGCTCCTTGTGCGGAATGGTGACATTGGCGCCGACGAAGCCGCGGCGGTCGAGATGCGTGACGAAATCCGCAAGCTCTTCCGGCGGCACCGCCTCGATGGTGTAGCCGCCGGCAATGCCGAGCTCATGCAGCCAATGATGATGGATCAGGGGCGAGCGCGAATGCGCGGCAGGCCAGCCGATCAGGCACGCGGCGCGGGGTTTGGCGGCGACGGTCATGGCCGTGACATCGGACAAGCTCCGGCCGGAGTCAATGCTGCGGGCCGGTCGAACCGGCCGCGACGACGAAGCCGGCCGTCGGTGCGCCTCGGTGGAGACCGGCGCGCGAGGCCGGACTCAGCTCGCCGCCAGCCCGTCGGAGATGTCCTCCTGCGGCGTCTCCTTGCCCTTGATGTCGGCGACCGCGCGCTCGATGGTCTCGCGGAAGCGCACCAGCGGCGGCCGCACGCCGTGGGTCAGCAGCGCCCGGCGCACGGTCGGTGATGCGCCGGTGATGAACAGGCGGATGCCCTGGCGCCTGGCCTTGGCGGCGACGCGGCTCATGGCGTTGGCGGCTGTCGAATCCAGGAACGGCACCGCTGCGAAGTCGACCACGAAGGCCTTGCGGCGGTCGGCGATCGAGTCGAGCACGGTGCCGACGGTCGAGGCGGCGCCGAAGAAGAACGCGCCGGTGATGCGATAGACCAGCACGTCCTTGTCGGCGCTGAGCTTCGGATTGTACGGCACCCGCGCCTCATCCTCGAAGTCGGCGCGGTCCTTTGCGGCCAGAGGCGACCCGCCCTCGACGCCGGTCATCTGCGCCATGCGGTTGATGAACAGCACGGCGCCGAGCGCGAAGCCGACCAGGATGCCCTCGGTGAGATCGCGGAAGATCGTGAGCCCGAAGGTTGCGAGCAGCACCGTGGCATCGCCCCAGGACGATCGGATCAGGGTGGCGAACTCGTGCTTCTCCGCCATGTTCCAGGCGACAACGACGAGCACCGCGGCAAGCGCCGACAGCGGGATGTAGCTCGCCAGCGGCGCTGCGATCAGCATGAACACCAAAAGAAACAGCGAATGCAGCATGCCCGACACCGGCCCGCGCGCGCCGGCGCGGACGTTGGTCGCGGTGCGCGCGATGGTTCCGGTGACGCAGATGCCGCCGAACAAGGCCGAGCCGATATTGGCAAAGCCCTGCGCCACCAGCTCGCAGTTGGAGCGATGGCGGCGGCCGGTCATGCCGTCGGCGACCACGGCCGAGAGCAGCGACTCGATCGCCCCGAGCAGCGTGAAGGCAATCGCATCGGGAAACACCGCCTGGATCTTGGCAAGCGAAAACGCCGGCAGCGCCGGTGCCGGCAGCTCGCGCGGGATGCCGCCGAAGCGGGTGCCGATGGTCTCGACGGGAAGCTGCAACGCGTAGGTGATGATGGCGGCGACCACGACCGCGATCAGGATGCCGGGCCAGGTCGGCCGCAGATGCTTGAGGCCGACGATGATCGCGATCGACAACGCGGCCGTCGCGACCGCAGGCATGGTCGCGGTCGGCGCACCATGCGCGAGCGCCGCGAGCTTCGGAATCAGCTCGCCCGGCTCCTTGCCCGCAAGCGTGATACCGAACAGATCCTTCAGCTGGCTGGCAAAGATGATGACGGCGATGCCCGCGGTGAAGCCGACCGTGACCGGATAGGGAATGAACTTGATGTAGGTGCCGAGCCGCAGATATCCGGCGATCACCAGCATCACGCCGGACATCATCGCCGCGATCAGCAGGCCATCGAGACCCTGGCGATCGACCGTCGCAGCGACCAGCACGATGAAGGCACCCGCGGGACCGCCGATCTGAAAGCGGCTGCCCCCGAGCAGCGAAACCAGGAAGCCGCCGACCACGGCGGTGTAGAGGCCGCGCCCCGGCGAGACACCGGAGGCGATCGCGATCGCCATCGACAGCGGCAGCGCCACGATCGCTACCGTCAGGCCCGCCAGCGCGTCGGCACGAAAGTCGCTGAGGCCGTAGCCCTCGCGCAAGACCGTCAGGAGCTTGGGGGAATAAAGCTCGGCGAAGGTCGGCTCATGATGTCCGACCCGCCCGTGCGAACGGTGTTCGTTTGCGATGCTCATGCCGACCACGCTCCCGTCGCCTCATCGGACCGCGGCGCAGCCGACGATGCGTCCCACACGAAGCGCTCAGGAGCCCCGTGGCGCGCGATGAGCCTAGCTCGCGTCATCGCGCACAATGTCAGTTTGACGGCCCATGCGGCGAGGCGGCCCCGGGTCCTTCAGGCGAACACCACGCCCGCCATTCTCACTGCGGGAATGCTCACCGATCAGATCCACGCCCGCACGATTGAGCGCATCGACGACCTTGGTCAGCGAGTCCACCACGCCGCGGACGTTGCCCGTGGAGGCTTCCATCCGCTGGATCGTCGGCAGCGACACGCCGGCCAGCTCGGCCAAGGTTCTCTGATCTATCCCGAGCAGCGCTCGCGCTGCCCGCATCTGGAACGACGTGATCACGATGGCCTCACGTGGCAGACACCATAAATGATGTCTGAGACAAAGACAATGATGTAAAATACATCATAAACTGATCTCGGACGCAAGCTGGAAGCCGGCCCTCGCCGTCCGTCCCCTGCGCGCGCGAGCGACGGCCATGACGCGATCCGGCCCGCCATCCCGAGCGAGGATGACGGGCCGGTGCTGTTCGGCGCGAAGCGTTCGGCTCAGGCGGCGTCGCGATGCGAGGCGATGATGTGATCGGCGGCGCGGCCGGTCACCTCGGCCATATGGTCGAACTGGCGGGTGAAGCTGCCGGCGCCGGCCGTGGCCGAGCGCAATTCGACGATCAACTCGCCGATCTCCGCCTCCGGCATCATCGCCCGCACGCAGTCCCAGCCCGGCCAGCCGTCACGGGTATCGAAGGACAGGATCTGGCCGCGCCGCGCCGACAGGATCGCGTTGATCCTGGCGGTCGCTTCCGTCGGGCAGACGATCTCGACGGTGTGGATCGGCTCCAGCAGCACCGGCGCGCATTGCGGCAGGCCTTCGCCGACGCCGGCCCGCGCCGCGGTGCGGAACGCGAGGTCGGACGAATCAACGCTGTGATAGGAGCCGTCGGTGAGCGTCACCTCGACGTCGATCACCGGAAAGCCCAGGGGGCCGCGGGCCATTGCGTCGACGACGCCCTCCTCCACCGCCGGGATGTAGTTGCGCGGCACCGCGCCGCCGACCACCTTCTCGGCGAAGCGGAAGCCTTCGCCGCGCGGCAGCGGCTTGATGTCGAGCACGACGTCGCCGAACTGGCCGTGCCCGCCGGACTGCTTCTTGTGGCGGCCGCGCTGCGTGATCGGCTTGCGGATGGTCTCCTGATAGCCGATCGCGGGCTGGTGCGATTTGACGTTGACGCCGAAACGGTCGCGCAGCCGCTCCAGCGCGACGCGCAGATGCATCTCGCCCTGCCCCCACAGCACGGTGTCGTGGGTGCGCGGGTTCTGCACCATGGTCAGCGACGGATCCTCCTCATGCAGCCGCTGCAAGGCCTGGCCGAGCTTGACGTCGTCCTTGCGGTCCACGGCGGCGATCGAGAGCGCCAGCACCGGCGGGCACGCCTCCACCTTTGCCAGCGGCGGTGGCGCCGTCTTGCCGGTCGCAACCGTATCGCCGGTCTTGACCGCATCGAGCTTGCCGAGCGCCACCGTGTCCCCGGCCTCGGCGCCCGCGCGCTTGCTGTCATAGGCGCCGGTGGCAGCCAGGATGCCGGACACGCGCGCCGCCTCGCCCGAGGCGGCATGCAGCGTCGCGCCGTCGTCGAGATGGCCGGACAGCACCCGCGTCAATGACAGCTTGCCGCCATGCTGCAGATGCAGCGTCTTGAAGACATAGCCGAGCGCCTCCTTGGTGTCCTTCACACCGAGCCGCCGCGCGGTCTCGGCGATTCCGGGCGCCTCGTGGCGCAGCGCCTTCATCAGCCGCAGCACGCCGTTCTCGCGCAGCGCCGAGCCCAGCAGCACCGGGCAGATCAGTCCCTCGCGCAATTCGCGCGCGAGATCATCGAACACGGCGTCGCGCGGCGGCGGGATGTCCTCCAGCAGCTGCTCCATCAGCGAATCGTCGTGATCGGCGAGCTTCTCCAGCATCGAGAAGCGCGCCTCCTTCTCACGGTCGAGATCGCCGCCTTCGAGCGCGATGACTTCCGACGCCTTGTGCTCGCGATAGATGAAGGCGCGCTCCAATGCGAGGTCGACGAAGCCCTCGATCAGCTCGCCGTTCCAGATCGGGATCTGGCGCAGCACCAGCGGCACGCGCGAGGCCGGCTGCAAGGTCGCGAGCGTCTCCCTGACACGTGCATTGGCGCGGTCGATCTTGTTGAGGAACAGGAAGCGCGGGATGCGCAGCTCCTCGAGCTCGCGCAGGATGATCTGCAATTGCGGCAGCTTCTTCTCATCGGCCTCGCAGACCACGATGGCGGCATCGACCGCCGGCAGCGCGGCGCGCATGTCGTGGATGAACTCGATCGAGCCGGGACAATCGAGGAAGGTGTAGCTGTCGCCCATGAAGGTCGTGGTCGCCGCCGTCATGGCGACGCTCATCTTGTGCTGGCGCGCCTCCGGGCTGGCATCGCCGACGGATGTGCCGGCGTCGACGCTGCCCGCGCGCGCGATCGCGCCCGTCCGCGCCAGGATCGCCTCCAAGAGAGTGGTTTTACCGCTTTGGAAAGGGCCCACCAGCGCGATGCACCGTGGACCTCGGGGACTTCTCAGGTCTTGTCCCATTCGCCGCCTCCTCGTTGTGGAGCTCGGCCCTTGATTGGGTCGGCAAAGCCGAATGCTCTGCCTCGGCTGCCGCTTTGGCAAGCAGGCGGCCTGCGAAAAACGTTGCTGCAGTGCGGGGGATCCCACCGTCTTCCCGCACGATGGCGGGAAGAGCGCTGTTCACGGCAAAGGGAAGATCACCGACCCGGGCGCAATTCGAGGCTTTGCAGCCCCGCCGCGACGCTGATACCGACCTGGCCCTGGACGCTGAGCGGCTGCAGCGCGATCGAGTTGGCGGAGCCGCCGACCAGCACGTTGCCGCCGACACCGACGCCGACCGCGGCCGAACCCTGCGCACCGGCATAATCGCCGGAGAGATCGCCCGGCCCGAGCCGCGCGACCGGCGCATAGACCACCCAGGCCAGCAGCGATTCCTGGGTGATGCCGAGATCGAGGCCGACCTTGCGGATGGTCGCGACGTAACGATCCTCCGGCAGCCCGTCGGCGCGCAGCACGCAGCCGAGATGGGTGACCGAGCCGACGATGAAGCCGACGCTGGCGCCGCCGCGGCATTCGAGGACGCCGACCCGCACGCGATCTTGCGCCTGGGCAGCGCCGCCGATGCAGAGGACGGCCGCAGCGGTGAGCCCGGCGAGGATGGTCGAGCGCATGAATAAAACTCCGGCTGAAATGAACATGTGATGCGGCGCTCGGTGATCGGGACTGATGATCACGAGCCATCACATCTATGCCACAAGGCTTACAGCCGCACCAGAAGCGGCGCGCCGTTCATCTGGCTGAACGAAGCACGCTCTCGCACAGCGCGGCTGCGAGGCATTGTCGCCGTGCTCAGCGATAGTAGCGCGAGAAGTAGGACGAGGGCTGGCTCGGGCTCGGATGGATCGGCAGCAGCGGCACTAGCTCGACCTCGGTGATTCCCGCGGCGAGGTTCATGCCGGTCTGCCCCTGCAGGCTGATCGGCTGCAGCTGGGTGGCGCGATCGGTGTCGCGCACCAGGAAGCTGCCGCCGAAGCCGACCAGCGCGGCAGCGTTGGCCGACAATCCGCCATAGCGCCCGCGCAGCTCGCTGCGGCCGAAATCGTTGACCGGCGCGTACACCGCCCACGCCATCCGGGTCTGATCCGTCAGTCCGAGATCGAGACCGTAGCGGCGGACCTTGGCGACATAACGCTCCGGCGCGCGGCCCTGGCTGCGGAAGACGCAGCGCAGACGGGCCTGTGACATCACGAGCTTGCCGGCCGTCCGGCGGCCCTCGCACTCCAGAACCCCCGCACGCATCGGGCGGCCCTGATGGGCCTGCGCGAGCGGCACGAGCATCACCATCGCCACGATCGACAGCACAAGCAGCCGCATCGAACTCCAACCTTACGCCACGCAACTTGATCCCGGACAAAAGAAAGGCGCCATGTTCAAAACATGGCGCCTTTCTGTGCGGAAATTGACCTTTAGAGATTCAAAGGTCGCTGTTGCCCGATTACCTCAAATTGCCGCAGAAGCGCTGGATGCGCTTGCAGGCGTCCTCGAGGTCGGAGGTCTTGGTCGCGTAGGAGATGCGGAATGCCGGGCCGAGGCCGAACGCCGAGCCGTGCACGACAGCGACGCCCTCGGTCTCCAGCAGCTCAGTGACGAAGGCCTCGTCATTGTCGATCACCTTGCCCGACGGCGCGGTCTTGCCGATCGTGCCGGCGCAGGACGGATAGACGTAGAACGCGCCCTCGGGGCGCGGGCATTCGATGCCGCTGGCCTGGTTCAGCATCGACACCACGAGATCGCGGCGCTCCTTGAAGACCTTGTTGTTGGCCG
This sequence comes from Bradyrhizobium sp. HKCCYLRH2015, assembly GCF_051168215.1. Lineage (NCBI taxonomy): Bacteria > Pseudomonadati > Pseudomonadota > Alphaproteobacteria > Hyphomicrobiales > Nitrobacteraceae > Bradyrhizobium > Bradyrhizobium sp. HKCCYLRH2015. The sequence continues at coordinate 99,923 of NZ_JBNPUO010000009.1, read as the reverse complement.
GGATGAAGTCCTGCGGACCATTCAAGGCTTCGACGGCAGCCCATTGCGCGATCGAGCACGGGTTGGAGGTCGACTGCGACTGGATCGTCGCCATCGCCTTGATCAGGTGCGCTGGGCCGCCGGCATATCCGATGCGCCAGCCGGTCATGCAATAGGCCTTGGAGACGCCGTTCACGGTCAGCGTGCGGTCGTACAGTGACGGCTCGACCTGCGCCGGCGTGGTGAACACGAAGTCGTCATAGACGAGGTGCTCATACATGTCGTCGGTCATGATCCAGACATGCGGATGCTTGACCAGCACCTCGGTGAGCGCCTTCAGCTCGGCCTTGGTGTAGGCCGCGCCCGTCGGGTTCGACGGCGAGCACAGGATCAGCCATTTGGTCTTCGGCGTGATCGCCTTCTCCAGCGCCTCCGGCTGCAGCTTGAAGCCATGGGCGGCAGTGCAGACCACCGGCACCGGCTCACCACCGGCAAGCGCGACCATTTCCGGATAGCTGACCCAGTACGGCGCCGGGATGATCACCTGGTCGCCGGGATTGATGGTCGCCATCAGCGCATTGTACAGCACCTGCTTGCCGCCGACGCCGACGATCACCTGGTTCGGCTTGTAGGTCAGGCCGTTCTCGCGCTGGAACTTGCCGATGATGGCTTCCTTCAGCTCGGGGATGCCGTCGACCGCGGTATACTTGGTTTTGCCGTCCTGGATCGCCTTGATCGCGGCCTGCTTGATGTTGTCGGGCGTGTCGAAATCCGGCTCGCCGGCGCCCAGCCCGATGACGTTGCGCCCCGCCGCTTTGAGGACGCGCGCTTTGTCCGTGACCGCGATGGTCGCGGACGGCTTCACACGGTCGAGCGCAGCGGCGAGAAAGGACATCATCAGCTCCTATGCAGGCGTCGTGGATCACCCTTTTCGGGCCACGACCAGTCATGTCAGGGAAACGCTTGCTTTTAAGGCCCCGGGCGCTGCATCGCAAGAAGCTTGGGCACATGGCTCCCAAGACTTTAGGGAACGTTAAAGCGGCCCCGCTAGCGTGGCCCCCACGATTGTCCAGAGTTTCAGGCCGAAATGACCAATATCGGGTACGCCCTGCGATCCGGCGACTGGCTGACGGCCACGCGGATCAAGTCCTACAGCTGGATCCTGCTCGCGGTCACGATCGTGGCCATCGCCGGCTGGATCGCGCTGTCCGATGGCCTGATCGACCGCAACGGCAAGCCGATCGGTACCGACTTCTCCAACGTCTATGCGGCAGGCGTGCTGACCCTTCAGGGCAAGGCGGCCGACGCCTATGATCCGCCGCTGCAGCATGCGATGGAAAAGGCCGTGTTCGACGGCCGCGACGTGCCGTTCTTCGGCTGGCACTACCCGCCCTTCTTCTTCGCGATCGCCGCCATCACCGCCCTGCTGCCCTATGCCGGCGGGCTCGCGCTCTGGGTCGTGTCGAGCCTGCTCGCGTACCTCGCGGTCATGCGCGCGATCCTGCCGCGTTCCGAGACCCTGCTGGTCGCGACCGCCTTTCCCGCCGTGTTCGTCAACATCGGTCACGGCCAGAATGCATTCTTCACCGCGGCGCTGCTCGGCGGCGCGCTGCTGTCGATGGAGCGCGGCCGGCCGTGGACGGCCGGCATCCTGATCGGCCTGCTCGCCTACAAGCCGCAATTCGGCGTGCTCATTCCCGTGGCGCTGCTCGCAGGCGCGCGCTGGCCGACGGTTGCTGCGGCAACCGCCACGGTGGCCGCGCTGGTCGCGATCAGTTTCGCCGCGCTCGGCAACGACGTCTGGCACGCCTTCTTCCAGTCGATGACCTTCACACAGAGCGTCGTGCTCGAGCAAGGCGGCACCGGCTGGGAGAAGATCCAGTCGGTGTTCTCGGCCGCTCGGCATTGGGGCGCCGATGTCAGGTCCGCCTATGCGCTGCAGAGCCTGCTGGCGCTGTCGCTCGCGGCCGCACTTGCGTGGCTGTGGCAGAGCGAGGCCGCATTCGATCTCAAGGCATCGGCACTGGCGAGCGCGAGCCTGCTGGCGACGCCTTATGTGCTCGACTATGACCTCGTGGTCCTCGCAGTCGCGATCATCTTCTTCGTCCGGCACGGCCTCGCGAACGGCTTTCGCGACTACGAGCTCAGCATACTCGCGGCCGCCTGGATCGTGCCGCTGCTCTCGCGCAGCGTCGCCGGGCTGACGACGATACCGCTGGGCCTCATCGTTCTGATGACCCTGTTCGCGCTGACCTTGCGCCGCGCACTCACCGATCGCGCGGTCGAGATCGGTGGACAGGCGCGCATCGCGCAGGCGTGATCTCGATTGTTTGAATCTATTGGAAAGTTGTTATTCGAGAGTGCAGTGCAGTAGCGCATTTCGACTTTTTCCATCCGCCGGCTCTTGCAGCCTGCGCTCATCGGCATCATTGTCTGGCCGCATTGCGGGACGATCTGGCGTCCGGATGCGCGATGCGTCCAACCCTTGATTCCTCGAACTCGAAACCGGCCGGATGTACAAGCTCTATTCGATGCAGCGGTCAGGCAACAGCTACAAGGTCCGCCTTGCGCTCGCGCTTCTGAACGCGCCCTATCAGGCGATCGAGATCGACATCCTGCGCGGCGAGAGCCGCACGCCGGATTTTCTCGCCAAGAATCCCAGCGGCCAGGTGCCGCTGCTGGAGGTCGGCGAGGACCGCTTCATCGCCGAATCGAACGCGATCCTCTGGTATGTCGCCGGCGGCACGCCGCTGGTGCCGGAGCAGCGCATCGAGCGCGCCGAAGCGCTGCAGTGGATGTTCTTCGAACAGCATGCGCTCGAGCCGAACATCGGCGCCGCCTATTTCTGGCTGCTGCTGGTCAAGGGCGGGCGCGACCTGCAGACCCATGCGCTGGAGGACTGGATGGAGCGCGGCTATGCCGCGCTGCAGGTGATGGAGAATCATCTCAAGAGCAACGACTACTTTGCCGCGAAGCAGCTGACGGTCGCCGACATCGCGCTCTACGGCTACACCCATGTCGCCGATCGCTGCGACTTCGATCTGTCGACCTTCCCGAAGATCCGCAGCTGGCTGCGCCGTGTCGAGCAGACGCCTGGCTTCGTCGCGATGGACTGGCAGCCGGCGCTGATCGATTCGGCAGGCATTGCTGCCGACTACGGCTGACACGTTCACCGTAAGACTACCGACTATCCGTAGAACAGCGGGGAAAATACACGCGATGGCGGGAACGATCACCGCCGACGCCATGTTTCTGCCCTTTTTTCTGATTTGCCGCCGCAATCCTGCCCAGCGCGACCTTAGAATTTACCTCTGCGAGTGATTCGCTCGCGGATGTATGGGTAAGGGATTTCGACTTCATGTCCGGGTGGCGTCTTGCTTCCGTTCCGAAGTTCAGTTGGGTTCGCGGCCAGGCGTGGCCGCTAGCGCCGGACCTCCGCCGAGGGCTCCCGGCGCCCGTCAGCGGCTTTCACGACGACGCGACGCTCACCCTGTCGCCGAGCCTGACCACCGCCGTGGTCGCAACGATCGCGGCCAGCACGCTCTCATTGGGTGTCAGCGTCACCATCGCGGTGGTGTCGATCCGCGCCCTCTTGTCGATGCCCGCTTAGCAGGAAGCCATTTTGACAACCCTTCGCGGTTTTCGCGACAACAGGCGATGATTGTCTCGCGCACAAAATGGCGATGAAATCAACGGTCGTAATCGTTGCCGTGACCCTGGCACTCGCGATCCTGCTGGCGGCGTCACTGCTGATCCTGATCGAGCGGCGGGGCGAGCTTTCGTTCTCGCCGCTGACCGAGGAGGATCGGTCTGTCTATGTCGAGCTGGTGCGGCCGCCCGCCGCCGAACCGGTGCCGCCGCTGACCGTCTCGGATTGATCGCGAGCGCGGCTGCGCGTATCGAAGGTCCGTCGAGATTCAAACGGACGGCGAAGCCTTCATGCACGAAGCCCTCACTGTGCGCGCCATCGCGCGCGACGATCATGATCGCTGGTTGCCGCTCTGGGACGGCTACAACGCCTTCTACGGCCGTTCGGGGCCGACGGCGCTGCCGAGCGAGGTGACCGCCGTGACATGGTCGCGCTTCTTCGATGCCGACGAGCCGGTGCATGCCCTGGTCGCCGAGAGCGGCGGCGAGCTGATCGGCCTGGCGCACTACCTGTTTCATCGCGCCACCACCACGATCGGGCCGCTCTGCTATCTCAACGACCTGTTCACGAGCGAGGCCGCCCGCGGCAGGGGCGTCGGCCGGGCGCTGATCGAGGCGGTCTACCGCGAAGCGCGTCAGGCCGGTGCGCCGCGGGTCTATTGGCAGACGCACGAGACCAACACCACGGCACAGGCGCTCTACGACAAGATCGCCGAGCGCTCGGGCTTCATCGTCTATCGCAAGGCGCTGTGAGCGGGCGGTGTCACGCCGCCGTCACGGGGCAGGCCTACGCTCCATCGAGCGCCTGATCATCCCCCGTCACCGGTCACGCGTTTCAGCGGTCCCCGTCAGTCGCCGTCTCTGACCGGGGCCGCATTTTTTTGGCGTGGCCACCTCTGAGAGCGGAAAGCGAGATGCTGCCGTGCGATCGGTGGGCTTCCTCTCCCCGTTCTTCACGGGGAGAGGGCTGGGGTGAGGGGCAGCGGATCGGGCGGTGCAGCCTTGCCACAGCGCCCACTACTCACGCGTCAGCTCATCTTGAATCAGCGTCAGAACGCCTTCGATATTTCCTAGGACATCGTTGTTCCCGATAGCCTTCCTCCGCTAAACGGCGATCGCGAACAACATCCTGCTTAGACTCGCTGTGTTGTCCCCCGTCAATTTCAACGATGAGGCGCCTCTCTCGACAAACGAAGTCGCAGATATATTCTGCGACCGGGAGCTGCCGAACAAACTTGTGACCATCCAGCCGACGGCTGCGTATCTTATCCCACAGCGTGTTCTCCGCGTTCGTCTGGGCAGTGCGGAGCCGCCGAGCAAGACCGACGGATTTCAGATCTGGTCCTCGCATGTGCCGTACCTCATCGCAGGTCTTCATCGTGCTGAAGCCGTTGAGACTGCAATACAGCACGAGCTGACGAGACCGGGCGAGCGCGACGACCACCACCCGTGCCGCTGCCCCTCACCCCAACCCTCTCCCCGTGAAGAACGGGGAGAGGGAGCATACCGGCTACGCAGCGGCAGATCGAATCCAAATCCCGAGCAACGTCCTACTTCTTCCCACCCACCGTCTGCCTCACCTCGAAGCCCTCGAACTGCGGCGGGCCGAGATAGAGCGGCTTGTTGTCGCCGGCGCCCTTGTGGGCCATGCGGAAGGCTTCGGACTTGGTCCAGTCCTCGAACGCCGCCTTCGACGCCCAGATGGTGTGCGAGGCGTAGAGCGTATGGTCCTCGGCTTCCGGTCCCTTCAACAAGTGAAACTCGACGAAGCCCGGCACCTTGTCGAGATGGCTGTCGCGCGACAGCCAGACCTGCTCGAAGGCGGCCTCCGAGCCCTTGGCGACGCGAAAACGATTCATGGCGATGAACATGCTGATCTCCTGAGGGATGAATGCCGCAGGTCCGAGGACTAGCAGACTTCGCGGTGCAATGCGCCCTCGGCGGTGGCCGCTGATGCCGCGATGTCGACCGCTTCAAAACCCCGATCGGGACATGGCGCTAGCAAGCCTTACGCCACGAGCCCCTTGATCGGCTTCACGGCCGCGCTGTCCGGAAACACCGCGCCGCCGAGCGCGTGCTCGCCGATGCCGAGATGGTCGGCGAGGACGCCCTTGAACACCGCGCGCAGATCCGTCGTCGGCGCAAGATCGCGTCCCTGATAGAGGCTCGCCATCTTCAGCGTCGGCCAGTCGGCGATCACCCGACCGCCCCTGACCGCGCCGCCGGCGAGCAGCGCGACGGTGCCGGTGCCATGATCGGTGCCTTGCGTGCCGTTGATCTTCGCCGTGCGCCCGAACTCGGTTGCGACCACCACGACCGTATCGCGCCAGCGCGGGCCGAGCCCGCTCTCGAACTCGGCGAGCGCGCCATCGAGACCCGACAGGAGCTGCGCCAGCCGGCCGACCGCGCCGCCTTCATTGGCATGCGTGTCCCAGCCGTCGAACGCCAGCGCCGCGATGCGCGGACCGTCATCCGCCGCGATCAGCTTCGCCGCACCGCGCGCGACCTGGCGCATCGCTGCGATCTGGTTGCCGCCCGGCTTCGGCTTCATATCGTCGCCGACCGCGACCTTCTCGAGCTTCAGCCCTTGCGACAGCGCAGCCGCCAACGCTGGATCGCGATGCGCATAGAGGTCCACCAGCCGCGTCGCGGTATCGTCATCGGCCTGCGGCAAGGTCACCGGCGCCCAGCCGACGGTGGGCGCTGCGCCGCGCAGCACCAGCGGTGCCGTCGGACCGACCGCGAGCGCGCCCGTGACGCGGGGGCCGCGCGGCAGAGCCTCGACTGCGCGGTTCAGCCAACCCGATTGCACGCGGCCGGGACCGGCGAAGCCGCTTTCGAGCACGTCCTGGCCATCGAAATGCGAGCGCTCGCGATACGGTGTCGCGACCGCGTGAATCACCGCCGCCTGCTTGTCGCGATACATGCGCGCGAATTCCGGCATCGCCGGATGCAGCGCAAAGAACGAGTCGAGCGGCAGCGCCGGATTCGGTCCCGCCGTCGTCAGCGCGATCGCGCCATGCAGCCCGGCGTAGTCGGGATCGCCGACCGGCGCCACGGTGGCGAGCCCATCGAGCGCGCCGCGCAGGATCACGACGATCAGCCGTGGATCACGCCGATCGGCGGCCCGCGCGAATTTCGGCAGATAGCCCCAGGCGGCAAAGGACGCGCCTGCCAGCAGCAGGTGGCGACGCGAGGTCAACAGCGAGGCCGCGATCCGGTCCATCGTCATCTCCTCTGGAATTCCGGCGACATCAGCAGCAGCGCCAGCGCCTGCTGGCGCGATTCCGCACGCTCGATCGTTCGCCGCGTCTCCGTCGAAGTCGCGTCTCCCGCGGCGAGATCGAGCAGATCACGGGGATCGAGATTGTTGCCGAGACGCGCGGCGAGTTGCGCGGAGATGTCCAGCCGCAGCTTCATGCCCTCGGGGGCGGCCCACATCGCGGTGGTATCCGCGAATCCGTTCGGCCCTGCGGGCGCCCACAGCGGCTGTCCCAGCATGTTCAGGGAATTGAGATAGAAGCCGGGATCCTCGGGCACGCGCGCCAGCAGCCGGCCGCCCGCGACCAGGAACTCATAAGGCGAGCGGATCTTGGTCAGCGGTGCCGACCAGGCTTCATCGGCATCGACGAGCGCCAGCGTCACCGCTCTCAGATCGCCGTCGCTCTTCTTGAATACGGCCTCGAGCCGCGCGACCAGCGCGGGCGGCGGATCATCGGCGACGAAATGGCGCGCGAGCTTGGTGGCGATGAACTTCGCAGTCGACGGATGCCGCGCGATGTCGGCGAGCGCAGCCTCGCCCTGGGCGAGGCCATCATCCCCGTAGACCTTGCCGAGCAGAGTCTGCGGCCCCGGCTGATGCGCATTGGCATTGAACACGAAGCTGCCGGGCGCCGCGTTGCGGGCGTTGCGGCCGGCGAAGCTCCAGCCGGTGATGATGCGCGCCAGCGACGTCACGTCCTCCTGGCTGTAGCCGCCGCCGACACCCAGCGTGTGCAGCTCCATGATCTCGCGCGCGAGGTTCTCGTTGAGGCCGCGCTTGCGGTTCTGGCCGGCGCGCGAGTCCGGTCCGAGCGATTCCTGGTTGTCGAGAAAGAACAGCATCGCCGGATGCTGCTCGACCGCCTTCAGCATGTCGGCGAAGCGCCCGAGCACGTGCGGCCGGATCGCCTCGCGCTCGAACGCGCCAGCCCACATCCGCGCCAGTTCGCCCTTGCCCGCGGAGATGCAGAAATGATTCGACCAGAACGCCACCAGCCGCTCGGTGAAGCCGCAATCGGCGAGCACGGCGCGCTGCAGCCGCGCCAGCGCTTCGGCACGGAACGTCTTCTGGACGACGTTGGGCGGCTGCTGAGCCTGCGCGGGCTTTGCCGGCGCTCCCTGCATCGCGGGTGCGGGGTCGGCACCGGCCGCCGGGGCTGCCGAGGGCGGCGCGGCCATGGCTTTGTCCGCGCCGTTCGTGGACAAGCCGCGCGTCTGACTGGACGGGTCCTGCGGCGCAGCCTCCGACTTCGCGGCCTCGCGGGCCCGCTTGACCTCGTCCTGATAGGCGAAGACGGCAGCGGCGAGTGCGGGCGTCGACTGCAAGCCCGGCGCCTCCAGCAGCGTTCCATTGGGACGGCCGAGCTCGGCCTTGACGAAGCCGCGCGGGTCCGACGCCGCATTGACGAGATCGCCCGAGGCGCCGCCACGCGCGCCGAAGCCGAAGCGATTCAATGCGACAAGAGCCGCCTGGGCATCACGCGCCATGCCTCATCCTCACCAGCGGCCCGTCATCACGGGAGCTCCCGAAGCAGTTTGCTGCCGCGACCGCAGACTGCGATGGCGCGGCAGATTGTCACGCACTATACTTGCCCGCGCAGATGAACCGGACATGAAAAGAGGTGGATCGGACGTGGTTCCGAAGGTGACAAATCGTTTAGCAGACGTGGCCGCGCGGCAACTCATCTGCGAGTCGTGCGGCGCGGAGTTCAGCTGCGATCCCGGCGGCTCCTGCTGGTGCTTCGAAGAGGCCGTGCGCCTGCCGCTGCCCGAGACCGGACAGACCCGGTTCAAGGACTGCCTGTGCATCAATTGCCTCAAGAGGCTGGCCGGCGAACCGGAGCCGGGCTCGTGACACGCTGGCACGTCGAAGCCGTCCTGCTCGACATGGACGGCACGCTGCTCGACACCGAGAAGGTCTATCTCGAAGCGGCGATCGCAGCGCTGAATGCGCTCGGCTATAGTGATGGCGTCGTCGAGCTCTGTCACGCGATGATCGGCATTCCCGGCCCCGACAACGAGCAGACCCTGCGCGACCATTTCGGCGACGATTTTCCGCTGCTCGAAGTCAACCGCCTGTTCGCGGCCAAGACCATCGAGATCCTGCAGGCGGGCATGCCGCTGAAACCCGGCGTCATTGCGCTGCTCGACGCGATCGACGCGGTCGGGCTGCCCAAGGCCGTCGTGACCTCCTCCTCGCGCCGCACGGCGGCGGAACACCTTGGCCTCGCCGGCATCGACCACCGCTTCGATGCGGTGCTGACGCGCGACGACGTGACCCGTGCCAAACCGCATCCGGACCTCTATCTGCTCGCCGCGGAACGGCTGCGGACGCGCGCGCCGGCCTGCGTCGCGATCGAGGATTCCAATCCCGGCGTCGCCTCGGCGTACGCCGCCGGCGCGATCACCTTGATGGTGCCGGACATCGTGGCGCCGAACGATCATTCGCGGGCGAATGCGGCGGCCGTGCTGCCGGATCTCGACGCCGCCATGGCGCTGCTCGCGCGCCGTTCGGTGCTGCCCGCCAGGATGTGACGTCAGATCCGCGGCCTGTGAAGCGGCCGTACAGCTTTGCCATTGTCTTCAAACGCGACCGAACATAGTCACAATCGGTTCACGTCGTTGCGCCGGTGCCCACGGCCCTATCGGATGCATTAACCCGCACGCCCTACCGTGCACGGCGTTGGTGGATGGGCTTATTTCATGTTGCGATTCATTGGCGCCGCGGGTGCGGCATTCTTGGCTGCGTTCGCTGGTGTGAGTTGGGCGGTCAGGGGGTTTCCGCTTCCGGATGGACCGTGGCGGGGCATGATGCAGACAGCTTCGATTGAAGCCGCATCAAATCTCGCTGCGCCGACGCCCGGGACCGTGGCGGTCGTGGCTCCCCTCTCCCCGACGGTCGACAGGACCTTCGGCGGCCCAGAATCGAAGGAGTTCGAGCGCAAGGCGTGGCTCGCGCAGCACACCTCGCAGAGCGACAAGAATCCCAAGCTGGACGTTTTGCGCATGGACGCGTTGCAGGCCGCGACGGCCTACAAGCTGTCGCCCTGCGACACAACCATGAAGCAGAACCTGGTCGACGCACTGACGGCCTACACGCGGGCCTATGTTGCCAAGCTGGACTGCAAGCGGCAGTTCTGGGGCGCGAAAATCTGCACCGACAAATCGCTTCGGGAGGCGGCCGACAGCGTCGGCACGCCGCTCGATCAGCGCGTGAAGGAGGCGTTGTTCGAAGCCTTCGAGGAGAAGGGCATCACCAAGGCGGACTTTCCGGCTGATGTGCGCGAGGAGGTCCCGCACTTCGCCGGACCCGCTTTCTGGTCCGACGAGTCGGCGGTGTGCCGGACGAGGCAGGCGCAACGGGACCGGCGATAGCAAACGGGCGCTGCCATGAACCGGCTGATCTTCATCATTGCGGCCATCGTCGTCTGGCAGGTCGGCGGACGGCTGTTCCTGACAGACGCGCCGACCACGGCGGCGTTTCCGCCCGTCACCGGCGCGGAGTTTCAGGACCACGAGAAATACACCGAGGACGCCCGGCGCTCGCAGCGCGAAGACGCGCTGAAGTCGCTCGACCTCGCCTGGAGCGACCGCTGCGGCGCCAAGCGCGACAACTTCATCAGCGGTCTCAACCACTACTACTATCATCGGCAGAACCAGAGCGAGCGCTACCCCGAGACCTATGGTCCGGCCGGCGCCGCCTATATCGCCGGCGTATGGACGACCGCCGAGGATCGAAGGATCGAACGGCTCACGCAGGAAGCCTACGCCGCCGGCTACATCAAGCCATCCGATTTCGACGGCATGGCGAGCCAGATGGTCGCCACGGTCGTCCGCGGTGAACAGGTCAGGGGACGCGGCTGCGCCGGCTGAGGGTTGCGCGCGACGCGGATCGCTTGCCCTTCGGCAGGGTCGCGGCGACCAGCGTCCGTGCCGCCGCGCCCGCGGTTTCCATGTAGCTGGGGTCGCGATGCAGCAGCACGACGGCGAACGCGCCGTCGAGCAGCAGCAGCATCTGGCGGGCGAGCGCGTCCGCTTCGGCAATTCCCTGCTCTGCGAAGATCGCCTGCAGCCAGGCCTCGAACTTCTTCTTGTGGGCGGCGCCGATCCTGATGGCGGGATGGCCGGGCAGATTGGCGAGCTCCGCGGTGGTGCGCAGGAAGCCGCAGCCGCGCCATTTCGGATGCCGCGCGGCGCGGGCGAGCTGGTTGAAGATCCCGGCGATCTTGTCGGGCAGCGCGCCGTCGGTCTCATCGAACCAGCGCTTGAACAGCGCCAGGTTCGGCTGGTCGCGCGCGGCGAGATAGGCCGCGACGAGATCGTCCTTGCTGCGGAAATGATAGTACAGCGTCTTCTTGGTGACCCCCGCCTTCTCCGCCACCGCATCGACGCTGACGGCGCGGATGCCCTCGGCATAGAACAGCCGGCTCGCGGCGGCGACGATGCGGGCGGGCGTGGGATCGGGGGAACGGGGCATGGCAGCGTCCAATATATACTGACCAGTGAATATACCTCGGCGGCCGCGGCGCCTAGTCTCCGCCTGCTCCACCCTTCAGCCTGCGAGACGCCATGACCGACCTCATCCTGCTCGACATCTCCGACCGCATCGCCGTGATCACGCTGAACCGGCCGCAGCGGCTGAACGCGCTCAGCTACGCGCTGATCGATCGATTTATGGCCGCGCTCGACCGCATCGAGACCGATGCCGGCGTCAGGGCCGTGATCCTCACCGGCGCCGGGCAACGCGCCTTCTCAGCCGGCGCCGACATCGACGAATTCACCGCGAGCGTCCGCCAGGGGCGTGCCGCGGCGCTGCGCGACTTCGTCCGGCGCGGCCAGGCGATGACGGCGCGGCTTGAGGCGTTCCGCAAGCCGGTCATCGCGGCGGTCAACGGGCTCGCCTTCGGCGGCGGCTGCGAGATCACCGAGGCGGTGCATCTGGCGGTGGCGAGCGAGCGCGCCAGCTTCGCCAAGCCCGAGATCAGGCTCGGCATGCCGCCGACCTTCGGCGGCACGCAGCGGCTGCCGCGGCTGGTCGGCCGCAAGCGCGGGCTCGAGCTGCTGCTGACCGGCGATTCTGTCCCGGCGCAGCGCGCGCTGGAGATCGGGCTCGTCAACGCCGTCGTGCCGCATGACGAGCTGTTGCCGGCGGCGCGGGCGCTGGCACAGCGCATCATCCGCCATGGGCCGGACACGGTCGGGAGCATCATCACCGCCGCGACGCGCGGGCTCAACATGACGATCGGCGAAGGGCTGCAGGTCGAGAGCGAGCAGTTCGCGAGCCTGGTCGGCAGCCGCGATCTCGCCGATGGGCTGGCGGCCTGGCGCGAGCGCCGGCCGCCGCGGGTCCCCAGCTAGACCGGATGGCCGGGCGACTTGCGCGCCAGCCCGTCGAACGCATCGAGCAGCCGCTCGCGCCAGGCATGGACGCTGTCGCTCTCCTCGAGCAGCCGGAACGGGCTCACCACGCGCGCCCACTGGAAGCCGCCGAACACGATGTAGTCGGCATAATCGGGCGCATCGCCGCCGATGAAGGCCTGCGTCTTCAAGGTCTGGCGCAGCGGCTCCAACGACCTGCGGAAGCCGATGACGGCCTGGTCGCGCGCGGCCATGACCTCCTCGAGGCTCTTGCCGAACCGCGCCTCGCGCGATTTGCGGAAGTAGTCGGCATCCGCGGCGGCGAGGTTCTTCGGAATGTCGGCGATGATCAGCGGGAAGATGCCGCCGACGATGGCGATGTCGCCCCAGGCATTCATGAAGCGCGCCATCGCGCGGCCGCCGGCGCCGCCGAACAGCGACGGCCGGTCCGGATAGGTGTCCTCGAGGTAGTTGGCGATCGCCCAGGAATCGGCCACCGCGCGGTCGCCGTCGAGCATGACCGGCACCTTCTCCGAGCCATGCGGGGCGATCGCGCTCTTCTCGGTGAAGCGCCACGGAATCGTATCGGCGCTCAGCCCCTTGTGCGCCAGCGCCATCCGCGTGCGCCAGCAGAACGGACTGAACGGGCGGCCCGCATCGGTCCCGACGAGTTCATACAGCTTCACGGCCATTCCCAGTCCTTCCTTCACGTCCGGACCGTTCTAGCGCACCACGCGGCCGTTGTCGCGCAGCAGCTGCGCGCCGGCGTCGGTGACGACGATGAAGATGCCGACGCCCGCGATCGCCTCGCGCGTGACATAGCCGAGATCGGCGGCATCTTCCCACACCGTCAGCCGCGGGCAGCTCGTCCGCCACGTCGCCACCACCTCGGCGTGGCGGCGCGGCGCGCGCGCGATCCACTCGACGAAGTCCAGCACCAGGGGGTCTGCCGATCCGGCCATTCTCGCCTCACTCCGCCGCCGAGCTCTGCGCGGCCAGCAGCAGCCAGCCGCCATAGAGGATGTAATAGCTCGCCACCGCCGTGATGATGCGGGTGGCCCAAATGCGGAACTGCTGCTCGCTCATCGCCTCCAGGAGCCGCCGCGCCAGGCTGGTGCCGAGCATCGACGCCGCCACCGCAACGAGCGCGAGCACCGGATCGAGGCCCGCGGCCTGGTCGATGATGCCGCCGAAATAGATCAGCTTGGTGAGATGACTCGCGACCTGGCACGTCGCCTTGGTGGCGACGATCGCGCGGCGGTCGAACCGCGCGCCGAGAAAGAACGTGTCGAGCAGCGGCCCGGACACGCCGGTCATCAGCATCAGCCCCATGCAGATCGTGCCGTAGATCGCGCCCTGCCAGACGCTGTCCGGGTCGGGCTTCAGGCCGGGCGGCATCAGCCGCGCCATGAACGGGGTGATGCCGAGCAGCAGCAGCGCCATCGGCGTGTCCGGCACGTAGCGGATCAGCGACCACAGGCCGAGCGCCAGCGCGCAGCCGACCAGATACACCGCGACCGGCCGCCAGCGGATGTGCCGGCGCCACAGCACCGCGCGCCAGCCGTTCGACGCCATCTGCGTCGCCGCGTGCAGCACCATCGCCGCCGGCAGCGGCATGATCGCCAGCAGCACGCCGATCAGGATCAGCCCGCCCGCCATGCCGAACAGGCCCGACAGGAACGCCGTCGCCACCATCAGCAATCCGAGCGCTGCAATCAGGGCGGGTGTCATGGCTGAGCTCCTCGCCATGCAATTTGTCGCACTGGCGATATCGGCACAAACCGAGTTATCTTGCCCTCCATCAGTTTTCCTGAGGGCGCGATGAGACGGCTGCTGTTCCTCAACGGCATCAAGGCGTTCGAGGCGGCGGCGCGCACCGGCAGCTTCGCCGCGGCAGGCAGCGAGCTCAACGTCTCCGCGGCCGCGATCAGCCGCATGGTCAACCTGCTCGAGCAGCGGCTCGGCGTGGTGCTGTTCGAGCGCAAGGCCAACCGGCTGGCGCTGACCGCCGCCGGCCGCGCCTATCAGAGCGGGCTGACGCCGATCTTCGACGCGCTGTCGAGCCTGACCGCGCAGATCATGGCGCCGTCGTCGATGCGGGTGCTGACGCTCGGCGTCGGTCCGACCTTCGCGATGAAATGGCTGATCCCGCGGCTCGCCGATTTCAGCACCGAGCAGCCGGACATCGAGGTCCGCATCACCACCGGCGGAGCGGCGGTGCCGTTCGGCGACGATTGGAGCTGCGGCATCAAGCTCGGCGACGGCGCCTGGCCGGGCCTCGTCGCCGAGCCGCTGTTCGCCGCCGACCTCGTGCCGGTGTGCACGCCGCGGCTCGCCGCGACCTTGAAGAAGCCGGCGGATCTCAAGGGACCGAGCCTGCTGCGGGTGTCGCACGCCGCCGAGGACTGGGCGCTGTGGCTGAAGGCCGCGGGCATCACGCGCGTCAGCGCGCGCGGCACCGAGTTCCAGTACTATGGACATGCGCTGCAGGCCGCGATCGACGGTCTCGGCGTCGCCATGGGCATCCGGCCCTATATCGACGACGATCTCGCCGCGGGACGCCTGGTTGCACCGTTCGCACTGACCGTCCCGAAAGGCGAGCGCTGGTATCTTGTCTACCGACATTTCCAGGCCGGCCAACGTGATTTCGCCGCGTTCCGGCGTTGGATCATGCGCGCGGCGTCACAGCCCGCGACCCGGAATTCTCAACGCAGGGACGCGATCAAAAAAGACGCGGACGTGTGAACCTGTTCACAAATGATCGGACCAATTCATGCTGTCGTTGCCGTTCGGGACATCCAGGACTGCGCAATGACGTATTTGTACGAGGACTTCGCCATCGAGCCGTTCGAAGCAGGACGCGGCTTGTGGCACGCGCGGATCCGCCGCGCGGACATGACCCCGGTGGTGATCAATGGCGTTTCGTTCCCCTCGCTCGAAGTCGGCTTCGCCTGGTCCGATGCGGACATGGCGATTGCCGACGCGAAAAGCCATATCGACCGCTTTCGCAAGCGGTGGGGCTGACACCTGCAAACCGATTCGGCGCACTTTGAAGCACGCGACGGAGGATATCGACCGAACCCCGGGAAAAGACGGATAGCGCGACGTGGAACAATCTCCGAGAGTGAAGTCCCCGAGAGTCCACCCGCGCGGCCAGACGGTTCCAAGCCAACATTCCAAACGCCAATTCGAAATGCCGAGTGTATTCGTAATGCGGACTGCAATTCATGGCTGAGCCTGCCGTCAAACACCTCGCTTTTTCGGTGCGTACGCGATGCCCGGACTGCGATGCGGAGCTGAGCGTCCTGAGCGTCATCAACGGCCGCGGCGGTTCCGAGTACTGGGCCCTGCAATGCGTCGCCTGCCACGGCGTGCATCTCGACATCGTCGAGCAGCCGACCCGGCATTGACCGTCGGCACGGCGTCGCGGGAACGCCATCGCGCTCATTGAACGCGCGTGGTCGTCCGCGCGCATGCGCATCGCGGCGTCCTGCTGCCACCATGCTGTCAGCAGGGCTGGAGGGGGCGCCCGACCACTCTTTCAAGTCGGCCTCATCCGTCCCATATTCGGGCGATGGCGAAGACCCCCGACACCCCCAAGAAGCCCGGCCGAACTCCGAAATCGAAAGCGCACCGGCCCGACGTGCAGCCGATCGGGCCCGCGCTCGCCGAGCTGCTCAATCCCGCCATCAACCGCGGCGAGAGCGGCATCGGTTCCTCAACGGGACTGCAGCCTCCGCCGGACAATTCCTGGGACCGCCGCAGCGGCGGCGAGGCCGCCGCGCATCGCGCGCGGGCGTCGACCAAGGGCAGGAGCGCGGATGTCGCGACCGGCGACGCGTCGGCGCGGCCCATGCCGCTGCGGCCGAATCCGCAGCCGGCGGGGGAGCGGTCGTCCGTCCGTGACACGTCACGAGCTTCAGCCCAGCAGGACGCTGCGCTCCCTCCCCCCTTGTGGAGGAGGGCTGGGGAGGGGGGTGCCCCAAGCGCCCGTGAATCCACCCCCGCCTCCTCCCCGCAAGGGGGAGAGGAGGAGAGCGTGGCAGCGCGACCTGCGCCGCCTCCCGCGCTGGCTGACGACTTAGACGCAGCTCGTGCCGGAGTACCCCCCTCCCCACCCCTCCCCCACAAGGGGGGAGGGAGCGCCGCGGCGCAAGCGGACGCGCCCTCTGACAACACTGGCGCTTCCGGCCTCGCCGAAGCGCCGCAGGCCAATTACGGCACCGCCGCCACCATCCCGACGCTCGATCCGGAACTGGCGCGGCAGCTTGGCCTGCCCACCGCCGAGGACGACGAGGAAGCGCTCGCCCGTCCGCCGCGCAGCAAGATGGAGGCGCTCGGCGTCAAGGCCACGGCGGAAGCGCTGGAGTCGCTGATCCGCGAGGGCCGTCCCGAGTTCCGCAAGGACGACGGGTCGCTCAAGATATGGACGCCGCATCGTCCGCCGCGCCCGGAGAAGTCGGAAGGCGGCGTCCGCTTCGAGATCAAATCGGCCTATGAACCCAAGGGCGACCAGCCGCAGGCGATCAGGGAGCTGGTCGAGGGCATCCAGCGCAACGACCGCACCCAGGTGCTGCTCGGCGTCACCGGCTCCGGCAAGACCTACACCATGGCGAAGGTGATCGAGGCGACGCAGCGCCCGGCCATCATCCTGGCGCCGAACAAGACGCTGGCTGCGCAGCTCTATGGCGAGTTCAAGAGCTTCTTCCCCGACAACGCGGTCGAGTACTTCGTCTCCTATTACGACTACTACCAGCCCGAGGCCTACGTCCCGCGCACCGACACCTATATCGAGAAGGATTCCTCGATCAACGAGCAGATCGACCGCATGCGCCACGCCGCAACGCGCGCGCTGCTGGAGCGTGACGACGTCATCATCGTCGCCTCGGTGTCCTGCATCTACGGTATCGGCTCGGTCGAGACCTACACCGCGATGACCTTCGCGCTGAAGAAGGGCGAACGCATCGACCAGCGCCAGCTCATCGCCGACCTCGTCGCCCTGCAATACAAGCGCACCCAGCACGATTTCACCCGCGGCACCTTCCGCGTCCGCGGCGACGTCATCGACATCTTCCCGGCGCACTATGAGGACCGCGCCTGGCGCGTGAACCTGTTCGGCGACACCGTCGAGAATATCGAGGAGTTCGATCCGCTCACCGGCCACAAGCAGGACGAGCTGGAGTTCATCAAGGTCTACGCCAATTCGCACTATGTGACGCCGCGCCCGACCCTGGTGCAGGCGATGAAGTCGATCAAGTCCGAGCTGAAGGTGCGGCTCGACCAGTTGCACGCGCAGGGCCGCCTGCTCGAGGCGCAGCGGCTGGAGCAGCGCACCACCTTCGACTTGGAGATGATGGAGGCGACGGGGAGCTGCGCCGGCATCGAGAACTACTCGCGGTATCTGACCGGACGCCTGCCCGGCGAGCCGCCGCCGACCCTGTTCGAATACGTCCCCGACAACGCGCTGGTGTTCGCCGACGAGAGCCACGTCACGGTGCCGCAGATCGGCGGCATGTTCCGCGGTGACTTCCGCCGCAAGGCGACGTTGGCCGAATACGGCTTCCGCCTGCCGTCCTGCATGGACAACCGCCCGCTGCGGTTCGAGGAGTGGGACATGATGCGGCCGCAGACCGTGGCGGTGTCGGCGACGCCCGGCGGCTGGGAGCTGAACGAGGCCGGCGGCGTGTTCGTCGAGCAGGTCATCCGCCCCACGGGCCTGATCGATCCTCCCGTCAACATCCGGCCCGCCCGCACCCAGGTCGACGATCTCCTCGGCGAGGTCCGCGCCACCGCGCAGGCGGGCTATCGCTCGCTGATCACGGTGCTGACCAAGCGCATGGCCGAGGACCTCACCGAATATCTGCACGAGCAGGGCATCCGCGTCCGCTACATGCACTCGGACATCGACACCATCGAGCGCATCGAGATCATCCGCGATCTCCGCCTCGGCGCCTTCGACGCGCTGGTCGGCATCAACCTGCTGCGCGAGGGCCTCGACATTCCCGAATGCGCGCTGGTCGCCATCCTCGACGCCGACAAGGAAGGTTTTCTGCGCAGCGAGACCTCGCTGATCCAGACCATCGGCCGCGCCGCGCGCAACGTCGACGGCAAGGTGATCCTCTACGCCGACCAGATGACCGGCTCGATGGAGCGCGCCATCGCCGAGACCAACCGCCGCCGCGAGAAGCAGGTCGAGTACAACACCATCAATGGCATCACGCCTGAGAGCGTCAAGAAGTCGATCGGCGACATCCTCAACTCGGTGTACGAGCGCGACCACGTGCTGATCGAGACCGGCGGCGGCACCACCACCGACGACGTCATCTCCATCGGGCACAATTTCGAGGCCGTCCTGGCCGACCTCGAAACCCGCATGCGCGAAGCCGCCGCCGATCTCAACTTCGAGGAAGCCGCTCGCCTCCGCGACGAGGTCAAACGCCTCCGCGCCACCGAGCTCGCCGTCGTCGACGACCCCACCGCCAAGCAGCGCACCGTCCAAGGCAAAGCCGGCGCCTACGCCGGCACCAAGAAATACGGCGACGCCGCCAATTTGCCGACGGCGGCCTTGAAGGGCCGGGGTGGCTCCAGCCGCAGCTCATCAAGCCGCGCCGGCGGTCCCTCCGTTCCCTCCCCCCTCGTGGGGGAGGGTCAGGGAGGGGGGCCCGCGAGTCGCGGCGGTCGTGGCGGCGCAAAGTCTCGCGACCACGATCCACTGCTGCCCTCGGTCGACGAGATCACCGGCGGCGCCTCACGCAGCACCAGCTCCAAAGTCCACAAGCCCCATCTCGACGAGATGCACGGCCCGGAATCCCTGCCCTACCGCCCCAACGCCAAGCTGCCGGCAAAGCCGTTCGGCAGCAGCAGCAAGATCATCCAGCCGACCAACTCCCGCGAATCCGGACCCGAATTCGGCCCGGCCCCACGCTCGACCGGCGGCGCGCCGGGGAAGCGGGGCGGGTGGAAGAAGCGGTGAACACAAACCTTACGGAAAGCCACACTGATTAAACGAGATCATCAAATCATGCGCGACTATTGAGTCGACCGCAACAATTCTAGAAACCGCGTCGATGAGGAGAAGACGGGACGGCGATAGCGAAGCGATCTTGTGCCGCTTCTTTCAGTCGATCGAGGAAATGCGGATCATCTTCTATACTTCTGCCATCTATGCTTGGCTCGATTTTGCCTTCTGCTATTGGAAAGAAAATATCCTCAAACCCGCGAGCCTCATGTAGCCATAGTGCCGTCACATACATTGCAGGCACCTCCAGCGCTCTGACCTCATACTCTTCACTCGAGGATTCATACTCCCGCTTCACTATCTCCGTCGCTTTGAAAAAGCGCTCGGCCACAGGTCCGCGAATAAGCGCTGAGAGATTTGGAGGAGCTTTATCGGCTCGGACGTCAGCCAAGGCTATGCCGCCTGCCCAAACGATCGGATATCGCCACGCCGTGGGATCGCTCTTGTGCAGAAAATCAGATTTTAGTGCGTCTGCTGGACTAATCAGAAAAAGTGGGATCGCACCTTTGTTATGAACTTTCTTGGCGCCGCCGAGCGTAGAACTGCTGCTTCGAGGGCCCCTGGACAACAAATGCGGGAGAGCGGCGTTCACCGCAGCCACCCCGCCAGACGGACCAAGACGACTGACAATAGTCATATCGGGAGTCCCTTTTTACGATCCCATTACGCCGAAAGCGGAGCGTCCGCGACAGGGCCGCCGGCCACGGGGCTAGGAGTTGCAGAAGTAAAATACGTATGCGTCCATGTGTCTCCGGGAGAACGGTAAGACGAGCAAAAATCGTTGTATGCGATTTGAACGAAGCCGTAAAATGGATCGTGAACCTCCACATACTCCAGGCCCGTACCATCCCGGGACCATCCGCCCACTCCGACAAAGTGGGCGCCAAAGCCGCCGGCCCACTGTATCCGGCAACCTAATGGCCGATCAGCATTCATTTCGCTCACGAGGTCCGCGAAGGATATGTCGGAGAGAATGAGACCGGCAAAGTGACCAACGCGAGTGAGCGCGCGGTCCAGGTACCACGCCCGATTGCATGCACCGCTCGCATCCACCCCACAGCAATCCAAAGGTGCCAGTTCACCTGAAGCAACTTCGCATTGTGTCCGATTGACCGCACCGTAGAAGATGGCGACGCTCGCGCTCACGGCAGCCCAGCACCAGAACTCTTGTTCCTGCATCTGAACCGCGAAGCCACTCAATGATTTCGAACCAGCGCCTCCACCGGTGGATCCCGACGGTACCGTCTGCATAGACATCCGTTAGTCCTTCGCCAGTATTCATTCCTGAAAATCAATAGGACGTGGGTGCATCAGACCGACGCTGTCATCTCAAGAACAGCCTCGGCGGCCCTTTACAACTTCAAACGTCCGAAATCTATCATAGATTGTAGATTTTTAAAATCAAACTATCCGAGTAGTCGGGGGGGGGGAGAGGCGCCTAACTGTTGAGGCGATTTCCTCGCCGTGACCGACGAAGCCTTACATTGTAGATATAGGCGAGGATTTCAGTCGGCAGACCGCTTGCCGCCAGTGGCCATAACGCCAGCAAGACGGTTGCCCTCGCGAGAAGGCTGCAGAGGGCTGCTCGGCACGAGGCAATCACTTCAGCGACACTCCGCCCTCAAATCGAGACAGCGATTTTTTCATTGGCCTCAGGATGCCGAGCGGTCCTGAGGCAACCGAACCAGCTCCGCCAGATAACCGGCCTGACAAGCGAAAGACCCAGCGCTTATTCCGAAAAATAAAAACATCTTGCGCTTTATCGGAAATCATGATTATCTCCCCCGCATCCCGCCTCACCGCAGAGGGGCGTAGCGCGCGATCGTCACGACACGCGAGGTGGGGATGCGATGGCCGCGATGAAGCCGCAGCGTGTCTTCGGATGCGCGGACGAACGGCTTGGCACGGACGTGAAGTCGCAGCGTCCTGATACCCCGACGCTGGTATCAACCTGGCGCAATGCTAGCGCATTGCGCTGGGGATGGTGGCCAACAAGCCCGGCGCACCAGGGAGACTGCGTATAAGCGTGAAGACCGTCGCGCAGGGAATGCCGGAGTGTTCGGCTTTGCCTGTGGTACCTGCCGCCTGCTTTTTTTTCGCAGGCGGGCCATGGGTGAGGCCTTCACCCGGCATTCCCTGCGCCCTCTGCACTTTCAAGAGGGCCACACGGATCGCAACACTCGGGCATCACATGCCGCGAGAACGAGCGGCCATGTCCTGGACTTGTCACCGGCTGTTTGAATCGTAAATCCGCCAAACCCACCGCTGTCGTCCCGGACAAGCCATGACGCGCGCCAGCGCGGCGCGGCGCCGATCCGGGACCCATACGCCGCGGCGGTCGTGAGAGGCAAAAAGCCAATCGCCAGCGTGCCTCAAACCGCTCCCTGGGGGTATGGATCCCGGCGTTCGCCGGGACGACAGGGGAGCGAGGTGAGACAGACGCGCGTCGTCCTCGCCGACGTGTCGGACGAGCCGCAACGGACACCGGCGCTGCGCCGAGCCAGGCACCATGCTTCGCGGGACGGCGCCCGCCTCACCCCATCGCCAGCACCGCGACCGACAGCAGCGCCAGCATCACCGTCGAGCTCAACAATTGCAACGATGCCTCCGGCTGCGTGCGCCAGCGCAGTACCTTGTCGGCGAGGCCCAGCGTCGCGTCGTAGAACTCCGCTGCGTAGGCTTGCTTGAACACGCGCTGAAAGCGCGGGCCTGCCGCCGAGGTCATCAGCACGTGGATGAGGGTCGCGCTCGCGACGAAGCCGATGATCCCAGGCCGCAGCGCGGTGCTGTGCGCGAGCTTGAGGATCAGCGCGGCGCCGGCATAAGTGGGAATGGCCTGGAACAGCGCGGTCAGCGCCATGCCTTCGAGCAAATTGAGCAGCGCCGCCTTCGGCGCGGAGGTGCTGGGGGAGGCGACGGTGAGCATGGCCTGGACATCCGGTTGCGGCGGCCCTCGGCGAGGACCAGACCGCTCCCGTCTAGCCGCCACGTCCGGCGCGGACCGTGAGACCTGTCACGCCGGGCACCGTCTCCGGGCCGAGGCGGAGGCACGCCGCAGACGAGCGGCGCGCCGCATCGACTAGGTCCGGCCCTGCCCGTTGACCTGGCCCTGCTGCTGCTGACGCTCCTGCTCCTTGGCGCGGTGACGGCCGTAGAGGCAGCCGGCGGCGGCGCCGAGCACGCCGTGATGACCGGCATAATGGCCGGCGACGCCGCCGACGATGGCACCCTTGATGCACCCCTTGGCCTCGGCGTCCTGCGTCGACAGCAGCGCCAGCGCTGCGACGGAGGCGGCCAGCATGGTCTTCGTGATCGACATCGTCATGATCGAGCTCCGCTTGGATTGGTGCGGGGTAACGGCGACGCGGCGGGGCGGTTCCCGGCTCGCAACCGGCATGACGCGTTGCGCGAACCTTATCGCGCGCGGTGATGACCCAGGAGCTGAGAGATGAGCTGGATGAGCTGAGAGATGCCCCCAGACATGATCGTGACGCGATCACCCGCCAAGCTTCCGTTCACCGTACCGGCGCATAGAGCTGGCCGACGGTTACACAGGTGGTTGACGGCCGCGCGCCGGCATCTCCAGAACGACATCGCCGACGCGGGTAGTCCCGTCAGTGGAGACAGGATGATCGAGCACATCAACAAGCAGCGTGTGCGCAGGCTGCTCGAGGCCCATGCCGCCGGTGATTTCGACAGCGTGCTGGCGCATTGCACCGACGACCTCGAGCACTTCGCGTCCGCGCCGATCGACATCTTTCCCCATCTCGGCGGCCGCCGGGGCAAGGCCGAGGTGCGGCAGATGTGGGAGACCGCGCGCAGCCGCTATGCCGACGTCCGGCATGAGATCAAGACCATGATCTGCGAAGGCGACCAGGTCGCCGTCGATCTCCGCATCTTCCTGCGCAAGCGCGACAACGACCGCATCGTGCAGTACGACCTCGCGGCGTTCTATACGCTGCGCGACGGCCGCGTCGCCCGCATCCGCGAGATCATGGACACCTACGACCTGGTGCAGCAGGTGCTCGAATGCGATCTCAGCCGGCTGCTGATCGCGGGTGCCGCCCGGCCCTGAGGCCGGCACGGCCGTCGCGGACTAGCGCCCGGACCGGCCGATCACGCAAACGTCACCGACGGCGGCCTCATTGCCTTGAACCTGTGGCCCCGGCTCCGCACCCCATCAGCGGTGGTATACGGGGCATTGGTGACATGAGAATAGCATTCCTGGCGATGGCCGGACTGGTGATGGGCGTCGTCGGCGGCGCGACGATCGGCATCGGGCTGGGGCTGGCCTGGATCGAGCTGTTCAACACCAGCGAATTCGAAGGCTATGCGGGCATGCTGGTGTTCTTCACCTTCATGCCGCTCGGCGCCCTGATCGGCGGTCTCGCCGGCGCCACCCTGTTCGGCCTGGCCGCCTTCCGAGAGCACGAGGTCGCGATCGCGCAGCAGCGGTTGCAGCACGAAGGACGCTGACGGCCCCGGCGCCCGCGCGCGGGACCGGTAGCGGCGCGCATTTGTGCAATGCAAAAACAACCGTTGCGCGCGCAGGTGGTTGATTTATGTGAGGCGTAAGAGAGATAGATTCGGCGCCCCGGCGCGACGTCGTTTCGACGTCGCCTCAAGGCCGGCGCGCCCCCTCGCAAGCCAGTTCAGGATCCCGACCCGATGACGGAGCACAGCCTCTGGCGTCTGTCGCGCGCATTGCATGGCGCGATCAACGACCGCCATTTCGACGATTTCGCCGCGCTTCTCGACGACGACATCGACTGGGCCATCTACGGCCCGATCGACATGTTTCCCTTCCTCGGCGCCCGGCACGGCCGCGCCGCCGTGCTCGACGCCGTCAGGCAGATCGCCGACCATGTGAGCATCCGGCGGATCGAGCGCGAGACCCTGATGCTGGACGAGACCAGCGCGGCGACCATGGTCCGCTGCGCGATGACGGCGCAGGATTCCGACAAGCCGATCACGGCGCGGCTCGCGCAATTCATGCAATTCCGCGCCGGCAAGCTCGCCCGGCTGCGGATCCTGATCGATACGTTCGACCTGGTCGAGCAGACGCTCGGCCGCCCGATCGACCTGCCGCGCATCGGCAGCTTCGCCTGAGCCGCCCTGCCTGTTGGATTGTGGTCACAGTCACCGGCAACCCAACACATCGTGACTGGCGCAGCCATAATTTTGCGCCAAGATTCCACCATATTCCGGCACACAGGTTCGGGCGGCGGGGGTTGCTCTCATGACATCGTATGGTTGCGCGCTGGCGGTTTTCACGGCCGGCTTCGGGCTTCTTGCGTCCGCCGCCGATGCGCAGACGCTGATGCAGGCGCCGCAGCCGCTGCAGATCGCGCCGTGGCAGCAGATCGCGCCGGAGCCCGAGGACGAGGACAAGTCCGAGGACCAGGTGGCGGCAGCCGACCCGATGCAGGACATCGACGTCGAGAAGCTCGACTGGAGCCAGCTCGCGATCGACGACACCACCTTTCTCGACCGTCCCGAGGCCGCTGCCGCGGCGAAGCGCAAGGCCGCCGCCGAGAAGGCCGCCGCGCTCGACTGGTCGAACCAGAACAAGGGCAGCCTTGCCTCGGGCGTGTCGGTCAAGCAGTCGGTGTCGCCGTTCTGGGACGCCCGCGTCGGCGCCGACATGACGGTCGCGCGGCAGCCGACCACGATGTCGGAATTGCTGGCGGAGAAGGCCGAGAACGGCGGCAATGCTCCGGAGTCCGGCGGCTCGGCCTGGGCGGCCGTCACCGCGCCGGGTGCCGGCGCGATCTGGGACAAGACCGCCATCGAGGCCCGCGTCGATCCCGGCTCGGATCAGAGCCGGCTCGGCACCACCATCACCAAGGCGGTGCCGATCGATCACTACAATCTGACCCTGCAGAACGGCTACAACGTCACCCAGCAGGGCATGGTGCCGATTCCCGGCGCGGCGCCGAAGACCAGCCGCAGCTTCGACACCGAGCAGTCCGCCAGGCTCTCCATTGGCGACACCGGCACCAGCGTCACCGCAGGACAGACCTTGTCGTCGGGCGACGACAAATGGCTGCGCAAGGTCGGCGCCGAGCAGAAGCTGTCGGATGGTCTCAGCGTCTCCGGCTCGGTCAGCGAGACCGCGCAGGGCGGCACCAGCAAGAGCATCTCGGCCGGCTTCAAGCGGAGCTGGTGACGTTCACCATTGCGGCAGCCCGCCACGAATGATCGAACGATCGCCGCAGCTTCGCCGCGGTGCGGCCCAATTTGGCCGCACTGATAGGCTTTGAGAAGTTCGTCGTGCGGGGACACCGCGCTCGCTTGAACGCGAAATGAGGAATTAGCCGATGAATGTCATTCGTCCGGACAAGATCGATGGAACTGAAGCCGAGCTGGATACGGATCTGGCCGCGGTCTCCGAAGTCGAGGCCGGCATTCGTGATTTCGTCCGTAACGATATCGCCTATCTGCGCCGCCCCAATGCGGCCGCCACGGCCGAGGCCTCGATCGACGCCGATGCAGCGGTGAACAGCGTCACCACGCTGATCCAGCGCGTCGCCGGCACCTCGCTGTCGGAGATCGAGAACCTGATCGGGGAGCTCGAGAGCCTGCGCGAGCTGCTGCATGCCGAGGGCCAGCGGGTGCAGCGCGAGATCGCGAGCTATGCGCAGCTCAGCCAGGCGGCGATGAAGTCGACCCGGGCCATCGCCGAGAACGTGACGCAGTGGAAGCGCGCCGCCGACGGCCTGCGCAGCAGCTGATCGTTCTTTCCGGAGCTTGAAGCGGACCGCCGTGCGAGCCATCGCGCGGCGGTTTTCGTCTTTGCAGCGCCACGTCCTTGAACGCGCCGCGGCCCTCCCGCGACCAGCTCCCGCCGCTCTCGTGGCGGGTAGGTTGCGTCAGGGGGGTGTCGCTTTCATGGAAACGATCCGGCCGGACGACACCGATCCGATTCCCCTGCGGCCTGAGCCTCAGCGCATCGGGATCATCATGGTCCGCTTCGTCGGATTGCTGCTGGTGGCCATGGCGGTCATGGTGCTCATCTGGAGCCGCTAGACCGCCTCTGCGAACAGGACCGCCCGGTCCGTTCTGGTTAACGAGTAGTTAAGGCGCTACTCGTTGATCGTCGCTGACGTCTCCAGCGAGTAAGAACCGTCGGCATAGCCCTTCACGACCATTCCCGTCGCGAGCATCACCGCGAGCGTCACGCTGGCAAAGATAAAGCCGAGGAGTTTCAGACCACCGCGATCTGCCATACTCATCCCCCACATCCTGATCCCTGATTGGCTGTCTTATAGAGTCCGAGTTCAGAATGCGTTAGCGCGAACTTCGTTCCGTGCCGACAATCCTACGAAGCGTGACCTTTTCGCCTCAACCGTTGTTCCGCCTCGGGACAAAGGCCGACGCAAGCACCGAGAACACCAGCTCGCCGCGCTGATTGATGCCGGTGTTGCGCGCTTGCAGGATGCCCCATTCGGGGCGCGAGGCCGACTCGCGAAGCGAATCAATCTCGCTCGAGAAGCTGATCGTATCGCCTGCAAGCACCGGCTTGTGCCAGCGCAGCTCACGAAAGCCGGGAGAAGGACCTCCGAGAACGACCGGCTCGCCGCGCGAGCGCGCGATCTCCAGGAGACGCTGATTGTCTGCGACGATCAGCTTCATGCAGACGGAGCCGACGTGCCATCCCGATGCCGCGAGCCCGCCGAACAGCGATCGGCGCCCCTCTTCCTCGTCGAGGTGAAAGCGTTGCGGATCGAATTGAACGGCGAAGCGCTTAATCTCATCGGCCGTGAACGTGTAGGAGCCGAGCTCGCGGCGCTGGCCAACCTGAAGATCCTCGAAGAAGCGCATCAGCCCACCTGCTCGCGGCTCTCGCGGCGCTCGACGATGATCGGAGAGACCATCTCGCAAAGTCTCAAGCCCGCCTCGTTGCGCACGCTGCACTTGAAGGTGACGATCCCCGTCGACGGCCGGCTCCGCGACACCCGCGCTTCCAGAACCTCCACATCGAGCATCAGCTCATCGTCAGGACGCAACGGCGACAACCACCTGACCTCGTTGACGCCCGGCGAGCCGAGCGAGGCGGTGCGGCCGATGAAGCCGTCGAACATCATGCGCATCATCAGCGAGCAGAGGTGCCAGCCCGAACCGGACAGGCCCTTGAGCATCGACTGCGAGGCGGCCAGTTCGTCCAGATGCATCGGCTGCGGATCAAACTCAGACGCGAAGGCGATGATCTCATCGCGGGTGACGTGTCGCGGGCCGAAGCTGCCGAACGGGCCTTGCGGAAAATCTTCGAAGGTGAGGGTCATGAGGTTGGGAATGGCTGAAAGAAGCCCGATTGTGGCCGCACTTTGCAGCAATCACAACCGGGCCGCTCGCATGGCTGACGCCCGGTCCAGTCGCAAGAGAGTGCCAGAAGGCGCCATATACCGGAATGAATTCGGCTGCCGCCGATGCCGTCTGGCGCGCAATTCGAGCACGACTTAAAGACGGATTTGACGACCGATTTGGACGTGGCCGGGGGATCAGGATGTTGGAATTTCGCGATTTGTTCCAGTGGGACCGCTTCATCACGCCCACCATCATCAAGACGTTCTATTGGCTCGTGATTGCGCTGATCATCCTGTCGGGAATTCGCGGCATTTTCACGGGCCTCTCCGAAATGGCGATCAGCCCGTTCGGCGGTTTCCTGATGCTGCTGTCGTCGCTCGCCGGCATCATCGTCGGCATGGTGTTCTCGCGCATCATCGCCGAGTTCGTGCTGATCGTCTTCCGCATCAACGAGCACCTCGGCGCAATCCGCGAACAGGGGCGGATGTAGCCGCCCATGCGGCCTTAGTTGTTGAAGCGGAAGTGCATCACGTCGCCATCGGCGACGACATACTCCTTGCCTTCGAGGCGCAGCTTGCCGCCCTCGCGCGCGCCAGCCTCACCGCCGAGCGCGACATAGTCGGCATAGGCAATGGTCTCAGCGCGGATGAAGCCTTTCTCGAAGTCGGTGTGAATGACGCCAGCCGCCGCCGGCGCCTTGGTGCCGCGGTGAATGGTCCAGGCGCGCGCTTCCTTCGGACCGACGGTAAAGTAGGTGATCAGGTCGAGCAGCTGATAGCCGGCGCGGATGAGCCGATCGAGACCAGCCTCTTCGAGCCCGAGCGTCTCCAGGAAATCCACCCGCTCCTCGCGCGACAGCGTCGCGATCTCGGACTCGATCTTGGCCGAGATCACGACCGCGACCGCCCCCTCTTCCTTGGCGCGCGCGAACACCGCCTGTGAGAAACTGTTGCCGTCCTTGGCCGAGCCTTCCTCGACATTGCAGACGTAGAGCACGGGCTTGGAGGTGAGCAGTCCGAGCATGCCGAAGGCGCGCTCCTCCTCGGGCTTGCGCTCCAGCAGCCGCGCCGGCTTGCCGTCGCGCAGCAGCACGAGAGCACGGGTGACGAGCTCGTACTGCTCCTTGGCGTCCTTGTCGCCGCCCTTTGCCTTCTTGGAGAGGTTGTCGACCCGCTTCTCGAGGCTGTCGAGATCGGACAGCATCAGTTCGGTCTCGATGGTCTCGATGTCGGCGAGCGGCGCGATCTTGCCCTCGACGTGGGTGATGTCGGAATCCTCGAAGCAGCGGACGACATGCGCGATCGCATCGACCTCGCGGATGTTGGCAAGAAACTGGTTGCCGAGGCCCTCACCCTTGGAGGCACCGCGCACGAGGCCTGCAATGTCCACGAACGTGAGCCGCGTCGGAATGATCTGGCCGGACTTGGCGATCGCCGCGAGCTTCTCGAGCCGCGGATCGGGCACAGCGACCTCGCCGACATTCGGCTCGATGGTGCAGAACGGATAGTTCGCCGCCTGCGCGGCCGCCGTCTCCGTCAGCGCGTTGAACAGCGTCGACTTGCCGACGTTGGGCAACCCGACGATCCCGCATTTGAATCCCATGACCCGTCCCGCATCCTTTTGGACAACGCCCGAAGCGCTCACGCGGCGCCGGCGTCGCCCTTGTCCAGAAAACCTTTGGCCTGCAGCGCCAGATGCACCTTGTTGGCGAAGGTGGAGTCGCGCTTGCCGGTCAACAATTCAGCATTGTCGGCCACCGCCTCGCACAACGCCTCGACCCACGGCATGTCGGACTTGGCGAAGTCCGACAGCACGTGCCCATGCACCAGCTCCTTGACGCCGGGATGGCCGATGCCGAGCCGGACGCGGCGGTAGTCGTTGCCCAGATGCGCCGAGATCGAACGCAGTCCGTTATGACCAGCAATGCCACCGCCGACCTTCACGCGCAGCTTGCCCGGTTGCAGTTCGAGCTCGTCCTGAAACACGGTGACGTCGCCGACGCCGAGCTTGAAGAAGCTGGCCGCTTCCTGCACCGCGCGGCCGGATTCGTTCATATAGGTGGTCGGCTTCAGGAGAATGACGCGCTCGGAGTCGAGTGTGCCTTCGGACGTCTCGCCCTGAAACCTGCGCCGCCACGGCGAGAAGCGGTGACGCCGCGCGATCTCGTCAACGGCCATGAAGCCGATATTGTGCCGGTTGCGCGCATATTTCGCGCCGGGATTGCCGAGGCCGACAAACAGCAGCATGACGCGGCATCCGCACCCGCCGTCGCTTCGGGAAGCACGGGACCCGCCCGCGCTTCCCAGAAGCGGAACGGCTTACTTCTTCTTGTCGCCGCCAGCCGGCGCCTTGGCCGCGGCCGCGGGAGCCTTCGCAGCGGCAGCCGGAGCAGCAGCGGCGGGAGCCGCGGCAGCGCCAGCAGCAGCCTTCTGCTCCTCGCCATAGCCCGACGGCGGCACGATGGTGACGAGCGTCGCGTCGTCGCGCGACAGCGTCTTCACGCCGGTCGGCAGCTTGACGTCGGAGATGTGCAGCGAGTGGTTGATCTCGAGCGCGCTGACGTCGGCCTCGATGAACTGCGGGATGTTCTCCGCGAGGCACTCGAGGTCGAGCGTGTGGGTCACGATGTTGACCGTGCCGCCACGCTTCACGCCCGGCGCGCCTTCCGAGCCCACCACGTGCAGCGGCACGCTGACGCGAATGGTCGCGCCCTGGCCGAGCCGCATGAAGTCGACGTGGATCGGGAAGTCCTTGACCGGATCGAGATGGAAGTCGCGCGGGATCACCCGGTGCTTCTTGCCGTCGAGGGTGACGTCGAAGATCGTGGTCAGAAACCGGCCTGCGAGGATGCGCTGGCGCAGCTCGCGGTCTTCCACCGAGATCGGCAGCGGGGGCTGGTTGTCTCCATAAATCACTCCGGGCACTCTCCCGGCGCGACGCTCTGCCCGTGCGGCCCCCTTGCCGACTGACGGACGGGCGGTCGCCTTCAGTTCTCTGACGGTCGCCATCGTGTTAAGTCCTTGTTTTAAAAAGTTAAAGGCCGCGATGCGGCCCGTTGCTGGACGTCCTTCGGCAAGCCTCCAGGGGTGCGGGGGCCGCGGACGTGGCGGCGTTCTAGCGGCAAACTGCGGAAATGACAAGGAAATGAAGGGGCCGCCGGCCCCTCTTGTCCCACGGCGACCCGGCCGTGGCGTCAGCCATCCGCGCTGCCGGCGCCCGGCGGCGTGCCGGCCGCGCCACCCAGCTTGGCCTCCAGCGCCGCGATCCGCGCCTTCAGCGCCTCGTTCTCCTCGCGGGCGAGCCGGGCCATGTCCTTGACCGCCTCGAACTCCTCGCGCTTCACGATGTCCAGATCGTTCAGGATCTTTTCCGCCTGGTTGCGGATGACGGAATCGACCTCCCGCTTCATGCCCTGGGCGGCACCTGCGGCATCGTTCATCAGGCGGCCGAGTTCGTCGAAAAACCGGTTGTTGGTCTGAGTCATGTGAGAAACTCCGCGTCCCGCGACGAGCACGATGATGGAAGACAGAATGGCGATCCCTGTCGCCGCCCGCAAGATGGGCCGTCTTGTCATGCCTTGGTTTCCTTGTCATCGTACTTGTTGCGCCGGCCCGCGGCGCTGGTATGAGCAGCCCTGAGATCACATCGCGCCGCGCCCGTTCATGTGGCGGAGCTCGTTCGAAGCCCGCATCGCCCGCGGGCTTCCGGAAGCGGGACGCCGTGCCCACGAAAGCCAGTGAATGACGCCTCTCCTCATCGATTTCCCCGT
The DNA here is from genome assembly GCF_051168215.1 of Bradyrhizobium sp. HKCCYLRH2015. Classification (NCBI taxonomy): domain Bacteria; kingdom Pseudomonadati; phylum Pseudomonadota; class Alphaproteobacteria; order Hyphomicrobiales; family Nitrobacteraceae; genus Bradyrhizobium; species Bradyrhizobium sp. HKCCYLRH2015. The sequence goes on along the minus strand of NZ_JBNPUO010000009.1, from coordinate 68,583 downwards.
GTTCGATCCGGTTGCGATCGCCATCGGCCCGTTCGCGATCCGCTGGTACGCGCTGGCCTATATCTGCGGCATCGTCATCGGCTGGCTCTACGCGCGCTCGCTGCTCAAGAAAGAGCGGCTGTGGGGCGGCCCGGCGCCGGTGTCGCTGGTCCAGCTCGACGACTTCATCCTGTGGGTCACGATCGGCATCATCCTCGGCGGCCGCACCGGTTACGTGCTGTTCTACAACCTGCCGTTCTTCATCGAGCACCCGCTGGAGATCTTCCAACTGTGGAACGGCGGCATGTCGTTTCATGGCGGCTTCATGGGCTGTGTGCTCGCCGTGATCTGGTTCGCCCGCCGCAACGGCCTGCCGATCATCTCGCTCGGCGACGTCACCACCGCGGTCGCGCCCATCGGCCTGCTGCTCGGCCGCATCGCCAATTTCATCAATGGTGAGCTGTGGGGCCGTGCCGCCGATGCAAGCGTTCCCTGGGCGATGATCTTCCCGCGCGATCCGACCCACCTCCCGCGCCATCCGAGCCAGCTCTACGAGGCCGGCCTCGAAGGCATCGTGCTGTTCATCGTGCTGGCGATCATGATCCGGTTCGGCGCGCTGAAACGGCCCGGCCTGATCCTCGGCAGCTTCATCACCCTCTACGGCGTGGCGCGCATCACCAGCGAGCTGTTCCGCGAGCCCGACAAGCAATTGGGCTTTCTCTGGGGTGGCCTGACCATGGGCATGGTGCTGTCGGTGCCGATGCTGATCATCGGCGCCATCCTGGTGGCGCGGGCGCTCCGCAGGCCTGAGAGTCGTCAAGCCACTCCCCCGCTGCAGGCCAATCCGTGATCGAAACCTCTCCGCTCCACACCGAGATCAAGCGGCTGATCAAGGCGTCCGGCCCGATGCCGGTCTGGCGCTACATGGAGCTGTGCCTGATGCATCCGGAGCACGGCTACTACGTCTCGCGCGATCCGCTCGGACGCGAGGGCGACTTCACCACCGCCCCCGAGGTAAGCCAGATGTTCGGCGAGCTGCTCGGGCTGTGGGCGGCCTCGATCTGGAAGGCGACGGGATCGCCGCAGCAATTCCGGCTGATCGAGCTGGGGCCCGGCCGCGGCACCATGATGTCGGATGCGCTGCGGGCGCTGCGCGTGCTGCCGCCGCTGTACCAGACGATCTCGGTCCACCTGGTCGAGGTCAATCCTGTCCTGCGCGAAAAGCAGAAGGCGACGCTGACCGGCCTGCGCAACATCAACTGGCACGAGAGCTTCGACGAGGTGCCGGAGGGCCCCAGCGTCATCTTCGCCAACGAGTATTTCGACGTGCTGCCGATCCACCAGATGATCAGGCGCGAAACCGGCTGGCACGAGCGCGTGGTCGAGCTCGACGAGGAGGAGAACTTCGTCTACGGCGCGGCCGCGGATCCAACGCCCGGCTTCGAGCTGCTGCTGCCGCCGCTGGTGCGCGCCGCGCCGGCCGGCGCGATCTTCGAATGGCGGCCGAACATGGAGATGATGGCCATCGCCAGGCGCATCCGCGACCAGCGCGGCGCCGCCGTCATCATCGATTACGGCCATGTGCGCAGCGACGTCGGCGACACCTTCCAGGCGATCGCCCGTCATAGCTTCGCTGATCCCCTGAAGACACCGGGGCTTGCCGACATCACCGCCCATGTCGATTTTGACGCGCTGGCGCGGGCCGCGGAAGCCGTCGGCGCGCGCGTTCACGGCCCGGTCACGCAGGGCGAGTTCCTGCAGCGGCTCGGCATCGAAACCCGCGCGCTGACCCTGATGCAGAAGGCCTCGCCGGAAGTCTCGGAGGACATCGCGAGCGGGCTGAAGCGCCTGACCGGCGGCGGCCGCGGCGGAATGGGGTCGCTGTTCAAGGTGCTCGGCATCTCCGATCCGGCCATTCCGGTGCTGGCGGGCATCAGCGACGAGCACACCAACGAGAAGACGGGAGGCGCGTGATGCTGGTATCATCGGATGTGATGTCCGCGGTCCCTGGCCTGCGCCACGCCTTCTTCACCCGCGAGGGCGGCGTCTCCGACGGCATCTATGCCGGCCTCAATGGCGGGCTCGGATCGAATGACGTGCCGGAGAACGTCCGGGAAAACCGCCGCCGCATGGCCGCCCATCTCGGCGTCGCGCCCGACCAGTTCCTCAGCGTGCACCAGATCCATTCGCCGGACGTCGTGATTGCGACCGGGCCCTGGGACGGCCCCGTCAGGCCGAAGGCCGATGCTCTGGTGACCGCGACGCCGAATCTCGCGATCGGCGTCACCACGGCCGATTGCGGGCCGATCCTGTTCGTCGACCCGCATAAGCGCGTCATCGGCGCGGCCCATGCCGGCTGGAAAGGTGCGCTCACCGGCGTGCTCGAAGCCACGCTGCAGGCGATGGAGGAGCTCGGCGCAGAGCGCGGCCGGATCATTGCCGCGATCGGCCCCCTGATCCGCCAGCCGAGCTACGAGGTCGGCGCCGAGTTCGTCACGCGCTTCCTCGACGACGACGCCGAGCACGCGCGCTTCTTCCTGCCGTCGACGCGCGACGGCCACGCGATGTTCGACCTGGCCGGCTTCATCCGGATGCGGCTGGAAAACGCCGGCGTGCTGCTGATCGACGATATAGGCCTCGACACCTATGTCGACGAGCGCTTCTTCAGTTACCGCCGCTCGGTCCATCGCAGCGAGCCGGACTATGGCCGGCACGTCCATGCCATCATGCTCGAAGGCTGAAGCTGGGCGCGATTGTGGCCGCATGTGGATTGCTTAACCCTTTCTGTACAACTGAATGCACTCTGTCCCAATCTGTGGCAGCCGCGACCTAGACGTTAATCGATTTTAACGATATCGCTCCCGACGATGAGGGGAGCGCCGACACCACTTCGACGGATCAGCCGCGCTGCGCAGCACGCCTGCGTTGCCGTTCTGCTGATCACGTCCGCTGCAGCGCTCGGCGGCTGCGCGACCAGCGGCGGTCCGTCCAACGCCTACGCGATGGCGCCTGCATCGGATAACGCCACGATCGCCTTCGAGCAGATCGACGGCCCGCCACCGCAAATCTTCGACCGCATGGTCAGCGTGCTCGACAGCGAGTCCAAGCTGCGCAGCCTCGCCATCGTGTCGCGCGAGGCCCCTGCAGCGTATCGTGTCCGCACCTATCTCTCCGCCCAGGTCGTCGGCGGCAAGGGCGTGATCGCCTGGGTGTTCGACGTCTACGATCGCAATCAGCAGCGCGCGCTGCGGCTGTCGGGCGAAGAGCCGGTCGGACGCGGCGGCCGCGATCCGTGGAACAATGTCGACGACATGGTGCTTCGGAAAATCGCGCAGGCCGGCTTCAGCGGACTTTCGAACATGCTGAACGGCACCGCGCCCGTCGACGGCGCGCCCCCGGTGGCACCGGCCACCCGCGGCCCTGCGGTCGCTGTGGCCGAGCCCGCATCGCCGGCGTCCGGCGGCACCAGCGTCGCGGCCCTCGGCTACACCGACCGTTAGGCAAGGAGGCGCATTTTGCGCCGTTTTTGACCGGGAAAAACAGCCGTTTGACCGGGAAAAACACTTGCGGCGGGTTGCCATGCGCGCGGTGTCCTTGATATCACCTCGCCCGTGCAAAACTGCCGGTTCCATGGATAGCCCGATATGCTGAACAAGGTCTCCAGCGAGACGCGAGGAGAATTCACGATGTCGGCCAAGAACGGCTCCATCAAACTCGTCGCCGGCAACTCCAATCCGGCTCTCGCCGCCGGCATCGCCGCTGAGCTCGGGCTGCCGCTGACGAAGGCGGTGGTCCGGCGCTTCGCCGACATGGAGATCTTCGTCGAGATCCAGGAGAACGTCCGCGGCTCCGACGTCTTCATCATTCAATCGACGTCCTATCCGGCGAACGACCTGCTGATGGAGCTCCTGATCATCACCGATGCGCTGCGCCGCGCCTCCGCGCGCCGCATCACCGCCGTGGTGCCCTATTTCGGCTATGCGCGGCAGGATCGAAAATCTGCCTCGCGCACGCCGATCTCGGCCAAGCTCGTCGCCAACCTGATCACCCATGCCGGCGTCGACCGCGTCATGACGCTCGACCTGCATGCCTTGCAGATCCAGGGCTTTTTCGACATCCCGGCCGACAATCTCTATGCTTCGCCGCTGATGGTGCGCGACATCAAGGATCGGTTCGATCTCTCCAACCTCATGGTCGTATCGCCCGACGTCGGCGGCGTGGCGCGCGCGCGTGGCCTCGCCAAGCGCATCAACACGCCGCTCGCCATCGTCGACAAGCGCCGCGAGCGTCCCGGCGAGTCCGAGGTCATGAACGTGATCGGCGAAGTCTCCGGCCACACCTGCATCCTTGTCGATGACATCGTCGACTCCGGCGGCACCCTGGTGAACGCAGCCGATGCGCTTCTCAAGCACGGCGCCAAGGACGTCTACGCCTACATCACCCACGGCGTGCTCTCCGGTGGAGCGGCGAGCCGCATCACCTCCTCGCGCCTGAAGGAGCTCGTCATCACTGACTCCATCATGCCGACCGAAGCCGTCCGCAACGCGCCGAACATCCGCACGTTGCCGATCGCGCCGCTGATCGCCGAGGCGATCGGGCGAACCGCTGCCGAAGAGTCGGTGTCGAGCCTGTTCGACTGATATCGTCTCTCGTACGGCAAGAACGTCATCATCAAATTCCACTGTCATTCCCCGCGAAAGCGGGGAATCCAGTACGCCGCGGCGCCTCGATCAATCACAGCCATCTCCCTTTACTGGATCGCCCGGTCCCGTCTTCGCCTTCGGCTTTGACGCGGCCAAGAGCACTTTGGGCGCGCCGCAGCTTCAGCGAAGGCGGCAAGCCGGGCGATGACGCTGGTGTTTGGGCAAAGGGCCTGCCCCACACTCCCGTCATTGCGAGGAGCGCAGCGACGAAGCAATCCAGACTGCCTCCTCTGAAGGATCCTGGATTGCTTCTCTCCGCTCGCAATGACGCCTGTGGTATCTTTCATCAGGACAATATCCGACAGGACTTCCGCATAAGCCTCCGCGATCTCGCGGCGCGTGTTGCGTCCGAGCTTTGATCACAGCATCGCCCTCTTGGTGGAGGGCGCAGGGAAGGCCGGGCGCTGGCCGCGCCCGTGGCCCGCCTGCTCAAAAAAATGCAGGCGGCAGGTACCACAGGTCTGGCCGAACACACCCGGCCCTCCCTGCGCGATGGCTTTACGGCTGCTTCGCAGTCTCCCCGGTGCACCGGGCTTTCTGGCCACCGTTGCCCGCGCGGCGCGTGAGCGCCGGCACAGGCGTGACACCAGCGTCGGGGTGTCAGGACCGTGCGACTTGACCGTGCGTGCCGGATCGTTCGTCGGCGCGGCATCCGCCACGCTGCGACCCGACCCGCCCATCGCATTCCGCTGCCGACGTCCGTGACGACCGCGATACGTCCCCTCCGACGCAACGGAACGAGCGGGACCATACTGCTGATTTTGCGAAACCTCCAGCGATTTATTTTTATCCGAAGGGCTGGACAGGATTTGCGGAGAGAAGCGTGATTTGGGCGACGGGCACGCGCTGGACCGAACGGACACTGACGCGGAGAGACGCGGCGGATTACGGCTGCGCCTAATCCGCCCTACGCTCAAACCCGTAGGGCGGAATAGCGCAGCGTAATCCGCCGTTGTCCAGCGCGAGAGTTTCAAGACAGCCTGATCCGGTCAACGCTCGCCGTAAGTCCCGTTCACATCGACATCGCCAGCCCAATCTGCGGAAATACTCCTTCACGCACGTCTCGGTGGAAGGACGAATGCGGCCAGTCCTCCACTCGACTTACCAGGCGAATGCTTCACCGGATTGATGTAACAATACTCCACGTGCCGGGCATAATCTTCCTCGTCGCGAATGAGATGCTCCCAAAACCGGCGCTGCCAGATGCCGCGTTCCTCCTTGGCGGTGCGACGTGGAGTGAGGTCCTCTGTCTTCGGGAGTGCTCGCGCAAAACGGTTCTTGATCAGCCGCCAACGTGTTGAGAAGTCGGCATCGTCAGGTGGCAGGGTCCAGACCGCATGAAGATGATCCGGCATCACGACAAAGGCATCGATTTCGAATGGAAAACGGCGCCTGGTAGCGGCGACGGCAGACCGCAGGACGTCGATGTGCTCGATCAGCAGAGCTTGACGTCGGTCGAGAAGGTTCACGGTGAAGAACCAGGATCCGCCCGGAACGAATGCGCGTCGATAGTTGGGCATGGAGCATGGTCCGCGTCGAGATGACCGACGTAAGCCTACTCGCTGAGGATGTATGGATTCAAGATTTGCGGCGGATTACGGCTTCGCCTAATCCGCCCTACGCTCAAAACCCGTAGGGCGGATTAGCGCAGCGTAATCCGCCGATCAGCCCAACGCCTTGCACAGCTCGTCCCGTTCGGCCAAAACATCCCCTACGACGCCAAGGACAACAACAAGAACACACACCGAGCCCCGCCCCTCCATGTTCAGCGCCATCGAACGCCCCGCGGCCCCGCCGCCCGGCCTCGGCCAGATCATCAGCGATTTCGGCCCGCTGTATGCCTCGCACGGCTTCATCGGCTGGCTGTTCGCGATTACCGGGCCGGTCGCCATCATCCTGTCGGTCGGCGCCAATGGCGGGCTGTCGCAGGCGGAGATCGCGTCGTGGATCTTCGGCGTGTTCTTCATCAACGGGCTGATCACGCTCGCGCTGTCGTGGCGCTATCGCGAGCCGTTGGTGCTGTTCTGGACCATTCCGGGCACCGTCCTGGTCGGCCAGTCGCTGACGCATCTGAGCTTCCCGCAGGTGGTCGGCGCCTTCTACGGCACCGCGCTGTTGATGCTGGTGCTCGGGCTCACCGGCTGGGTCAAGCGCGCGATGCAACTGGTGCCGATGCCGATCGTGATGGGCATGGTCGCCGGCGTATTCCTGCGCTTCGGCCTCGATCTCGTCCGCGCCGTGTTCGCCGACTTCGCCATCGCCGGGCCGATGGTCGTGCTCTGGCTGCTGCTGACCGCGCTCCCTGCGCTGGGCCGGCGCTGCCCGCCGATCATCGGCGCGCTCGTCGTCGGCACGCTCGCGGCTCTCCTGTTCGGCAAGTATGATCAGAATGCCTCGCTGCAGATCGCGCTGATCCATCCGGTGATCCCGACGCCATCCTGGTCGCTCGCGGCCATGATCGAGCTGATCGTGCCGCTCGCGGTCACCGTGCTGGTGGTGCAGAACGGCCAGGGCTTTGCGGTGCTGACCGCCGCCGGCCACAAGCCGCCGGTCAATGTGGTGACCGTCGCCTGCGGCATCGGCTCGGCGCTCGCAGCGATGGTGGGCGGCGTGTCGACCTGCCTGACCGGGCCGACCAACGCGATCGTCGTCTCCGGCGGCGAGCGCAAGCGCCACTATACCGCGGCGATGGTCGTGGGCGTGCTTGCGCTCGGCTTCGGCCTGCTGGCGCCGACCTTCACCACGCTGCTGCTGATCGCGCCGAAATCATTGATCACCGCGCTGGCGGGCCTCGCCATGCTGCGCGTGCTGCAGACCGCGTTCGTGACCGCGTTCAGGACCAACTTCTCCCTCGGCGCGCTGATCGCCTTCCTCGTCACCGTGGCCGACGTGCCCCTGCTCAATATCGGCGGGGCGTTCTGGGGACTCGTGGCAGGCTTTGCAATCTCGTGGCTGCTGGAGCGGGCGGATTTCACCGCCGCATCGGGCGCATAACGGATTGCCGCGGCGCACCACGCGCTGTCGTCGCATCCCCAGCCGAACGGGCACCATGCTGTTGCAGCGTCGCTGGATCGCGCTACACTTCACGACCAAACAAAAAGTCTTCTGGGAGGATATGATGACCGCGATCACGCGCCGCAACATGCTTGCGGGTACGGCAGCAGCAGGCGCGCTTGCGCTTACCGGCCAGCCCGCCTGGTCGGAGCCACAGTGGAAGAAATATGCCGGCACCAGGCTCGAGGTGATCCTCGCCAAGGGGCCGCGCGGCGACAATCTGCAGAAGAACATCAAGGAATTCACCGCACTGACCGGCATCGAGGTGGAATCCGAGCAGATCCCGGAGCAGCAGCAGCGGCAGAAGGTCGTGATCGAACTGTCGTCGGGCAAGCCGAGCTTCGACGTCGTCCATCTCAGCTATCACGTGCAGAAGCGGCAGTTCGAGAAGGCCGGCTGGCTCGCCGACATCACCGACATGATGAAGGATCCGAACCTCACCGCGCCGGACCTCGTGCAGAGCGATTTCTCCGCCGCCGGCCTGAGTTACGCCAGCAACGACAAGGGCCGCATGTTCTCGCTGCCGTGGTCGGTGGACTACTTCATCCTCTACTACAACAAGGAGCTGTTCGCGAAGAAGGGCATCGAGGTGCCGAAGACGCTCGACGAGATGGTCACGGCGGCGCAGAAGCTGACGGATGCCAAGGACGGCATCTTCGGCTTCGTCGGCCGCGGCCTGCGCAACGCCAACATGACGTTGTGGACCAACTTCTTCCTCAACTATGGCGGCGAGTTCCTGGACGCCAAGGGCAACATCCTGACCGACGGCCCGGAAGCCATCGAAGCCACCAAGCTTTATCAGAAGCTGCTGACGACCTGCGCGCCTCCGGGCGTCGCCGGCTTCAACTGGATGGAGTCGATGGCCTCGTTCACGCAAGGGCGCTCGGCGATGTGGATCGACGGCGTCGGCTGGGCGCCGCCGCTGGAGGATCCCAATGCTTCGCGCGTGGTCGGCAAGGTCGGCTACACCGTGGTGCCCGCCGGACCGAAGGGACAGTACTCGGCGACCTATGGCGACGGCATCGGCATTGCGGCTGCGAGCAAGAACAAGGAAGCCGCCTGGCTGCTGTGCCAGTGGCTGGTGTCGAAGCCGCAGGGCGCCCGCCTGGTGCAGGCCGGCGGCGGCGTGCCGTTCCGCAACTCGGTGCTCAACGACCCCGGGGTGCAGGGCGGCGTGAAGATGCCGAAGGAGTGGCTGCAGTCGGCGATCGACTCCGGCAAGATCAGCAAGCTCGGCCTGCCTGTGATCATTCCCGTCGCCGAATTCCGCGATCTCGTCGGTGCGGCGCTGACCGCCACGCTGTCGGGCGCCGATCCCGCGACCGAGCTGAAGAAGGCGCACGAGCAGTTCCGCCCGATCCTGGAGCGCAGCGAGAAAGCGTGAGCACGATCGTCGAACAGGCCGGCGCGGCAGCGGACACTGCTGCGCCGGAACGTGCATTGCGACCGCCGTCCTACTGGCCGTTCGTGGTGCCGGCGCTGGTCACCGTGCTCGCGGTGATCATCTTTCCCTGGCTGTTCACGATCTGGATGAGCTTCCAGGAGTGGAAGGTCGGTTCGCCCACGACCTTCGTCGGGCTGTCGAACTATATCCGGCTGCCGGCCGACCCGCGCTTCGTCGAGTCGGTCGGGCACACGCTGTCCTACACGGCTCTCTCCGTGCTGCTGCCGCTGGTGCTCGGCACCTTCGCGGCGGTGATCTTCCATGCGCGTTTCCCCGGACGCGGGCTGTTGCGCGCGCTGTTCATCATGCCGATGATGGCGACACCGGTCGCGATCGCGCTGGTGTGGACGATGATGTTCCACCCGCAGCTCGGCATCCTGAACTATCTCTTGTCGCTCGTCGGCCTGCCGCCGCAGCTCTGGGTGTTCCATCCGGCCACCGTGATTCCGTCGCTGGTGCTGGTCGAGACCTGGCAATGGACGCCGCTGGTGATGCTGATCGTGCTCGGCGGCATCGCCTCGCTGCCGACCGAACCTTACGAGAGCGCGCAGATCGACGGCGCCAGCACCTGGCAGATGTTCCGCTACATCACCCTGCCGCTGATCATGCCGTTCCTGTTCATCGCCGCGATGATCCGCGCCATCGACGCGATCAAGAGCTTCGACATCATCTTCGCAATCACGCAAGGCGGTCCGGGCTCGGCGTCGGAGACCATCAACCTCTACCTCTACAGCGTCGCCTTCGTCTATTACGACCTCGGCTATGCCTCGGCGATCGCGGTGGTGTTCTTCGCGCTGATCGTGGCGCTGACCGCACTGTTGCTGATGCTGCGCCGGCGCGCACAGTGGAATGCGCTGGGGAGCGACACATGAGCGCGCAGACCATCCTCGGCCGGCTCGCCCTTGCGCTCGGCGTCTTCCTGATCGTCTCGCCGGCGATCCTGTTCTTCCTCTGGATGATCTCGCTGTCGGTCAAGTTCGAGGTCGACAACGCCGCCTATCCGCCGGTGTTCTGGCCGGAACACTTCGCCTGGAAGAACTATGCCGACGTGCTGTCGTCCAACCGTTTCTTCACCTACTTCAGGAACAGCCTGCTGGTGACCGGCGGGGCGACGGCGCTGGCGATGCTGGTCGGCGTGCCCGCCGGCTACGGCATCGCCCGCATGGCCGCGCACAAGTCGGCGATCGTGATCCTGATCGCGCGCATCACGCCGGGCCTGTCCTATCTGATCCCGCTGTTCCTCTTGTTCCAGTGGCTCGGCCTGCTCGGCACGCTGTGGCCGCAGATCATCATCCATCTCGTCGTCACCGTGCCGATCGTGATCTGGATCATGATCGGCTATTTCGAGACCACGCCGATCGAGCTCGAGGAAGCCGCGCGGATCGATGGCGCGACGCGCTGGCAGGTTTTCCGCCACGTGGCATTGCCGGTGGCGAAGCCCGGCCTCGCCGTCGCCTTCATCCTCGCGGTGATCTTCTCCTGGAATAATTTCGTGTTCGGCATCGTGCTGGCCGGGCGCGAGACCCGCACCCTGCCGGTCGCGGTCTACAACATGATCTCGTTCGATCAGCTCTCCTGGGGGCCGCTCGCGGCGGCCGCGCTGATCGTGACCCTGCCGGTGCTGCTGCTGACCGTGTTCGCGCAGCGGCAGATCGTGGCCGGCCTGACGGCGGGTGCGGTCAAGGGCGGCTGACGGGTATAATGCATACCAAAGAGAACCGCGACGGAATGCCAAACTTGCCTTGGTCGGGCCATAGTCTGCCACTTGGTTACCTGCGTGGAACCGGGATTCGCCCCGCGCCTGCGGCGCGGCGGTGACCGCGTTGACGGTTTCATCTCGTCTCCGTGCCGGCTTCGTTCCAGCCGAATACCACTGCGCCGCACGATCGACCGGCTCCGGATCTGCGCTCCGCCCGGCCCGTCGTGCAACCCATCACCGGCTGAACGCCAGACCGACGAAAGCTTCATGACGTCCGATCGCGACGCCTCCGCGCCAGACCGATTGACTGCCCTGTTGCAGACCGAGCTGCTCGACTCGCCGCCGGAGCCGGGCTTCGATCGCGTCACCCGTTTGACCTCGCGGCTGCTGCAGGCCCCGGCGGCGATCATCGCGCTGGTGGATCGCGACCGGCAGTTCTTCAAGAGCTCGGTCGGCCTGTGCGAGCCGTGGGCGTCGCTGCGCGAAACGCCGCTCAGCCACTCCTTCTGCCAGCACGTCGTGACCTCGGCGCAGCCGCTGGTGATCCGCGACGCCAACGAGCATCCGCTGGTGAAGGACAATCTCGCGGTGCCGGTTCTCGGCGTGATCGCCTATCTCGGCGTCCCCCTCCGGCTGCCGAGCGGCGAGGTGATCGGTGCGCTCTGCGCCATCGATCACGAGCCGCGGCCGTGGAGCGACGACGACATCGCCCAGCTCACCGAGCTCAGCGAGATCGTGATGGACGAGATCGCGCTGCGCACCGAGAATGCACGGCGGCGCACGGTCGAGCAGCATCATCGCGTGCTCGTCCATGAGCTCAATCACCGTGTCAAGAACACGCTGGCGCTGGTCGACAGCGTGATCGCGCTCAGCATCCGCGCCGATTCGGCGCTGGCCGAGTTCGGCGAGGTGCTGCGCGGCCGCATTGCCGCGCTGACGCGCAGCCACGCGCTGGCGCTGGATCGCGGCCGGGAGGCGATCGCGCTCGATGAGCTGGTCTGCGCCGAGCTGGCGCCGCTGCAAGGCGACCGTGTCGCGGTCGACGGCCCGGCCGTGCCGCTTCCGCCGGGCGTCGCGCTGTATCTGTCGATGGGGCTGCACGAGCTCGTCACCAACGCGGTGAAATACGGCGCGCTGTCGAACGATGCAGGACAGGTGACGCTGAGCTGGACCCATGCCGACGGACGGCTCAAGCTGTCCTGGGAGGAGAACGGCGGGCCGCAGGTCTCCCCACCTGCAAGCAACGGCTTCGGTTCGCTGTTGTTCGAGCGCATTCTCGGCGCCGCGCTGAAGGGCGAGGTCACGCGCGACTTCGCGCCGGATGGGCTCAGGGTCTCGTTCGACCTGCCGCTCGCGCCATGACGGACTTCAGCCGCGCTGGCCGCGCCGGCGCACCTGCGTGATCTCGGCCAGAATCGACATCGCGATCTCCTCCGGCGTGATGGCGCCGAGATCGAGGCCGGCCGGCGCCTTGACCTCGTCGAGCAGCGCGGCGTCGATGCCGTCCTTGATCAGCTTGTCGCGCAGGCTGTCCATCTTGCGGCGGCTGCCGACGAAGGCGTGGTAGGCCGCATCGCAGGCGAGCGCGGCGCGCAACGCCGCCTCGTCGCCCTTGCCTTGCGTCGACACGACCACGAAGCGGCTGCTCCCGGCCGGTTGGCCTAGCGCGAAGCCATCGATCAGCACATCGGCCTGCGGTGTCGTGACGAGATCGGACGCCGGCGCCGCCAGCGTCACGTGATAGCCGAGCGGCCGGGCCTGCGCGGCGAGCGCGACCGCGACCGGGCTCGCGCCGAGAATGACCAGCGCGGGATGCGGAAGCACCGGCTCGACGAAGATATCCATGGTGCCCTTGCTCGGGCACATGTTGGCGGCGAAGCGCACGCCTTCCTTGGTTTCGCCCGGCTTGACGCCGAGCTCGGCGAGCAGGTTCTCAGGCTGCACCGAGACCATGCGAGGGATGCCGTCGGCGAGCGCCTCACGCGCCGCCTTCAGCACCGCGCCGCGGGCGCAGCCGCCGCCGATCCAGCCCGCGACGATGCTGCCGTCGGGGCGGATGATCGCCTTGGCGCCGGCCTTCGCGGCGGTCACCGACACCGTGCGGACGACGGTGGCGAGCACGAAGCTTTCCTCGGCGGCCTTGAGCTGCGCGGCGAGATCGAGCAGTTCGACAGTTGCCGTCATGATTGCCTCCTGTGTCGTCGTGAGAGGCGCGGTGCAACCGCGAGGGCAGTCTGTTCCCTCCCCCCTTGTGGGGGAGGGCTAGGGAGGGGGGCGGCTGGCACCGGTGCCCGTGGTACCCCCCTCCCCAGCCCTCCCCCACAAGGGGGGAGGGAGCGCACTGCCGATGCCGTAGCAGAGTGCCTTATGGTCAGATCGATCAGGCTATTCGCCATCCTCACAACCTCGCCAGATACGGCTCCAGTGCGGCCAGCGAATTCAGCGTATGCGCGGGCGCGTAGAGATCGACGAACGGCAGCGCGGCCTTGATGCCGCGTGCGTCCGGCGCGTAGCCGTCCCAGCCGAGCATCGGATTGAGCCAGACGATGCGGCGGCAGCGGCGGCTCAACTGTGCCATCTCACGGCCGAGCAAGGCGGGATCACCGGTGTCGTAGCCGTCGGAGACGATCATCACGCAGGTCCGCGAATGGATGACGCGCGGCGCGTGCCAGCGATTGAAGGTCTGCAGGCTCTCGCCGATCCGCGTCCCGCCGCCGGCTCCCTGCGCCATCATCGAGAGACGGTCGAGCGCCCGCGCGGCGTCCTTCTCCTTCATGGCGTCGGAGACGTAGGCGAGCCTCGTGTGAAACAGGAAGGCCTCGGCCTCGCGAAAGGCGTCGAGCACGCCATGGATGAAGCGCAGGAACACCGCGGTGTAGGGGCTCATCGAGCCGGAGGCGTCCAGCAGCACCACCAGCCGCAACGGCTTGTGCTTGCGTCGCCGGTGCACCAGCGCAATCGGCACGCCGCCATGGCTGATATTGCGGTGGATGGTGCGGCGCAGGTCGAGCCGCTCGCCCGACTTCCGCTGCTGATCACGCCGGGTCAATCGCGTCCGCATCGCCTTGGCGAGCCGCGCCGCGGCCTCATGCGCCAGCGCGACCTGGTCGGGATCGGCGAGCTTGCGGAAGTCGGTATCGCTGATGGCGGCGACGCGCGAGGCGCCTTCGCGCACGCCCTCGCCGCCCGCGTCGCGCGGGGTTTCGTCAGAGGGAATCTGATCGGTCGCGCCGTGAGGCTCCGGCTGAGCGGCATTCGTATCCTGCAGACTCTTCAGGGACGGGCTGTTCGCTCTCGCCGTCGAGCCGGAGACCAGTGAGCGCGAGCGCACGCGCCTGCCGAGCCAGAAGGCGTCGAACAGGCCGTCGAAGCGATCCCACTCGCTCTTGCGTGCCGAAAACAGATGCTTGAACGCCGAGCGCAGCAGGCCGGGCTTATCGGCATAGCCCGCACTCATCACTGCCGCCGCGTCCTGCCCTTCCGCCAGGCCGACCGCAAAGCCGTTGTCGCGCAGCGTCTTGAGAAACGCACCGAGACGGCCCGCGACGAGCCGCGCCACCGCATCCATGTCCTCGTGGTCGGGTGTGGCGCCACAGCAGCTCATGCGACCTTCCCCAACAGCCGCGCCGCGACCTCGCGGGTGATGCGCGCGCGGTCCTCATGCGTCTTGAGCAGGCACATCAAGGTGTCATGCACCATCTCCGGCTGGTCCTTGAGATCGCGTACGTCGAGCCCGACCAGTGCCGCCGCCCAGTCCAGCGTCTCGGCGACGCCGGGCACCTTGCGCAGTTCCTCCTTGCGCAGGGATTCGACCATGCGCGCGATCTGCAGGGCGAGCGAGGCGGAGGCACCGTCGATCCTGGTCAGGATGATGCGCGCCTCGCGGTCGACATCGGGATAGTCGACGTAGTGGTAGAGGCAGCGCCGGCGCAGCGCATCCGATAGCTCACGGGTTCCGTTCGAGGTCAGCACCACATGCGGAATGCTGATCGCCTTGATGGTGCCGAGCTCGGGAATCGAGACCTGGAAGTCGGACAGCAGCTCCAGCAGAAACGCCTCGAACTCGTCGTCGGCGCGATCGATCTCGTCGATCAGCAGCACCGGCGGCATGGCGCGGCGGATCGCCGCCAGCAGCGGCCGCTCGAGCAGATATTTCTCGGAGAAGATCTGATCCTCGATGGTGTCCGGCTGGCCGCGATGCGCCTCGATCGCCAGCAGCTGGCGCTGGTAGTTCCACTCGTAGAGCGCGGAGCTCTGGTCGAGGCCTTCATAGCATTGCAGACGGATCAGCTCGGTGCCGTGCACGCAGGCGAGCGCCTTGGCGACCTCGGTCTTGCCAACGCCGGCTTCCCCCTCCAGCAGCAGCGGCCGCTTCAACAGCTGCATCAGCGCGATCGCGGTCGCCAGCTCGCCGTCGGCGATATAGCCGCAGGCGGCGAGAGATCGGGCGATGTCGTCGCGGGTTTTCATACCGGTTTGTTTCTCGATCTCGCCGCGAAGTCGGTGTGTTCCCTCCCCCCTTGTGGGGGAGGGTTAGGGAGGGGGGTGCCCCGCGCGAGACTGCCGCCGGAGACCCCCCGACCCCTCCCCGCAAGGGGGGAGGGGAGCGCACCGGCGATGCGGTTACAGCGCCGTCTCTCTCGGCGTCATTGCGAGCGGAGCGACGTGTCCGCCGAAGCCCGCAAGGCGTAGGCGGAAGCAATCCAGGGTGATGGACGGGACTCTGGATTGCTTCGTCGCTTCGCGCCTCGCAATGACGAAGGTGCTCTTGGACTTCGTCTATGCAACCGCGCCCAAATTCTTCGCGACCTGCCAGTTGCGCCAGAAGTCGTGGGGCATCTGGATGTGCGTCGCGCCGAGGAACGAGAACGCGTCGTTCACCGCGTTGGAGAACGCCGGCACGCCGCCGACATTGGGGCTTTCGCCGACGCCCTTGGCGCCGATCGGATGATGCGGCGAGGGCGTGACCGTGAAGTCGGTCTCCCAATGCGGCGTCTCGACCGCGGTCGGCATGAAGAAGTCCATGAACGAACCGGTCACGACATTGCCCTCGGCATCGTAGCGGATCTCCTGCCCCATCGCGATGGCGAAGGCTTCGGTGAGGCCGCCATGCACCTGGCCCTCGATGATCATCGGGTTGATGCGGGTGCCGCAATCGTCCAGCGCGTAGAAGCGCCGGACCTTGTACACGCCGGTATCCACGTCGATGTCCATCACGCAGAGATAGGCGCCGAACGGATAGGTCATGTTGGGCGGATCATAGTAGCTCACCGCCTCCAGCCCCGGCTCCATGCCCGGCGGCACGGAGTTGTAGGCCGCCCAGCAGATGTCCTTCATCGACATCACCTTCTCGGGCAGGCCCTTGACCCGGAAGCCGTCGATGTCCCATTCGAGATCGTCCTCGTGGACCTCGAGCTTGTAGGCCGCGATCATCTGCGCCTTCGCCTTGATCTTGCGCGCGGCCATCGCGATGGCCGCACCTGCCACCGGCGTCGAGCGCGAGCCGTAGGTGCCGAGACCGTAAGGCGCGGTGTCGGTGTTGCCCTCCTCGACCATGATGTTATCGGCGGGTATGCCGATCTCGCTGGCGATGATCTGTGCCCAGGTGGTCTCGTGGCCTTGGCCCTGGCTCTTGGTGCCCATCCGCGCGATGCCGGCTCCGGTCGGGTGCAGGCGGATCTCGCAGGAGTCGAACATCGCGATGCCCAGGATGTCGCAATTTTTCGACGGACCGGCGCCGACGATCTCGGTGAAGAAGGAGACGCCGATGCCCATGATCTCGCGGGTCTCGCCGCGCTTAAACGCGGCGCGCTTCTCGGCCTGCTCCTTGCGCAGCCCCGCGTAGTCCACGCTCTCCATCATCTTACGCATGGCGGTGTGATAGTCGCCGGAATCGTATTCCCAGCCGAGCGCCGAGTGATAGGGAAACTGCTCCGGCTTGACGAAATTCTTCAGCCGCAGCTCGGCCGGGTCCATGCCGAGCTTCTGCGCGAGAATGTCCATGCCGCGCTCGATGCAATAGGCCGCCTCGGTGACGCGGAACGAGCAGCGATAGGCGACGCCGCCCGGTGCCTTGTTGGTGTAGACGCCATCGACCGCGAGATGCGCGACCGGGAAGTCGTAGGAGCCGGTGACGATGTTGAAGAAGCCGGCCGGCCATTTCGACGGGTCGGCGCAGGCGTCGAAGCCGCCGTGGTCGGCGAGCACATGGACGCGCAGGCCGGTGACCTTGCCGTCCTTGGTCGCCGCGATCTCCGTGGTCATGTGATAGTCGCGCGCGAACGCGGTGGCGGTCAGATTCTCGATGCGGTCCTCGACCCATTTCACCGGCTTGCCCGTCACGATGGAGGCGACGGCGGCGCAGATGTAGCCGGGATAGGCGCCGACCTTGTTGCCGAAGCCGCCGCCGATGTCGGGCGCGATGACGTGGATCTTCTGCTCGGAGAGTTTCGCGATCAGCGACACCACGGTTCGGATGACATGCGGCGCCTGGAACGTGCCCCAGATCGTCAGCTCGCCCTTGATCTTGTCGAACGAGCAGACGCACTGGCAGGTCTCGAGCGGCGACGGATGGGTGCGGTGATAGGAGATCATCTCCTTGATCGTCACATCCGCCTTCTTGAACGCCGCGTCGGTCAGCTCCTTGTCACCGACGCTCCATTCGAAGATGTGATTGTGATGCTTGCGCGGGCCGTGTGCGCCAGAGGTCTTGCCGGCGAGGTCCTCGCGCAAAACGGGAGCGTCCGGGTCCATGGCCTTGAACGGATCGACCAGCACCGGCAGCGGCTCGTACTCGACGACCACCTTGGAGACGCCGTCATCGGCGGCGTAGCGGTCGGTCGCGACGACGAACGCGACCTCCTGGTTCTGGAACAGCACCTTGCCGTCGGCGAGCACCATCTGCACGTCGCCGGCCAGGGTCGGCATCCAGGCGAGGTTGACCGTCTTCAGCGTCTCGGCGGTGATGACCGCCAGCACGCCCGGCACCTTCAGCGCCTCCTCGGTGTGGATCGCCTTCACCCGCGCATGCGCATGCGGCGAGCGCACGAAGTCGCCGTGCAGCATGCCAGGCAGCTTGACGTCATCGACGTAGTTGCCCTTGCCTTGCGTGAAGCGAATGTCCTCGACGCGCTTGCGCCGGCAGCCCATGCCTTCGAGGGCGGCTTCGCGTTGTTCCCGCGTGGGAGTCATGTCGTTCATTCCGCGGCCTCCTGGAATTCCACGCCGTTGATCTTGGCGGCGGCGTATTGGATCGCCTTGACGATGTTCTGATAGCCGGTGCAGCGGCAGATGTTGCCGGAGATGCCGGCGCGGATCTCGGCTTCCGTCGGCTGCGGATTCTCCTTCAACAGCCGATGCGCGCGCAAAATCATGCCGGGCGTGCAGAAGCCGCATTGCAGTCCGTGCATCATGCGGAAGCCTTCCTGCAGCGGCGACAAGGTGCCGTCGGCATTGGCCATGCCCTCGATCGTGGTGATCTCGGCGCCATTGGCCTGCACCGCGAGCATGGTGCAGCTCTTCACGCTCATGCCGTCGATATCAACAGTGCAGGCGCCGCAATGGCTGGTCTCGCAGCCGATATGGGTGCCGGTGAGCTGCGCCTGCTCGCGCAGGAAGTGAACCAGAAGCGTTCGCGGCTCCGCGAGGCCTTCGACCTCGCTGCCGTTCACCTTCATCGTGACGTGGGTTTTGGGCATTCGGTGCTCCCTGAAGACGTCTTTGAATTTTCGGCCGAGCTATCAACCGCGATCTCGATGCGCTCCCCTCCCCCTTGCGGGGAGGGCAACCGGCCGCATTCGCGGCCGGCTTTTTTGAAGAACGCCGAAGCAAAGCTTCGGCTGCGGGTGGGGGTCCACGGCGGCAGTCTCGCCTGGGGCTACCCCCCTCCCCGCCCCTCCCCCACAAGGGGGGAGGGAGATGAGAGAGCTCGCCGCATGGCGAGGTTGCACCGCGTGCGGGGCCGCGGCGTCAGCAAACGCGGCTACTTCGCCCGGCTCGCCGCGCGCTGCAGCGCGCGCATCACCATGATGCCGCCGACATGGATGCGGTACTCGGCCGGGCCGCGCGCATCGGACGCCGGCTGCATGATCGCGCGCGCCGCCGTCGCGGCGGCCTTCAGAGCGGCGTCATCCAGCGTGGTGCCGATCACCGCATTCGCCGCGTCGGTCGCCAGCAGCGGCGTCTCGTGCAGATTGGTGAGCGCAATCACGCACGTCGCGACCTTGCCGCCGGCCATCGTCAGCACGACACCGGCCGCCGCAGTCGCATAATCGCCGACCTTGCGCTTCAGCTTCTCGTAGGCATAGCCGTGACCCGCGGGCGGAGCGGGAATGCTCACCCCGGTCAGGATCTCGCCGGGCTCGAGCGCGGTGAAATAGGCGCCCTGGTAAAACTCGCGCGCGGCGACCTCGCGGGCGCCGTTCGGACCTTCGAGCCGGTAGGTCGCGTCCAGCGCCAGCATCAGCGCCGGCATGTCGTTGCCGGGATCACCATTGGCGACGTTGCCGCCGAGCGTGCCGCGGTAGCGCACCTGCGGATCGGCGATCAACAGCGCGGTCTCGTGCAGGATCGGCAGCGCCGCGCCGATATCGGCCGACGCCAGCAGCTCGGCCTGCGTGGTCATCGCGCCGATGACGATGCGGTCGCCCTCGCGGCGGATGCCCTTGAGGCCGGCGATGCCGTGCAGATCGATCAGATGCGCTGGCGTCGCCAGCCGCAGCTTCATCATTGGCAGCAGGCTGTGGCCGCCCGCGAGGGGGCGCGCATCGTCGCCGAGGTCGGCGAGCAGCTTGATCGCATCGCCGACGCTCGCCGGCCGGTGATAGTCGAACGGGCCAGGAATCATGACGTGTCCTCTCCTGTGCTGGCCTGCCTTGCCGGCAAGGCCGTCGCGTTGTTGCGGCGGGCGTTCGTGCTGCGAGAGCGAAGTGCGAACGCGGACGCATCGCGGATTGGCGCGGAGCGTCGATCGTGACAGCCGGCCGCGCAACGAAGCCGGCACGGAGAGCGGCGAAATCGCACGAAATGCGGCTGGCCGCGCACGAATTGCGTCAGCGAGCGCGACCCAATCGCGCGAGTGACGGCATGCGCGGCCGCGCAAGACGCGCGCCCGGTGTTGGATGCGTTGCGGAGAATGGCGGCGCTCTGTTGCAGCAGCGAAATGAACGCTGAGCTCAGGCCGGCCGCCGCAGCCCGAGCCGCGCCTTGACCTCGGCGACCTTGGCGCGGCTCACCGGCACGCGCGGCTTCGAGGGGCCATCGAGCTCGATGATCGCGCCCTCGCCTTCCCGGCCGACGTAGATCACATGCTCGATCGCGACGATGTGGCTGCGGTGCACGCGGATGAAGCGGCCGGGATCGAGCTGCGCCTCAGCCTCGGAGATCGACCAGGGGCACATCCGCTCGCGGGTGCCGTCGTGGATCCGGGTGTAGTGCGCATCGGCGCGCACGCTGCGCACGTCCCCGGCATCGATGAAATGGGTGCCGTTGGCGCCCTCCAGCGGCAATCGCGCCGCGGTCGCGCGTGGCGGCTGGCCGATGCCCCCCAGCGGCGCCGCCGTTGCCCGGCTCATGGCGACGACCTCGACCACCGGCTCGGCCGCCGTCGCGGCCGGTTCCGGCGCCAATTGCGGCGCAGCCTCGGCAACGGCCGGCATCGGCTGCGATTGACGGCGCGGGTCCGGCACCAGCGACAGCAAAAATCCGGCGGCGATGACGAAGCACAGCACGGCGACGACGATCGCGAGCGCTTGCGGCGACGCAGCAAGTCCTGGTGCGGCGTGATGATGTCCCTCGCCCATCGGCACGACATGCATTCCCAGCATCGCCGTGTAATGCATGCCGGACACGGCGATGCCGAACGCAACCGCACTGATGGCGAGCCGCAGCCCGTCCTGCCGCGCCAGGAAGATGCGCAGGCCGCCATAGGCGGCGCCGATCGCAATCGCCACCGACAGCGCCACCAGCGCCGGATCATGCGTCAGCCCGAACGAGCCGGACAGGCCGTGCATGCCGACATAATGCATGCTGGCGATGCCGGCGCCGAGCAGCAGCGCGGAAGGGACGACGCGCCGGGGCGAGGGATCGCCGATGCTGACGAAGAACAGCGAGATGCCGATCACGAGCGCGCAGATCAGGAACGAGATGATGGTCGGCAGCACCAGATAGACGGCATCGGCCGGCAGCGGCGCCGCCATCATGCCCACGAAATGCATGGTCCAGATGCCCACGGCCAGAATGCCGGCGGCGCCGGACAGCAGCACGCGCGCGTTCTCTCCCGGCCCGCTGCGAATGCGCGCGGTGAGACTGAAACCGGTATAGCCACCCAGGCTCGCGATCACGACCGAGAGCGCGACGAGATAAGGATCGTATCCTTCGATCATCCTTGCCGGCCGCCCGTCGCCACGGGCCAGCCTCCTCCCGCGGATGTTTTACAGGTGCGGCGAGGAAATTGACAACACAAGGCGGGGAGCGCGAGGGGGCGTGATGTCGCTGGGGTTGCGTGAGCGCTGAGCGCCTAGCGACCCTTCCGCGACAGTGAGATGCGGGACTCTTACCGCAACGGCGGTGGGCCCCCCTCCCCCTTGCGGGGAGGGGAGCCGACTGCCGTCGCGGTGAGAGCTGAGTTCGAACGTCGAATCAGGTGTGGCCGGCGTCAACCGGCCACACGTCGTCAGCCTCAGACAATCCCCGCCGCGACCTGGCCGCGCAGCCGCTCCAGGCTCAGCAAGGTCTCGGCACAGGCGGTCGCCACCTCGATGCCCTTGGTCGCAAAATGCTTCCGGAAGAACTCGAAATGCGCCTGCGTCTCGTGGAATTGCTGCGGCGTCAGCACCGCGGAGAACACCGGCACCTCGGTGCGCAATTGAACGTCCATCAGCGCCTTGATGACGGTGTCGGCGACGAACTCGTGGCGGTAGATGCCGCCGTCGACGACGAGACCGGCCGCGACGATCGCGGTGTAGCGCCGCGTCTTCGCCAGCAACTGCGCATGCAGCGGGATCTCGAACGAGCCCGGCACCTCGAAGATGTCGACGCGGTCGCGCGGGATATTCCGCGCTTCGATCTCGTCGAGGAACGCCACCCGGCATTCGGCGACGACGTCGCGATGCCAGGCCGATTGCACGAAGGCGATGCGCTGCGGCTTGCTGAAGCGCGGATGCGACGGCGCCGGTGGCGACTCGTCGGGCGGTGACGCGGCCGGCATGTCCGCCGGCGGCGACGTGGCTGCGGTGAGGGTGTCGGTGGGAGTATCGGTAGGCGCGTCTTGCAACATCTGATTCATGGTTATCCTCGTCAGAGACCAGAATCAGGGCATACGGAACGACGACGCCCCCACGCTGACATGCGCGGGGTGCCGGGACCCGTTCTCTTTCATCCGGACTGTGACCGTCGGCTTCGGAATCGCACCGAATCTGCTGACCCTTCTCTGCTCTGCGCGGCGCGTTCCGGAGAACAGAATTCTCCAGACCGAGCCTTGCCGAGAAGGCGCTCGCGGGCTCGCGCTCGACCGGGAACGCTTACCGCCGGTGGGGAATTTCGCCCCGCCCTGAGAACATCGGCCGCCCGGGATGGACGGCCTGAACGAACTATGCAGGCGGCCGGCGGCTGCGGCAAGGCCTCACGCCCGCAGTCCGCGACGGGCGGCCATGCAGTCGCCCGCGGCCGTTCCCACGGCCGGATCGGCCCGGACGGAGCGGCTGCGGCGAATCCGATTCCGTTTTGTTCTCATTCGGCGATGATTCCACAGGCCGGACAGGAGTTGTGGACGAAGCGGTGTTTGGCTGTGGACGGACTCGCCCCCCCGTTGCGCAGATTCCGCAAATCACATCAGTTTGTCCTCGCACGCCCGGGTTACCTCCGGGACTGCAAGCCGGGTCTCGAAGCGCCGCGAGGGCGTGGGCCGGGTCGCCGCGTATGTACCAACGAGATCAAGAAGACGAGGTCGAGACGGCATGTCCCTGCTCGAAAGCACTATCGATTCCGCCGATCATCCGCTGAGCGTGGTCGAGACCATTGCGGCCGACAACAACTGGATGTTCGAGCGCTCCGGCGAGGACGAGATCACGATCGCCTCCAAGGGCCAGTGGACCGACTACCAGCTCTCCTTCACGTGGATGGCGGAGATCGAGGCGCTGCATCTGGCCTGTGCCTTCGACATGAAGATTCCCGAGGCCCGCCGCGCCGAGGTGCAGCGGCTGATCGCAGCGATCAACGAGCAGCTCTGGCTCGGCCATTTCGACATCTGGACCCACACCGGCATGGTGATGCACCGTCAGGCCCTGGTGCTGCCGGGCGGCATCACCGCGTCGGGACTGCAATGCGAGAGCATGCTGGCCGGCGCCATCCACGCCTGCGAGCGCTATTTCCCGGCCTTCCAGTTCGTGGTCTGGGCCGGCAAGTCGACCCAGGAGGCCATGGCCGCCGCGCTGTTCGATACGGAAGGCGAGGCGTAAGCCGCCGTGGCCTCGACACACTCGGTGTCGTCCCGGCGAACGCCGGGACCCATACCGCGTGATGCATGTGTGAGCCGAGACGCTTGTCGCTCTGCCCTCGCCCCACTAGAACCGCCGGTGGTTATGGGTCCCGGCGTTCGCCGGGACGACAGTGGAGTTCGTCGTGACATCAGCGGACAACAACCTGCTTCATCAGCTCACCGGCACTATCGTGCTGGCCGGCGCCGGCAAGATGGGCGGCGCGATGCTGGCCGGCTGGCTAGCCGGCGGGCTCGATCCGAAGCGCGTCGTCATCATCGAGCCGATGCCCTCGGCCGAGATCACCGCGCTCGTCGCCAAGGGCGTGCGGCTCAATCCGGCCAGCAGCGCGCCGGCCGAGGTCGTCATCGTCGCCGTCAAGCCGCAGATGTTTCCTGACGCCGCTCCGGCGCTGAAGCCGTGGGTTGGCGACGGGACGCTGGTGCTGTCGATCATGGCCGGCACGACGATTGCGAGCCTGCAGCGGGCCGTCGGCGGCGCCGTTGTGCGCGCGATGCCGAACACGCCGGCCGCGATCGGCCGCGGCATCACGGTGGCTGTGCCCGCCGGCAATGTCAGCGCCGCGCAGCGTGCGCTCACCGACGCATTGCTGCGCGCCACCGGCGCGGTGGAATGGGTCGACGAGGAGGCGCTGATGGACGCGGTGACCGCCGTGTCCGGCTCGGGTCCCGCCTATGTGTTCCTGCTCGCCGAGGAGCTCGCCCGCGCCGGCGTCGCCGCCGGCCTGCCCGAGCCCCTGGCGACGACGCTCGCGCGCCACACCGTGTCGGGCGCCGGCGAGCTGCTGCGCCAATCGGACCTGCCGTCCGCCACGCTGCGCCAGAACGTCACCTCGCCCGGCGGCACCACCGCCGCGGCGCTGTCGGTGCTGATGGCAGCCGACGGATTCCAGCCGCTGCTGACCAAGGCGGTCGCCGCGGCCACGGCGCGCTCGAAAGAGCTCGCGAAGTAGACAACGGCGAGCTGACAGCTCAGCGCGACGGCGTCGGCGGCCCGCCATGCTGCTGGCGCCATTGCAGGAACTGGCGGAACAGGGCACTGCGCTCGGTTGGATCGTTCGACAGCTGTCCGCCGCTCTGGCGCACGAAGCTTTCGAACTGGGTCTGCTGCACGTCGGCGACCTGCGGCCGCGGCACCATGTTGTGCGCCAGCAGCCAGTCTTCCGCGGCCTTGAACCGCTTCCAGTTCGGGATGGCGGCGACGATGCTCGACTCCCGCCATTTCGGATGCCGCGGCGGCTTCATGAACTCGTCGTAGTTGGCGAAGAACGCGTCGACGAAGCGCGCCACCTTGCGGTAGCGCTCGGTATGCTCCGGCCAATTGTAGCTGACGAGCAGCATGCCGATCGCCACCGTCTCGATCGTCTCGCCGGGGTTGAGCAGGTTCGGATATTCCTCGGAGGACAATGTCGTCGGCAGATAGAGGTCCTGCAGCCGGCGGTCGTAGGGGATCGTCACAAGGTGCAGCGCGCGGTTGTCGTTCCTGATGTTGCGGGCGAGCTGGAACACCTTGCCGGTGGAGACGATGTAGGCGTCGGCGTCGCCATCGATCAGCTTCTGGATCGATTTGGCGTCGTCGGTCGCGTAGTCGAACGACGCCGTGAGGCCGAGACGGTGGAAGATCACGCGCGCGGAATAGAAGCCGACATCGGTCGGCGCGATGATGCGCTTGCCGTTCAGATCGAAGATCGAGCGGATCGAGGACCGCGCGATGACATGGATCTCGTTGTGATAGAGCCGCGCGATGTAGCGGAGCTGCGAGGTGATGTCGGGGATGCCGTATTGCAGGCGGTAGAATTCGGGCACGTCGGCGGCGACCGCGCCCATGTCGATGCTCTTCAGGAATAGAATATCGGAGACGTTGCGCACCGGTCCTTTGCCGAGCACCGGCAGAACGCGGACGTTGGTCTGGTCGTCGAGGACGCGCGCCATGTCCGAGCCGAACACGGAGGTGGCGCCGCCGGCCGGCGCCGTGATGATGGTGACGGTGCCGTCGTTGACGTCGGTCGGGTTGGGCAGCCGCCACACGTCCGGCCCGCTGCCGGGCGCGGGCGACAGCGACGCCGGCAGGCCCGCGGGACGTGGCGGCGCCGGAATCACGGGCGCGCCGTTCGGCCGGGCGGCCGGCGCCACCGGCACGATGATGGAGCGGGTCGCTGCCGGGCGCGGCGGCTGCGGCGGTTGTTGTTGGAGCTGCGGCCACGCCTGCGCGGACACCTGGCTCATCATGAGTCCGGCTGCGAGCGCGGCGAGCGCGACTTGCGAAGCTGCCTTCGAGACGATGGACATAGCGCAACGGCCTCCTGCACCATCGCGATGCCGCCGCAGCGTTCTCGACCGGTCCGGAGCATTCACCTCGAGGCCTGCCTGCGTCAGGCATGCGACGGGCGACCGCGGCCTCGGCTGAGACCTCGCGACAACCAACCTCGCGATGCGGAGCGCGCCCGAGGCCAAATGGCCACGATCGGCTCCGATCGAGGTCGATAGTTGCGGGAGGTGATTCGATGGATTTGCGGCAGCCGCCGGGATTTTGTATGACGACGTGCATATAAACCGGATATCGGACTCCGGCTGTGGCTCCCGTGCAACGCGTTGCGTTCAGGCCGCCAACCGGTGTTGCCGCCGCGCCAGGATCAGCAGCGTCACGACGATCGCCAGGTTCAGGCCATTCCACGCGATGCCGTTGGCGAAGGCCGCTGAATAGGACCCCGTGGCGTCGAAGATGACGCCCGAGACCCAGCCGCCGAACGACATGCCGAACACCGAGGCGAAGATGATGATGCCGACCCGCGTGGCGGCCTCGCGCGCCGGCATCGCCTCGCGCACGATGATCGCATAGCTCGGCACGATGCCGCCCTGGAACAGGCCGAACATGCCCGAGATCAGATAGAGCGACGTCAGGCCGTCGAAGAACAGATAGAACAGAAGCGCAAAACCCTGCGCCAGCGAGCCGATCAGGAGCGTGCGCATGCCGCCGATGCGATCGGCGAGAAAGCCGGAGCCGATCCGGCTGACGATGCCGAGCGCCATCATCAAGGACAGCATCTGCGCGCCGACGGCGACGCCGTAGCCGAGATCGCCGCAATAGGCGACGATGTGCACCTGCGGCATCGCCATCGCCACGCAGCAGGCGATCGCGGCGATGCTGAGCAGCACAGTCAGCGCATTGGTGGAGATCGGCAGCTCCAGTAGCGGCGGCGCCGCGCCGGCATGGTTCTGCGCGCCGGCACCGTCCATGCGGGCGCGCAGCACCAGCAGCAGCGCGCTCATCGTCACCGCGCAGAAGACGCCGAGCGCGACATGGCTGGCGCGCCAGCCGATCTGCTGCACGCCCCAATTCACCAGCGGCGGCCACACCGTGCCGGCGACGTAGTTGCCGGAGGCGACGATGGTGACGGCGAGGCCGCGATAGCGCACGAACCAGTGCGACGCCTCCGCCATCAGCGGCGCGAAGGTGACGGACGAGCCGAGCCCGATCAGGAAATACACCGCCTGAAACTGCCACAGCGTCACCGACGCACCGGCGAGCAGATAGGCCGCGGCGGTCGTCGCGATGCTGAGCGCCATCGCGGTGACGATGCCGAAGCGGTCGGTGATGCGGCCGACGATGACGCCGCCGAGGCCGAAGCCGAACATCGTCAGCGTATAGGCCAGCGAGACGGCGCCGCGGCTGGCGGCGAACTCGGCCTGCACGACCGGCAGCACGACCACCACCGTCCACATCCCGGCGCCGCCGATGGAGCCGATGACGAGCGCAAGCGCCAGCCGCGCCCAAGCCTGGCGCGAGTCCGGAATGAAGTGAGGCGCTTCCTCGAATCTTGTCTGGGGTCCGTGCACGATGCCTGCAACTTCGTTGCCGCACCGCATCAGGTCAAGCCACATTGCTGCGGCATTGGGCATGCAGAAGCAGCGCAACAGGAGGGACCTGCGCGGTCAGGGTTCGGCCCTCTTGGCGGCGCGACACTTTGTCATTACGTTGCGCGGGATTGGAGAGATTTGCGCGGATGTCGTTGGGACTGACCCGGAAGATGCTGCTGGTGGCAGGACGGTTGCTCGTCCTGGCCTACATCATCTGCGTGGTCAGCCCAGGTGTGGCGCTCGCGCTCGGCAGTGGGGCGCCCTGTCTCGACGAGCCCCCCGTTGCCGCTGTGGTCTCCCCTCATGACGCGACTCGCCACGAGATGGTCATGACGGCGATGCCGCAGACCATGGCGGCGCACGCCCATCATCACGATCACCCTGTCGCGGACGCCGCGATGCATGCTCCAGCTCCCGCGCCGTCGCACCACGATCATGGCAAGATGCCGGGCCCCTGCTGCGCCATGATGTGCGCGGTGGGTCTGGCTGCCGCGCTGCCGGCGGTCGCCCTCCCCGCCTCGCTCGCCGCCACCAGCGTGACGCCGCGCGACGAAGGCCTGCCCGGTCGCACGCCGCAGCGCCTGTATCGCCCCCCCATCGTCCTGGCCTGAGCGAAAAACGCCGGCTTCGCGCCCAGGTGGCGCGGCCGCTCGCGATTCATCGACAGACCAAGGATACCTCATGTTGTCGCAATCCATGGCGACGCCCGCTGCCGCATGTCCGGCGCGGCGCATCCTGCCATTCTCCATCGTCGCCAGCGCATTGACACTGCTTGTCGCGACGAGCCTCGCCGCCTGCCAGCCGCGCACGATCGCATTGGCCGGGGCTGATCCGGCCGATCCGGCGGCGAGCGTCGCGCCGGTGCGCGTGTCGGGCGTCGTCGGACCCTACACGCCGCTGCGCCCGGCCGCGCCGGCCGCCTGGGGCCAGCGCACCGACCCCGGCGCATCGCGCCCCGAGCCGAGCCGCTAGGGAGCGCCACATGCAGGGTATCATCAGGCTCGCGGCGCTCGCTGCAGCACTTGCGCTCGCAGGCTGTGCCTCGTTCTCGCCGGACGGCGGCATGGGCGCGGTCGCGGACATCACCGGCCATACCACCGGCAAGGAGGTCGCCTCCGTGAGAGGCGATGACGACGCCGAGCGCGTCCGCGCTGCGACGCGCCGCCTGCTCGCCCGGCCCTTGTCGGCCGATGCCGCCGTGCAGGTCGCTCTGTTCAACAACAAGGGCCTGCAGGCCGCCTACAACGCGCTCGCGCTCAGCGAGGCTGACATGGTCGAGGCCAGCCTGCCGCCGAACCCGACCTTCTCCCTGATGCGCATCAGCGGCGACGGCGCGCTGGAGGCCGAGCGCCAGGTCGCCGGCGACATCCTGGCGCTCGCCACCCTGCCGCTGCGCTCGGAGATCGCGCGCGAGCGCTTTCGGCAGGCCCAATTGAAGGCGGCGCTGGCGACACTGCGGCTCGCCGCGGAGGTGCGCCGCGCGCATGTGCGCGCCGTCGCCGCCAACGAACTGGTGTCGCTGCTGGTCGAGGCGCAATCGGCCGCGGAGGCAACCGCGAAGCTCGCCTCGAAGCTCGGCGAGACCGGCGCGCTCAACCGGCTCGATCAGGCGCGCGAGCAGGTGTTCTATGCCGAGACCACCGCCGAGCTCGCCACCGCGCGCCGCGCGGCGGGAAGCGCGCGCGAGCGGCTGATTCGGCTGATGGGCCTGTGGGGCGACGATCTCGCTTTCCGCCTGCCCGACCGGCTGCCCGCGCTGCCGCGCCGCCCGCTGAGTCAGCCCTTCGTCGAGGCCGATGCCGTCGGCCATCGCATCGATCTGCAGATCGCCCGCCTCGAGCTCACGGCGCTCGCAGCCTCGCTGCAGCTCGCCGACGCCACGCGCTTCGTCACGCTGCTCGACCTCGCCGGCCTCGACCGCAAGACCGTCGAGCCGGACGGCCGCGTCATCCGCGAGCGCGGCTACGACGTGCAGTTCCAGATCCCGATCTTCGACGGCGGCGAGGTGCGGGTGCGGCAGGCGGCGGAGAGCTACAACATCGCCTTCAACCGTCTCACCGAGCGCGCCGTCACCGTCCGTTCCGAGGCGCGCGACGCCTATCGCAGCTACCGCGCGGCCTTCGACATCGCCGGCCACTACGCCCGCGAGGTGCTGCCGCTGCGCCGGATCATCAGCGAGGAGATGCAGCTGCGCTATTCCAGCATGCAGGTCGACATCTTCGCCCTGCTGCTCGAGGCGCGGCAGCGGCTGGCGTCGCGCCGGGCCGCGATCGATGCGGTCAGGGACTTCTTCCTCGCCGACGCCGAGCTGTCCGCGGCGGTCAATGGCGGGGGCACCGGCGGCGAAGACGGCGCACAGCAGACCGCGAGCGCGCTCGCGCCAAGCAACGACTGAGAGGAGAGCCATCATGTTGTCACGCCGAACCCTGCTCGGCTCCGCGGCGCTGGCCGGCGCCTCCGCCGTCTCCGGCCGCGTCCAGGCTGCTTCCATTCCGGAGGCGCCGACCATGGACAAGGCGGTGATGCAGCCGCCGCTGCATCCCAGCGCCGGCCCGGACTATCAGCCGGTGGTGACGCTCAACGGCTGGTCGCTGCCGTTCCGCATGAACGGCGACTGGAAGGAATTCCATCTCGTCGCCGAGCCGGTCACGCGCGAGTTCGCGCCTGGCATGACCACGCATCTGTGGGGCTACAACGGCCAGTCGCCGGGTCCGACCATCGAGGCGGTCGAGGGCGACAAGCTCCGCATCTTCGTCACCAACAAATTGCCGGAATACACCACCGTGCACTGGCACGGCGTGATCCTGCCCTGCGGCATGGACGGTGTCGGCGGCCTGACCCAGCCGCACATCAAGCCCGGCAAGACCTTCGTCTACGAGTTCGAGATGAAGCATGCCGGCACGTTCATGTATCACCCGCACGCCGACGAGATGGTGCAGATGGCGATGGGCATGATGGGCATGATCGTCGTGCATCCGCGCGACCATGTCCCGCCGCCGGCCGACCGCGACTTCGTGTTCGTGATGTCGACCTACCGCATCGAGCCCGGCAGCTATCTGCCGAAGGTCAACGAGATGACCGACTTCAACATGTGGACCTGGAATGCGCGGGTGTTTCCCGGCATCGACCCGTTGCCGGTGCGGCTCGGCGATCGCGTCCGCGTCCGCATCGGCAATCTCACCATGACCAACCATCCGATCCATCTGCACGGCCACAAGTTCAAGGTGATCGGCACCGACGGCGGCTGGCTTCCGGAAACGGCGCAATTGCCGGAGACGACGACCGACGTGCCGGTCGGCGCGGTGCGCGTGCTCGACTTCACCGCCGACAATCCCGGCGATTGGGCGTTCCACTGCCACAAGTCGCACCACACCATGAATGCGATGGGCCATGACATGCGCAACCTGATCGGCGTGCCGCGCAAAGAGCTGGCCGCCGCGGTCGGCAAGCTCGCGCCCGACGGCATGGTGATGGGCAACACCGGCATGGCGATGGGCAACATGGAGATGCCCTCGCCCGACAACACGCTGCCGATGATGACCGGCAGCGGTCAGTTCGGCGGAATCGAGATGGGCGGCATGTTCACGGTCGTGAAGGTGCGCGAGGGCCTCGCCCGCGACGACTACCGCGATCCCGGCCCCTATCAGTTCCCCAAGGGCACCGTGGCCTATGAGGTCGCGAGCGCGCCGGAGCCGCCGCCACGAACCGGGAGTGCCGCGACGCAGATCCGAACACAACGCTGACGACAGATGCACTAAACGCCACACAACGAACTGGAGACTACGAATGAAGATTCCGATCGCGATCAGCGCGGCGCTGGCCACCGCCATGATCATCGCCGCACCGGCTGATGCCCATGAGGCGCACGGATCGCGCGGCTATTCCGCGGGCCAGCCGGGCGATCCCAAGCAGCCGTCGCGCACCATCGAGGTGCTGCTGAGCGAGATGGAGTTCACGCCGGCGCGCATCGAGGTGAAGCGCGGCGAGCAGATCCGCTTCGTGCTGCGCAATACCGGCAAGGAGGATCACGAGTTCCTGCTCGCCACCAAGGCCGAGAACCTGAAGCACGCCGCGGTCATGAAGAAGCACCCGCACATGGAGCACGACGAGCCCAACGGCACCCGGCTCGCGCCGAACAAGACCGCCGAGCTGCTGTGGCGGTTCACCAGGCCCGGCACGTTCGAATATTCCTGCCTGATCCCCGACCACCGCGAGTTCGGCATGACCGGCCACGTGACCGTCAAGTGACGGCAGGTTCGTAGTTCGTAGGGCGGATTAGCGAAGCGTAATCCGCCATTCGGCACCCCCTCAGAAACGCGGCGGATCACGCTTCGCTGATCCGCCCTACGCATCGAGTCAATTGAAGCAGAAGGAACGACACATGAAGACATTCGCTCAGCTCACGACCGCTGCCGCGCTGGCCCTTGCGCTTGTTGCCCCCGCCTTGGCCGCCGAGGCGATCAGCGGCGACGTCAAGAAAGTGGACGAGGCCAACGCCAAGATCACGCTCCACCACGGCCCGGCCAAGAGCCTCGGCATGGACGAGGCCATGACCATGGTCTACCGCGTCAAGGACGCCGCGCTGCTGAAAGGCCTCAAGGCCGGCGACAAGGTGAAGTTCGAGGCGGTCGAGGACGCCTCCGGCTACACGGTGACCAAGATCGAGAAGGGCAAGTAGGCGGCAGCGATTCGAGCCATCCCTCTCTCCACCGCCATTCCGGAGCGCGCGCCAGCGCGAGCCCGGAATGGCCTGCGGAGGGATCCGGTCACGCACCGGCGGGCGGATGGGTTTGCACTCCAAGTTTGGATCGTATGATCGCAGCTCCCTGCGTGGAGCATGTCATGAAAGCCTATCTCGTCCTCGATCTCGCCGTTCACGACTTCCCGGCGTTCAAGACCTACATGGAGAAA
Organism: Bradyrhizobium sp. HKCCYLRH2015; assembly: GCF_051168215.1. Lineage (NCBI taxonomy): Bacteria > Pseudomonadati > Pseudomonadota > Alphaproteobacteria > Hyphomicrobiales > Nitrobacteraceae > Bradyrhizobium > Bradyrhizobium sp. HKCCYLRH2015. Next base: position 36,442 of record NZ_JBNPUO010000009.1, on the reverse strand, counting down.
ATCCCCGCCTTCATCGCCAGGCATGGCGGCCGCTACATCGTCCAGGGCGCGGTGCCAACGCCGGTCGAAGGCGGCTGGATGCCAGAGCGCATCGTAATCCTGGAATTCCCGTCGCGCCAGCACGCCACCGACTTCCTCGCTGATCCCGAGATCCAGGACCTGTTCGCGGTCCGGCACCGCACCACGGCCAGCCGGCTGGTGCTGGTCGATGGGTGCACCGAGTGAGCGCGCGTTGCAATGTTGTGCCGGACGGCAGTGCCCGGCTAGGGCGGCGCCCTCTCGTCGGCGTGACATCGGCAGCGGGCGGATGACGCGGCGCTGATCCGCCCTGCGCGACCTGCCACCGTCGTTCTCCGGGCATTCGCGGGCGCAAAGGCTCCTCCCGCCACCCCGTTAACCATTTGCTAACCATGGCGCGGGCAAGCTTTGCCGCGTCGCGCCTGCGCGTGGCCGGCGACCGGACGACCACAGGACATCCTGGGCTTTGCTGCCGCCGGGCATGGCGGCGGCCCGGTTGCCGGCCGCAGCGCGTCGCTGCATCCGACGCCCTGCCGTCCTGTCTGTCCGGAGACCCAAGTCCTTGAGCACCGTCGGTTCGCGCGCCTTCCAGAAGGCACGGCAGGAAAAGAAGCAGAAGAAGCTCGTCGAGACGCAGTTGGCGGCGGCGTACAAGGCGTTCCAGGCCGGGCGCCAGGCGGAGACGCAGGCGCTGTGCGCGCAGCTGCTGCAGGAAGTCCCCGGCTGCTTCGATGCGATGCATCTGCTCGGCGTGTCGCTGGTGTCGTCGGCGCGCTTCGCCGAGGCCACCGCCTTCCTGACCCAGGCCGTGGCGATGGAGCCGAATTCCGCCGACGCGCAGTCCAATCTCGGCTGGGCGCTGATCAATTGCGAGCGCTACGCGGAGGCGCGCGCCGCGCTGGAGCGCTCGCTGGCGCTGCGGCCGAACGCGCCGATCACCCTGCGCAACCACGCCATCGCGCTGCTGCGGCTCGGACAGGGCGAGGCCTCGCTCGCCGCCGCGACACGCGCCCTCGAGCTCAAGCCCGACGACGTCGACGCCTGGTGCAATCGCAGCGTCGCCGAGCTGATGCTGCGGCGCTGGGACGCCGCCGCCGCCAGCGCCGAACGCGCGCTGGCGTTCAATCCGAACCATTTCGAGGCCACGGTCAACAAGGGTCTCGCGCATCTCGAGTTGCACCATTACGAGCTGGCGGAAGCGACCTTGAATGCGGCGCTGGCCGCACGCCCGGCCCATGCCGAGCTGCGGGCGCATCGCGGCCGGCTCTACATGATCTCCGGCCGCACGGCGGAAGCCGAGGCCGATTTCGATGCCGCCGTGACGCTCGATCCTCATCTGCAGATCGGATGGCAGGGCAAGGCGCAGATCTGCATCCTCAACGGCAACGTCGCGCAGGCGATGGCCGCCTGCAAGCGCGTGCTCGACACCAATCCGAAGGCGCAGGTCGCGCTCACCCTGCTCGGCGCCTGCCGCGGCCGGCTCGGCGACGTCACCGGCGCCATCGCGCAATTCGACCAGGCGCTCGCGGTGCAGCCCGACTATGACGAGGCGATCACCAAGAAGATCTTCTATCTCGACTTCCTGCCCGGCGCCGATTTCGCCGTCCAGCAGGCGGCGCGGCAATATTGGTGGATGGCGGTCGGCTCGAAATTCCCCCGCCGCAAGCTTGCGCCGCGCTCGCTCGATCCCGACAGGCGCATTGTCGTCGGCTACGTCTCGGCCGATTTCCGCATGCATTCGGCGGCCTTCGCCTTCCTGCCCGTGCTGCGCGGCCACGACAAGACGCAGGTCCAGGTCAACTGCTACTCGACCTCGCCGCGGCACGATTCCTACACCGCGACGTTCCAGTCGATTGCCGACGTCTGGGTCGAGGCCTCCAGCCTCTCCGACGACGAGCTGGCCGACCGCATCCAGGCCGACGGCGTCGACATCCTGGTCGATCTCTCCGGCTACACCACGGGCACGCGCATGCCGGTGTTCGCGCGCAAGCCGGCGCCGATCCAGGTCACGGCCTGGGGCAGCGGCACCGGCACCGGCCTCGCCACGATGGACTACTTCTTCGCCGATCCGGTCACGGTGCCCGAGAGCGTCCGGCCGCTGTTCGCCGAGCACGTCCACGACCTGCCCTCGGTGATCACGATCGATCCGGTGCGCGACGTTCCGCCGTCGCCGCTGCCGATGCTGACGAACGGCCACGTCACCTTCGGCGTCTACAACCGCATCGACAAGATCTCGGACGCGGCGATCGCGCTGTGGGCACGGCTGCTCGCCGAGATCCCGGACGCGAAGCTCGTCATCAAGCATCTCGCGCTGAACGATCCCGCGGTGCGCGACGGGCTGCTCGCCCGCTTCGTCGCCCAGGGCGTGCCCGAGGCGCGCATCCTCTGCCTCGGCGCCAGCGAGCGGATCGAGCATCTCAAATCCTACGAGCGCATCGACATCTCGCTCGATCCGTTCCCGCAGAACGGCGGCATCTCGACGTTCGAATCGCTCTACATGGGCGTGCCGGTCGTCGCCAAGCTCGGCGCCGGCGCGGCATCGCGCGCCGCGGGCGGCATCCTGACCGCGGCCGGCCTCGCCGACTGGGTCGCCGGCGATGACGACGGCTACATCCGGATCGCCAAGCGCTTTGCCGCGCAGCCCGAGCTGCTGGCAAAGCTGCGGCCCGAGCTGCCCGGCCTGGTCGCGCGCTCGCCGGCCGGCGACGTCGCCAACTACACGCGCTGCGTCGAGGCCGGCTACCGGCAGTTCTGGCGGGACTATTGCGCCAAGGCCGGCAAGACCGGCGCCTGATCGCGCCGGCATCGCCGAGGTCGGCATCTCGCAGCAGGCCGGGAAGCTCCGCCGCACGAACGTCCAGCGACAAACGGCCCCACAACCGCAAGCTGCACCGGTTTCCACTGTGCCATTTCGGCCGGGTGCGATCAGGCGACGACTCGCGGACTGATACCGCGGCGTTTCTCCGTCCAGACCGAGGCGCAATCAAGCCTATGGCTTTTTGGTGGCGATGATGCGCCTCGCAGCAGACCCGGCTGCGACCAACCGGCGAGTAGTAGACCTCATTCGTCAACCAAGGAGATAATGCGCGAAAATCGGCCGTGCCTCACGATCGCCGTGTGGCCGGCAACGGAGGAATTTGGGGCATGCGGGTCGCGGTGTTGAGTTGCGTCGTTGCGGCGGGATTGAGTCTGGCGGCACCTTTGCTGCCAGCCATGGCACAGACGGCGCGGACCGGAAGGCCGGCGGCGGCGACGGCCGTCGCGGCCGGCGAAGGCGGCAAGCTGCAGGAGTCCAACGAATGGACGGTCGGCATCGCCGGCGGCCTGCTCGAAGGCACCAACATCCGCTTCGCCGCCGAGATGGCCAAGGTGCTCGACGACCGGCCGAACCTGCGCGTGCTGCCGATGGTGACCTACGGCGCGCTGGGGAACATCGAGGACCTGCTCTATCTGCGCGGCGTCGACGTCACGATCACCTCGGCCGACGTGCTCGACGAGTTCGTCCGCAACGGCACGCTCGCCAACATCAAGAGCCGGATCCGCTACATCTGCTCGTTCTACATCAACGAGATGCATGTCTATGTCCGCCCGGAGATCAGGACGCTGGAGGATCTCGCCGGCAAGAAGGTCTCCTTCAACACCGTGGGCAGCGCCGCCAACCTCACCGGCGGCATCGTGTTCGACCGGCTCAAGATCGGCGCGGAGAAGGTGTTCATCAACAATTCGCTGGCGCTGGAGAAGATGCGCAGCGGCGAGATCGCCGGCGTCGTCCACGTCACCGGCAAGCCGACCGATCTGTTCGCCAAGTTCAAGCCCGAGCCGGGCTTTCACTTCCTGCCGATTCCGTTCGCGCGCAGCCTGCAGGACTACTACGTGCCGACCAAGCTGACCTCGCAGGACTATCCCAATCTGCTCAAGCCCGGCGAGAGCGTCGAGACGATCGGCGTGCCGCAAGTCCTGGCGGTCTACAACTGGCCGCCGGAGACCGAACGCTACCGCCGCGTCGCGCGCTTCGTCGATTATCTGTTCAAGCGGTTCGACCAGTTCAAGCAGCCGCCGTTCCACCCGAAATGGAATGAGATCAACCTCGCCTCCTCACTGCCCGGCTGGACCCGCTTCCGCGCCGCGGAGGAGCTTCTGGCCAGCACGCGCCCGCCGCAGGCCGACGGCGCCGCCGTCAAGCAGCAGTTCGACGCGTGGATGAGCACGCGGGCGCCGACCGGCGGCCGGCGGATGAGCGAGGACGAGACCAGGGTCCTGTTCGAGCAGTTCCGCGACTGGATGAAACGGGACGGCAGCCAGCCGGCGCGATAGCGCTGCTGGTGGTGGCGTAGAGCATGATCCGGAAAAGTGGAAACCGGTTTTCCGAAAGGATCATGCTCAACAAAGAGAGGAGGCTACGACGCCGCCGGCTTGCCGCGCAGCGCTGCCGGCGTATCCGGCTGCGCCAACGGATGGGCGGAGGCGAAGGCCGGCAGCGCCATCGCCGCCTCGAACACGCGCTGCACCGTCGGCGTCGCGCCGAGGTCGAGGCCTTGATTACGCGCGAAGACGGCGTGGCCGGCGAGGCAGATGTCGGCCATCGTCGGCGCATCGCCATGGCAGAACCGGCCGGTCGCGGCATGGCCGGCGAGCTGGGCCTCGACTGCGGCCAGCATCTCCGCGGCCCAGTGCCTGAGCCAGGCCGCGCGCGCCGCGTCGTCCACGTGCAGCACCTCGGTGAGATAGCGCTGCACCCGCGGCGTCGTCAGCGGATGCGCATCGCAGGCGATCATCGCCGCCAGCGCCCGCACCCGCGCGCGCCCCTTGGCGTCGCCAGGCAGCAGCGCAGCGCCAGGACAGGCCTCGTCGAGATAATCGAGGATCGCCAGCGACTGCGTCAGCACCGTGCCGTCGTCGAGCACGAGCGCCGGCAGCGCCATCTGCGGGTTGAGCGCGGCATAGCCGCCGCCACGATGCTGCTGCCGGTCGATATCGACCGCCACCTGCTCGTAGGCGACGCCCTTCAGGTTGAGCGCGATGCGGACGCGAAAGCTCGCGAGCGACCGCCAGAACGAATAGAGCTTCATGCGGGCTCTCCTGGGCAGGCGGGTGAATGGCGATCAGTTCACGCTCGATAGAAAGCCTGCGAGGACCGTCCGACTCTGGCTGAGCGCCGCGATGCGTTGATCGATGAGGCCGACCTGCTGCGCCAGCACGCGTCGCAGATTGTCGCAAGGCCGGAAGTCCGGACGGGTGTTGCGCACGCACGGGAGCAACTGCTTGATCGTCTCGAGGGTCAACCCGGCGGCGCCGAGCAGTTTGATCCGGCGCACGGCTTCTTCGTCCGCCGGCCCGTAGTCGCGATAGCCGGACGCGGTCCGTTGCGGCGCAAGCAAGCCCTCGTCCTCGTAGTATCGCAGCATCCGGATGCTCACTCCCGTCCTCCGGGAGAGTTCGCCGATCTTCATCTGAAACCCTCTTGACCCTGACAGCGCTGTCAGACCTTACAGATCGTGCTCATCCAAGTGGAGTCCGCTTGTGAAGGGAGCAACGATGAAAGCCTATCATTTGAACGGCCATGCGGGCGCGGGGCGCCTGGTGCGCACCGACGTCGTCAAGCCCGAACCCGGCCGTGGCGAGGTCCGCATCCGGGTCGAGGCGGCAAGCCTCAACTACCGCGACCTGCTGATCCTCGACCGAGCGGGTGAAGGCGGTTTCGACCGTCGCATTCCGCTGTCCGACGGCGCAGGCCTCGTCGATGCCGTCGGCTCCGATGTGGCTCAATGGCGCCCCGGCGACCGCGTGGCCGCATCGTTCTTTCGCGATTGGATCTCCGGGCCGTTCAAGGCAAGCTATGTTCCGTCATCCCTCGGCGGCAGCACGATGGATGGCACGCTGGCAGAGTACGTGGTGCTGCCCGCGACGGCGCTGGTCGCGGTGCCGGCTCACCTGACGTCGATCGAAGCCGCGACCCTGCCCTGTGCCGCCGTGACGGCCTGGCACGGCCTCGTCACCCGCGGCGGAATGGGCAAGGACGCCACGCTGCTGGTCCAGGGCACCGGCGGCGTCGCGCTGTTCGGCCTTCAGTTCGCCGCGGCGCTGGGCGCCCGCGCCATCGTCATCTCGTCCTCGGATGAAAAGCTCGCCCGCGCCAGGGCGCTTGGCGCCTCGATCCTGATCAACTACCGCGACACGCCCGATTGGGATGTCGCCGTGATGACAGCGACCGATGGCGAAGGCGCCAGTCATGTCCTCGAGCTCGGCGGACCCGGCACCTACGACCGCTCGCTGCGGTCGGTCGCGTCAGGTGGCAAGATCGTCCAGATCGGCGTCTTGACGGGGTTCGGCCCGAAGCCCGACTTGGCCCGCCTGCAATGGGAGAATGCCGATATCATCGGCGTCACCGTGGGTTCGGTCGAACATTTCACGGCCATGAATCGATTCCTGACCGACCACACGATCCATCCGATCGTCGATCGGGTCTACGACTTCGACGACGCTCCCGAAGCGTTTGCCCATCTCCGGTCCGGCTCGCATTTCGGCAAGATCGTCGTGAGGCTGTAGGCGAGACACCATCTCCCCGCGATCACTCCGAGCCGGACGTGAAATCCTGGTCGGCAACGCTGGCGGTCTGCGGCACCTTGATGACCACCGCGGCGCGATTGAGCGCCTGGTGGCACGAATTGCAGGCTGCCGTAAGATCGGCATAGGAGCGCTCGAAACGGCCGATGTCCTTCTGCTTGATGGCCTGCGCCAGCTCGTCGAACGGCTGCTGCGTCACGGCCGTCGTCATGTCGGCGAACGAATTGCCCTCGACCAGCGGCTGCGCCCGGCCGACCCGGTTGAACGCGCCCTTGAGATTGCCGAGCTCATAGGCACTGAACGCCCAATTGCCGCTATGGCCGGCGATCCAAAGCCTGAGGTGGCGCGGCTGGATGGTCGCGATCATCAGGTCGCTGATGGTCGGGAGGTAGGCCGGCGCTGGGGGAGGTGTCGGCGTCTCCGCCTTGGGCGCAGCGACCCCGATGAGCGATGCAAGCCCGACGAGGCCGGCGGCTGTCACTGTAAGCCGCAGACGACGGCGGAGCTTCGTTGGATGCATCTTCGGTTCTCCTGAATTTAATTTAGAAGACTTCTAAAGAGCGACGTGCCTCACCGCCAATCGCAAACGCTGATCGCAGCGATCAGAAAAGTTTGATGCCGCCCGCCGTGCCACCCGCACGATACGGCCACATTGCTTTGCGCGACGCGCGCAGCCGTCCCACGCGCGAGCGCGGAGCTCTACCGGGTGAACCCGAAAACCTGAATTTCGATTTGACGAAATATTCCTCTTTCATTTTTTCCGAAATCATGTATATCTCTCCCCGTCCTGCTTCCGCCGGAGGGGCGTGTCGCGACCGTCACGAGACGTGGGAGGTGGGATGCGATGGGCGCAGCGAATCGCAGCGTGGCCTCGTGCCGCGCGGACGAACGGTTCGTTGCGCACGGCGAAATCGTGCGGTCCTGATACCCCGACGTTGGTATCAACGTGGCGCAATGCAAACGCATTGCGCCAGGGATGGTGGCCAACAAGCCCGGCGCACCAGGGAGACCACGTATAAGCCGTTCCAACCGTCGCGCAGGGAAGGCCGGGTGTTCCGGGCCAGACCTGTGGTGACTGCCGCCTGCTTTTTTTCTGCAGGCGGGCCACGGGCGCGGCCAGCGCCCGGCCTTCCCTGCGCCCTCCATTTGTTTCGAGGGCGGACCTGATGCACAGCTCGGGCGCGATGCGCCGCGGGAGACGATCGCTCATGTCTGCGAGAACACGCTCATTCGTGCAGCTTGGTGTCGGGCGCGGCGGGGGCCTCATGGTTCGAGACGCCGCTGCGCGGCTCCTCACCATGAGGGTCTGGCACCAAAGGCGGTGCTGCACATTGACCATGAACACGCTCACAGCATCTTCATGGAGAGGGGTGAGCTCCGAGAGCGGCGCTGGACATCGACCGTGCTCAGCGTGCGCTTGGACCGGAGCTTGTCGGCGGGCGTGCAGCCTGACAGCGCCTCCCCTCACCCTGGGAGCCCGCCGAAAGGCGGGCGTCTCGAAGGGCGAGGCCCCCGACCGCGGCGGCCCATCGAAGATGCGGCGGGAGAGCCCATCCCCTCCCGCAACCTTTTGTTAACCGCCATTAACCGAACGCTAACCATACACCGGGCAAAAATTGCCGGGTGGAACGTGCGTGTCGTGGGCGGGTGCAGTTGACGGAGGAGAGCTTCCGTGGACGCCGGCGCGGTACCTCAGGTTCGGAACGGCGGCCCATCGGCCGCCGCGCAGTCGTTTGGGGCCGGCAGACGCGGCCCGCGGGAAGGGGCGAAAGCCATGGTCGACGTCACGGCGGGTCAAGGCGCGGGGTCTCCGGCCGGCGGGTTCTCATTCGCTGACCTCAAGACGGCAGTCCTGCGCGGCGACATCGCGCTGGCGCTCGGCATCCTCACCATCCTGGTGGTGCTGATCCTGCCGCTGCCCTCGCTGGTGCTCGATCTTTTCCTGGCGATCTCGATCACCCTGTCGATCCTGATCCTGATGACCGCCCTGTTCATCCAGGCGCCGCTGGAATTCTCGTCCTTCCCGACCATCCTGCTGATCTCGACGATGCTGCGGCTGTCGCTCAACCTGGCCTCGACCCGGCTGATCCTGTCGCGCGGCCACGAGGGCACCGATGCCGCCGGCCACGTCATCGAGGCGTTCGGCAACTTCGTGATGGGCGGCAATTTCGTCATCGGCATCATCGTGTTCGCGATCCTGGTGACGGTGAACTTCGTCGTCATCACCAAGGGTTCGGGCCGCATCGCCGAAGTCGCGGCGCGCTTCCACCTCGACTCGATGCCCGGCAAGCAGATGGCGATCGACGCCGACCTCTCCGCCGGCCTGATCGACGAGAAGGTCGCCAAGGTCAGGCGCAAGGAGCTGGAGGACGAAAGCGGCTTCTTCGGCGCCATGGACGGTGCGTCGAAGTTCGTCCGCGGCGACGCGGTCGCCGGCCTGCTCGTCGTCTTCATCAACATCATCGGCGGCATCATCATCGGCGTCGCCCAGCAGGGCCTGGGTTTTGCCGAGGCCGCCCGCACCTACACCACGCTGACCGTCGGCGACGGCCTCGTCACCCAGGTGCCGGCGCTGATCGTCTCGACCGCCGCAGGCCTGCTGGTCTCCAAGGCCGGCGTCAGCGGCGCTGCCGACAAGGCGCTGATCAAGCAGTTCTCCGGCTATCCGCAGGCGCTCGGCATGTCCGCTGCGGTCATGCTGGTGCTGGCGGCGCTGCCGGGCATCCCGACCCTTCCGTTCCTGGCGCTCGGCGGCGGCGCTGCGGTGCTCGCCTTCCAGGCGCGCAAGCAGAAGGACGTGGCCAAGGCGGAGGAAGCCGCCGCAGAAGCTGCGGCCCCTGCCGCCGCCGCGGCCGCGGCCGCAGCCGCCGAAGAGCCGATCTCCGCCGCGCTCAAGATCGACGACCTCAAGATCGAGCTCGGCTACGCGCTGCTGCCGCTGGTCAACGCGCCCGACGGTACCGACCGACTCACCGACCAGATCAAGGCGCTGCGCCGGTCGCTGGCGATCGAGATGGGTTTCGTGATGCCGTCGGTGCGCATCCTCGACAACGTCCAGCTCGAGGCCAACACCTACATCATCAAGATCAAGGAGGTCGACGCCGGCTCCGGCAAGATCTGGCCGAGCCAGTTCATGGTCATGGACCCCGGCGGCAACCAGGTCGCGGTGCCCGGCATCCACACCACCGAGCCGACCTTCGGCCTGCCCGCCACCTGGGTCGACGCCGGCCTGAAGGAAGAGGCGACGCTCAAGGGCTACACGGTGGTGGACGCGGCGACCGTGCTGTCGACCCACCTGACCGAGCTGCTGAAGGCCAATATGAGCGACCTGCTCTCCTACGGCGAGGTGCAGAAGCTCCTGAAGGAGCTGCCGAAGGAGCAGAGCGAGCTGGTCAAGGACATCGTGCCGACCCAGATCACGATCTCCGGCATCCAGCGCGTGCTGCAACTGCTGCTGTCGGAGCGGATCTCGATCCGTGATCTCTCGACCATCCTCGAAGGCATCGCCGACGCGCTCGCCTTCTCGCGCAACCCGGCCACGATCGTCGAGCATGTCCGCGCCCGCTTGGCACGCCAGATCTGCGCGCAGAACACCTCGCCGATGGGCTACCTGCCGCTGATCGCGCTGTCGGCGAAATGGGAGCAGGCGTTCGCGGAATCGCTGATCGGCCAGGGCGAGGAGCGCAGCCTCGCGATGCAGCCGTCGAAACTGTCGGAGTTCATGACCGCCACGCGCGACGCCTTCGAGCGCGCCGCACGCGAAGGAGAGTCGCCGGTGCTGGTGACGTCGGCGGCGATCCGGCCCTTCGTCCGCTCGCTGGTCGAGCGCTTCCGCGCCCAGACCACGGTGCTGTCGCAGGCGGAGATTCATCCGCGGGCGCGGCTGAAGACGGTGGGCAGCGTGTGACGGAACCGAGGATTCCCGAGCGCGTTTCATCCGGGGAGCCGGCGCTAGGCGCCGGCTTGTGCCGTTTTTACCGGCAGGACCACCCCTTGCTTTACCGCCACAGGCAAACGTTTTCTTAATTTTGCGTTAGGTGGCCGAAGTTTCATCCGCACACCGAACAACCATTTAAATTATTGATATAGCTATAAAAAGTGACATTTTAGCGATTTTCGATCGCGAGACATCACGCATTATCACACACTTGTGATGCGGCCTACGAAACAGAATTGAGGTTTCCTACGTTAGTTGACGCGAGACGATGAACCGGAACGCTCCCGGCTCACACGAATCAGCGAAGGACGGAAGACGGCAGGAGGCTTCCATGAACCACTCGATTTACAGCGCGGATCGGACGACCCACCTCAAGATCGTGGTGGTTGCGCTCGTGGCTGGCATCGCGGTGGCCGGCCTCGGCATCTCGGCCCGTCTCAACGCGGAGCCGAACTACACGCAGACGGCAAAGGTCATCAAGGCCGGCAAGCCGATTGCGGTGACGAGCTCGGAGACCTCGCTGGTTCGCTGACAGGAATTCCCGGAATTCACGCGGTTCTCACAGCCCCCCAACTGGCCGCGTGGATATGTAGTAGACCCAACCCCAAGTCGACTACTGAAAACGCCCGCTCCCCACGGGCGTTTTCTTTTTGGCCGCTTGCCTCAACGCGCCGGCGGCACGGTCTCGATCAGCTTGCCGGTAAACACGATCGGCCCGGTCGCCTGCCCGGTCGGCGACCCGCCCTCCGGCTCGACCGTGACCGCGTAGGTCGCGCGACTCACTGTGTCGGCGTCGTAAGACGAGAGGACGGGACGGCTGGTGAAGTCGCTGCCGCCGATCACGCCGAGCGAGCGCGGCTTCTGCAGCTTGTCGGACACGAGCCACAACTCGAAGCTCTTGCCCGGCTCCGGCGCGGCGCCGACCCGGCGCACGGTGTAGCTCTTGCTGGCGGCATCGACGGTCAAGATGAACGCCGGCGACGCCGCGTCCTTTTGCAGGAGGGCAACGAACTGGGCCGAGGGCTGCACGGCCGGCACCTTGACCTCGACGGTCTGGATTCGCGGCTTCGGCTGCAATGGCCGCGGCAGCAGGTCGGGGCGGTAGACCTGGACACCGACCAGCGCAAGCAGCACGGCGGCGATCGCGGTCATGATGTTGGCGACCGCGCGCAACTGCCGGACCTTGGACGAGAGGCGAACGATGTTCGCGTTGTCGTTCGCAACCTCGTCCGTCGCAGGCGCATTTCGCCGGGCTGCGATGGCCGGGGCTTCGACACCGATGTCTTGCGGAGCGACCTGAATCGCGGGAGCGCCGATCTTCGCGGCTTCGATCTCGGCAACCTCGACGGTTGGCGCCTCGAGCTTGGGTACATCGGCCGGCGGAGCTTCGGCGACGAGCGCTGGAGCCTCGGCAGTTTCCGGCTCCGGCGGAGCGACGACGACCGGAACCTCGACAACCGCCGCAGGCTCGGCCGCGGCGTTCGCGCGCAACTGCGCGATCTCGGCCTTGATGCGCTCCCACAGCTCGGGGCGCGGCTCGACCAGCCCGACCATCTGGTTGAGCGGACCGAGACGGAATTCCCACGCCTGGACCAGCGCGACAAAATCGGTGTCGACCGCCATCATGGTCTCGACCTGCGCCCGTTCGGCGGCGTCGAGCGTCCCGAGCGCATATTCCGCCGCCAGCGCGATATGGTCTTCGCTATACGCCATCACAGGTCCAGATCACGTCACCTACAAGATCTCTCGCCGGCTCGAACAGCACCTCATCCGAGACCGAGACATTGGCGGATGTCCATCATGCTCCGCCGCAGCCAGGTCTTCACCGTGTTCACCGGCGCCTCGAACTTGGTCGCCAATTGCTCGCGGCTCCAGCCGTTGTAGTAGGCAAGCAGCACGAGCTTCTGGCGGTCGGGCTCGAGCTGGCCGACGCATTCCAAAAGACGCTTGAGCTCCTCCGACATCTCGCGGCGCGCCAGCGGGTCCGGCGTCTCGGCAGCCACCTCGAGCGCGGAGGGCTCATCCTCCAACGACAGCTCGCCGCGCTTGCGCACCAGATCGATGGCGCGGTTGCGGGCGATGGCGGCCATCCAGGTGATCGGGGAAGACACCGCCGGGTTGAACTGCGCGGCGTTGTTCCAGACCTTCACATAGGTCTCCTGGACGACCTCCTCGGCGAGGTCCTGTCGGTGCAAGATACGGAGCACGACGCCATAGAGTTTCGCGCGCGTGGCCGCGTAGAGGCGCTCGAAGGCGGCCTCGTCCCCTTTGGCAACAGCGGCAAGCAACCAGACCAGCTCTGCCGGCGTCAGCATTCAGCGTCCCCGAAAATCGCCCCACTCCCTCGTTCGAGCCTACGTCCTCCCGTAGCACAAGTCCTGGGCAACTCTCCACCGGGGCGGGCGCGACGAAAAACCCGGACCTCGCGGCCCGGGTTTTCGAAAGCTAAAGCCGTGACGGCGACGGGCTCAGGCGATGACGCCGAGCCGGGCGCGCATCAGGCCGATCGAGTCCATGTCCGCCTGCTCGCGGGCGCTCTCCTCGGCCTTCTCGCGGGCCTGGTCACGCTCGTCGAGCAGCTCGACCTTCTTCATCTCCTCGAACGCCTCGGACAACGCGGCCTTGGCGTCCTCGAGCTGGGTGCGCAGCTCGTCGGCGGAGCGCGTCAGGTTTTCCCGGCGCTGGATCGCGGCCTTGGCGTAGGTCGGATAGGCAAAATGGGTCGGGTCGTTGATGCCGGCCCGCTCCTGCTCGGTCTGGATCTCCCGCTCGAGCTCGGCCGACATGCGCTGGAAGTCAGCGATCATGCCCTCGATCTGCGTCACCCGGCGGCGTTTCTCATCCACCTGAAATTTCTTCAGACGGATCAGCGTTTCGCGCGACTTCATCGACTCATACTCCCCAGAAGTCCCGTATACGGCGCGGGACAGGGCCGGCCGCCCGTGCTGGGCTCGCCGACTAGGCTCGTTACATGGAGGGGATGATTACCCGACAAAGTTAGCTTTCCGTTTCCAAGCGCCCCAGGATCTGTTCCAGCTCCCGATACCCGCTCTGCAGCGTCGAGACCTCGTCCTTGCGCTGGCGCAGGAACGCCTCCAGCGGCTCGTGCAGCCGGATCGCCTCGTCGACCTCCGGGCTGGAACCGGCGCGATAGGCGCCGAGCCGGATCAGCTCCTCCATGTCGGCATAGGTCGCCATCACCTGGCGCGCCCGCATGATCGTCGGCAAGAATACGGGGTCGGCCGATTTCGGCATCGTCCGCGACACCGATTTCAGGACGTTGATTGCCGGATAGCGGCCGCGTTCGGCGATCGAACGCTGCATCACGACGTGGCCGTCGAGAATGCCGCGGACCGCATCCGCCACCGGCTCGTTGTGATCGTCGCCATCGACCAGCACCGTGAAGATTCCGGTGATGGTACCCTCGCCGCTGCCCGGCCCCGCCCGCTCGAGCAGTTTCGGCAGCTCGGTGAACACGGTCGGCGTGTAGCCCTTCGCGGTCGGCGGTTCGCCGGCCGACAGCCCGATCTCGCGCTGCGCCATCGCAAAGCGCGTGACCGAGTCCATCAGGCAAAGGACATCCTTGCCCTCGTCGCGAAAATATTCGGAGATCGCGAGCGTCAGATACGCCGCCTGCCTTCGCATCAGCGCCGGCTCGTCCGAGGTCGCGACCACCACGACGGAGCGCGCGAGGCCCTCATCGCCGAGATCGTCCTGCAGGAACTCCTGCACCTCGCGGCCGCGCTCGCCGATCAGTCCGATCACCGACACTGCCGCATCGACGTTGCGCGCCAGCATCGACAGCAGCACCGATTTGCCGACGCCGGAGCCGGCGAAGATGCCGAGCCGCTGGCCGCGGCAACAGGTGAGAAAGGTGTTGAGTGCGCGAACGCCGAGATCGAGCGGCGCACCGACACGCCGTCGCGAATGCGCCGGTGGCGGATTGTTCCGATAGGGAACCGGCGAGGCGCCCTGCGGCAGCGGCCCCTTGCCGTCGATCGGCTCGCCCATCGCATTGATGACGCGGCCGAGCCAGGCCGGCGACGGCCGCACCTGATTGGCGGCATTGGCGATCACGGCACGGCAGCCGCGGCGCACGCCCTCCAGCCCGGCGAACGGCATCACCACGGCGTTCTTGCCGGAGAACCCGATCACTTCGGCAGGGATGTAATTGTTGCCGGTCTCGATCACGATGCGCGCGCCGACCGACATCGCATGAATCGGCCCGGCGATCTCCACCATGAGTCCCTTCACGCCGACGACACGCCCATAGGTGTTCACGGCGTCGATGTCGCTGATCTGCTCGGCCAGAGCCTTCATTGCGGAAGAGCCTTCATTGCGGAAGAGCCTTCATTGCGGAAGAGCCTTCATTGCCAAACCGCCTTCATTGCGAGAGCGAGGGCATTGCACCAGAGCCTTCATTGCGAAAACCTTAAGTAGGGGCAGATTCGCGTCGTCGGTTTAACTCTGTGTTTACTCGCATCATTAATCATTACGTCATGGTCTGGAGTGACTGACGTGCTTCGCTTTGCCGCCCTCAAAAAGCGGTGAGATCCGAGAGTCGGTTAGGTCCATCTCTTAACATGGAGCTTGAACGAGAGCGGCTAAGAAAAACTGCTTCATCGCAACACCTTACGGCGATTCGATAAAAATTGCACGGATAGAGCTTGCGGAGGGGAATCAGGATTTGTTAACCATCTCTCGTCAGGATCCGAATCAGTTGTTCAAAGGCGTTTTGAGTGCCGCAGATGGCGGCCGACCTGACGCCCGGAGCGGCGACTATGGGGAACTGGCATGCGCGTTTTGCTGATTGAGGATGACAGCGCCGTCGCGCAGTCGATCGAACTGATGTTGAAGTCCGAAAGCTTCAATGTCTACACGACTGACCTGGGCGAGGAAGGCGTCGACCTCGGCAAGTTGTACGACTACGACATCATCCTTCTCGACCTCAATCTGCCCGACATGTCCGGTTACGACGTGCTCAAGCAGCTGCGCGTGTCGAAGATCAAGACGCCGATCCTCATTCTGTCCGGCCTCGCCGGCATCGAGGACAAGGTCAAGGGTCTCGGCTTCGGCGCCGACGACTACATGACCAAGCCGTTCCACAAGGACGAGCTGATCGCCCGCATCCACGCGATCGTCCGCCGTTCCAAGGGCCACGCCCAGTCGGTCATCCAGACCGGCGACCTCGTCGTCAACCTCGACACCAAGACGGTCGAAGTCGGCGGCCAGCGCGTGCACCTGACCGGCAAGGAATACCAGATGCTGGAGCTGCTTTCGCTCCGCAAGGGCACCACCCTCACCAAGGAGATGTTCCTCAACCATCTCTACGGCGGCATGGACGAGCCCGAGCTGAAGATCATCGACGTCTTCATCTGCAAGCTGCGCAAGAAGCTGGCCAACGCCTCCGAGGGCCGCAACTTCATCGAGACCGTCTGGGGCCGCGGCTACGTGCTGCGCGAGCCGCACGACATGGACGAGCGCATCCCCGCCTGATCTTTCACTGGGTCCTCCGGCAGGCCTCACGGCTTGCTCCTCCCAGACTGGGCCCCGCCGCAAATGGCGGGGTTTTTGTTTGTGGGGGGTGTCGTTTGAGGCACGCTCTTGCGATGCCGACGGTGAGCTCCCCTCCCCTTGCGGGGAGGGGGAAGGGGGTGGGGTTGGGGGGCCCAGGAAAAGGTCTGCACGAGACTCACCCCACTCCACCGGACTAAGCACTGATCCCGCCGCTCGTATCGGCCCATGCCCCAAACTTCGTCCTGAGCAAGAAACCCCCACCCCCAACCCCTCCCCGCAAGGGGGAGGGGAGCGCACCGCGATCGCCGCGCTTGCACGCCTCAAACGACCAGACACGGCCGCCCTCGCCTTTCATCAGGCAAGGGGCGCCTGGCCCACGCGCACCATCGCCGCCATCGATCTCTCCAAAATCCATCATCCCACGTCATCGCGATCTCGCAGCGCCCCGCGCCCGAGTGATGTGCCATTCTCACCGCCCTCTACCTAACTGAGGGCGCAGGGAAGGCCGGGCGCTGGCCGCGCCCGTGGCCCGCCTGCAGAAAAGAAAGCAGGCGGCAGTCACCACAGGTCTGGCCGTAACACCCGGCCCTCCCCGCGCGATGGCTTTACGATTTATACGCGATCTCCCTGGGGACCGGCTGTCTTGCCCCCATCACCCGCAGGCAGCGCTTGACCGCAACGCCCACTGGCTTGGCCTCAGCACCGGGAGGCCAGGACCACGCGATTTCACCGTGCGCCGGGGATCGTTCGTCGGCACGGCCAAGCCATGCTGCGATCTCCAACGCCCATCGCATCCCACACCCGACGTCCGTGACGACCGCGAAGCGTCCCCTCGTTGGGGCGGGACGGAGCGAGTAAAACACAAATTCTGTAAAAGCGAAAGAAGAATTTTTGAGAAGCCGAAATTCGTCCGGTCGAGCACGAACTGACAGGCTTGCGTTGGGGTCAGCGCAGACCGCAAGCCGTGTCCGCGAAAGTTTCCTGCCGGTTTTCGCTGCATCGGCCCATGTGCAGAAGACTCATCGGCGTCGGAAGCAACCTTTCACCCGACGCCGAAGTGGGAACAGCTTACGAGAAGACCGACGGCAGCATCGAAGCCAAGGAGCCGGTCGCAAGGATCGAGATGGTCGGCACCTCGCAGCGCAGGCCGAGTGCCATCAGCGCCCCTTCCTCGCCCCGCTCTTCGTTGCTCGCTTAGCGCTCTTTGCCGTCTTCTTCTTGGCCGCCTTCTTGCTCGCCTTCGCTTTGGCCTTCTTTCCAGCGACCTTCTTCGTCGCCGTCTTTGCGGCTTTTTTCTTCGTCGTCTTTTTGCCGCCTGCCACGGTCTTCGCTGCAGCGGCAGCCTTCTTCGCGGTCTTCTTGACGGGCTTGTCGGACGTCGTCGAAGGGTTCGTCTTTGCAGCCGGCTTCTTCGCCGGCACCGTCCCCGCGGCCGGAGCCCCACTCCCACCCGCCGCCGACAGCCAGAACCGCAGCTCCGGTGACTTCTCCTCGGCGCCCTTGATGTACCGGTCCTGCCAGCTGTCATCGCCCTGCAGCGGCTTGCCGAAGATGTCGGGGTGCTGCTGCAACAGGAAGCGCCAGGCGTAGTGGTCGTAGAGGTCGAGGACGTGGCAGGCATAGGCCTCGGCGAGACCGCGGTGGCCGCGGATGATCAGCATGTTCTCGTCGTTGTTGTGCGAGGCACGGAAGCCGAGATTGTGCGAGCCGGTGACGACGACGCAGTCGTCGCTGAACGGATCGATCACCACGATCTTGCTGTGGATGATGGCGAAGCCGTATTTGCCGAGCTCCCGCTCCCATTTGCCGAACGCGTCCTGCACCGCGCCGGCCGGCACCGCACGGAAGTCGATGCTGCCCCTGGCGCCCGGCTGCTTCGGCTTGCCGGCCTCGCCGACCACCGTCACCTGGGGCGCGGTATCCTCCACGCCCGCCTCCGCCGGACGTTCCGAATGACCGCCGGAATGCAGCGCGGCGGAGAAGTTGGTCGCGCGCACCGGGCTGGTCAGCGCGCCCCGCACGAACAGATCGGGCTTGTCCTTGAGCAACTGGCCGGCGACGTCGAGGATCGAGTTATTGCCGGGATCGAAGGCCAGGAACAGCACGGCGTGCTTGGCGCCCTTCATCAGTTCGAACACGCGGCCCATGTCACCGGGCGTATCGGGATTTTTGCCGAGCTTGCCGTGGGTGTTGGGCGAGAACATCGGCTCGACGGTGACGCCGTGGCCGAGGTCGACCGGTGCCTGGATCGCGTCGGCATTGTTGGCATGGGCGAAGTCGCGCAAGGTCTGCGACTGCAGTGCCGCCTTGTTGCCGGCGGCGGCGGCGACGTCGGCCTTCAGCGCGTTCCAATAGCCGAGATAGCGCTGCGCCAGCACGGGGCTTTCCACCACCAGCGCATTGTTGGTCTGGGTGCACAGGCCGGTCGAGGTCCAGTTGGTCGAGCCTGAGAGCACCGCGCTCGGCTTGCCGTTCTCGGTCAGCACCATGAACTTGTTGTGCGGGATGCTGCCCTTGCCGAGGATGCGGTCGATCACGGCGACGCCGGCCGCCTTCAGATTGGCGCGGTTCTCGGCATCGGCATCGTCGGAGTCCTTGCCCTGCTCGTTGCCGAGGATGACGGTGCGGCTCGCCGGGTTCTGGTGGAGCTGCTTCTCCAGGCCGTCGGGATCGTTGAGCTCGTAGAGCGCGGCGTGGATGGTGCCGCCGCCGGCATCGGCGCGCGCGAGCAGCGAGGTCAGGCCGTCCTGGAGCTGGCCCATCAGACGGATGCGAATGGGATCGGCGGGATCGAGGATGTGCGGCGCCAGCGCCGACACGCTCGGCTTGTCGTTCAGCGCATGGCTGAGCGCCTGGGTCGCGGTGATGCCGCGGTTGAAATAGACGTGGAACGGCGGCCGCTCCGGCGTCAGCGTGACCGCATTGCTCTCCAGCGGCGCGACGCCGGCGAGCGGCGTCAGCGTCTGGCCGGGCGTGCCGCCCATCGGCACGACGCGATATTTGTAGGTGCCGCCGCGTTTGGCATAGAGGTCCTTCCACCAGAACTTCTGCACCGGCGCCTGGTCGGTGGCGAGCCTGTCGGCGGTCTGCCCGGCAAACCGCGCCAGCGCCGGCAGCACCGTGTCGGTGTTATCGGCGATGTCGATGCGGTGAATGGCGAAGCCCAGGCAGCCATCGAGGCGGCGGTCGAAGGTCCAGGCGACGACGGCGATATCGTTGTTGGAAAATGCAAGCGCGGGCATGGCGGCACTCCTCGTCTGACAAGGATATGTCTCCGGGTTGCAACAACGGTTCGATGCATCCGGGGCAGGAAAGGGAAATCGAGGGCACGGCAGTGCGGTGCGGGAGGGCGAGGATCGTGACCTGCGAGCTCACGCGGCACGCGAGGTCAGCTCCCCTCCCCCCTGCGGCGAGGGGTTGGGGGTAGGGATCCGCCGGCGCTGAAGGTCGTGGGACGCGCTGATGGATCCGGGTGTTCATGTGGAATGCTGATGGCGCTTGCACGACACGTGCTCTCACCGAGAGAGCGGAATGCGCGGACCCCCACCCCCGCCCCCTCGCCGCAAGGGGGAGGGGGGCGCACCGACGCTGCAGCGAGAGTTTGGCGCCAGACGGCGATGAGTTGGGCGCGATCCATCCTCGCGTCATTGCGAGGAGCGAAGCGACGCGGCAATCCAGGGCTACGCCCGCGACACTGGATTGCTTCCTCCTTCGCTCGCGACGACGCGAGGATCGAGCGTGCGTTAGGCCACGGCGCCGGGCTTGCCGCGCGTCACGTAGCGGCCGTCGCCCTTGGCGCCGACCAACTCGCCGTCGCGGACGACGAACTTGCCGCGCAGCATGGTCGCGACCGGCCAGCCCGTGATCTCGATGCCTTCATACGGCGTGTAGTCGGAGCCGTGGTGCAAACCAGCCTGGCTGATGGTCGCCGTCTTTTTCGGGTCCCACAGTGCGACGTCGGCGTCGTAGCCGATGGCGATGGAGCCCTTGCCTTTCAGGCCGTAGGTCTTGGCGTGGTTGGTGGCGGTGAAGGCGACGAACTGGTTGAGGGTGATGCGGCCCTTGCTGACGCCTTCGGAGAACAGGATCGGCAGGCGCGTCTCGACGCCGGGGATGCCGTTCGGCACCCAGCGGAAGCTGGTGCGGCCCTTCGGGGTCAGCTTGCCGGCCTCGTCGTCGTAGCGGAACGGGCAGTGATCTGACGAGAACAGCGAGAACACGCCGGTCTGCAATCCTTCCCAGCACGCCTGCTGGCTCGCGTGATCGCGCGGCGGCGGCGAGCAGACATATTTGGCGCCTTCCATGTTGAGGCCCTGCATGTCCTCCTCGGTCAGCACCAGATATTGCGGGCAGGTCTCGCCGTGGATCTTCAGGCCGCGCGCCTGCGCGCGGCGAATCTCCTCCATCGCCTCGCGGTTGGAGACGTGGACGATGACGATGGGAACGTCGATCAGCTCGGCCAGCGAGATCGCGCGATGGGTGGCCTCGCGCTCGACCGCAATCGGGCGCGACTTGCCGTGATAGTACGGCGCGATGTGGCCGGCGCGCTCCAGACGATCGGTGAGGAAGCGGATGGCGTCGTAGTTCTCGGCGTGGATCTGCACCAGGGCGCCTCGCTCGCGCGCGACCTGAAGAACGCCGAGAATCTCGTAGTCGTTGAGCGCGAGACCCTCATAGGTCATGAAGATCTTCAGCGACGAATAGCCGTCGGCGACCAGCGCCGGCAGCTCCTGGCCGAGCACGGCATCAGTGGGATCGGCGATGATGAGGTGGAAGGAGTGGTCGACATAGCAGGCCTGCTCGGCCAGCGCGTGATAGTCCTTCAGCGCCGCGCGTAGCGGCTGGCCCTTCTCCTGCAGGCAATAGGGCATCACGAAGGTGTTGCCGCCGAACGCCGCGGCGCGCGTCGCGCTCTCGAAATCGTCGGCCATGATGATGCCGGGGCCGGAAGGCTGTGAGATATGGACGTGGCTGTCGATGCCGCCGGGCAGCACCAGCAGGCCCGATGCATCGACGATCTCATCGGCATCGGTGATGGTTTCGCCGATCGCGGCGATGCGGCCCTGTTTGATGGCGACATCCGCCTGATACGTGTCGCTCGCGGTGGCGACGGTGCCGTTGCGGATGACGGTGTCGAATGCAGCCATGTGACGCGCTCTCCCAATCTCAGGCGAATCTCTGAAACAGCGATCCCCACCCGCTAACGCCGCGGGGATCCGTACCCGCCAATTTCAGCGACTTCCATACCACGGTGGCGATGGTGTCGAGGATCGGAATGCCGGTCTCCAGCTCGAGCCGCGCCGCCAGCGGCGCGGCGCGCATGTTGGTGCAGACCACCGCGATGGCATCCGGCTTCTCGCGCGCGACCTCACGGATCATGGTCTCGATCTCCGCGGGCGTCACCTCGGCGAAGGAGAAATTGTCCTGCAAATTGAGATGCCGGTCGCCGCGGCAGGCAATGCCGAGCTTTGCATAATTGGCGATGATGCGCGCCTGCACGTCGTCGCGATAGGGGGTGACGAGGCCGAGCGACGTGGCGTTCGATGACGCCAGGATCTCGTTCAGCGCCAGCATCGAGGTGGTCGCGGGAATGCCGGTCGCGGCCGTGATCTGCTCGCACAGGCGGACGTCGGTCTCGAAGCCGAGCCAGCCCGAGGAGGTGCCGTTCCAGCCGATGACGTCGACCTTGGCATGGGCGAGCAGCTCGGCGGCACGCAGGATGTTGCTGATGTCGAACTGCGCCAGCGCGTCGGTGGACAGCGCAATCTCGGTGACCTTGAAGCGGGAGAAATGCGCCGAGACGTTGGGCAGGCTCGCGACCATCGCCGAGGTGATCGGCTCCAGCGCGGTGTTCGACGACGGCGTCAGCATGCCGAGAAGGGTGCGCTTGGTCATGGGTGAGTGAATCCCTTTGCCATAGCCAACTCCGGCCCATCGGGAAATACTTGAACAGCAGAAGCGGGCGATCCGCCGGTGACTATGCCCTCTCCCCTTGTGGGAGAGGGCATGCACGAACGTGCAGCGGCCTCGCTCGGGTGAGGGGTCTGCCTCGACAGATGAGACCGCGGAGAGAGACCCCTCACCCGGTTTCTCACTTCGTGAGAAACCACCCTCTCCCACAAGGGGAGAGGGTGCACCGCCCGTGCCGCGACAGCACGCGTCATCGGTGATGCGGCGGTTCGGCGCCACTGTGAGAGTAGGTTCAGAATCTCCGCACCATGGAGACAGGCGCCAATCATGCCAGCGCCCTCTCCCGCTCCCCACGCAGCAACGCGAGAATATGCCGCTTGAGCGCGTTGAATTGCGGGCTGGTGATATCCCGCGGCCGCGGCAGATCGATCGGGATGATCTCGACGATGCGCCCGGGGCGGGCGCTCATCACCGCCACATGGGTGCCCAAGGTCAGCGCCTCGTCGATGCCATGGGTGACGAACACGATCGTGCCCTGGTGCTGCTGCCAGATCCGCACCAGCTCGGTCTGCATGTCCATGCGGGTCTGCTCGTCGAGCGCACCGAACGGCTCGTCCATCAGGATGACCTGCGGGTTCATCAGCAGCGCCCGCGCGATGCCGACACGCTGGTTCATGCCGCCCGACAGCTCGGACGGATAGTGGTTCTCGAAGCCGGTGAGCCCGACCATGTCGATATAGACCTGCGCGCGGGCGCGGCGCTCAGCCTTCTGGCCGCCGCCGAGCAGCAGATGGAAGGCGACGTTCTCCCACACCGGCAGCCAGGGCATCAGATTGGCGTGCTGGAACACGACGCCGCGATCGGCGCCGGGCGCGGTGACCGGCCGTCCGTCGACCGTGACGCCGCCGGCGCTCGGCTGCTCGAAGCCGGCGATCATGTTGAGCAGCGTGGACTTGCCGCAGCCGGAGGGCCCGAGCAGGCAGACGAATTCGTTGCGGGCGATGGAGAGGTCGATCTCGCTCAGCGCGGTGACGTCGGCATTGCGCTTCCTGTCGGTGAAGATCTTTGAGACGCCGGAGATGTCGATCGTCGCCATGCTCACTCTCCGCCGCGAAGCGTGGTGTTGCGCTGCCAATGCAGCACGCGCGCCATCACGGTGCGGATGGCGAGATCGCTGCAGAAGCCGAGCAGGCCGATGCTCGCCATCGCCGCCAGCACCAGATCGTAGCGCAGGAAGTAGTAGCTGTCCCACAGCACATAGCCGAGCCCGCTCTTCACCGCGACCATTTCGGCGGTCACCGTCAGCATCCAGGCCGAGCCGATGCCAATGCGCAGACCTGCAAAGATGCTCGGCATGGCCGCTGGGACCACGATGTAGCGCAGCAGCTTGCGCTCGCTGCCGCCGACCATGGCGCCGGCGCGGATGAGGTTGCGGTCGCAGGTCTTCACGCCGTGGATGGTGTTGAGCAGGATCGGAAAGAACGCGCCAAGGAACACCAGGAAGATCGCCGGCTTGTTGGCGATGCCGAACCAGATGATGGCGAGCGGGATCCACGACACCGGCGGGATCGGCCGGAGCATCTGCAAGGTCGGCTCGATGATGAGCTCGGTCTTGCGCGACCAGCCGATGGCGACGCCGAGCGCGACGCCGAGCACCGTGGCGATGGCGAAGCCGGCCGCGACGCGCGACAGGCTGGCCAGCATGTCGGCCAGCCAGTGCGCGCTGTAGGTCTGGGTGTTGCCGTCGGTACCGACCAGCCAGTCCGCCCACGCCCACACCACCGTCGACGGCGCCGGCAGCAAGGCTGCCGGCAGCGCCCCCGAGCGCGAGAACGCCTCCCAGCCGGCGAGCACCAGCACGGGAACGATGGCGCGGTCGAGCTTCCTGAGCTGGGCGAGCGCCGTCATCTCAGTAGCCGAGCTCGGTCTTCGGCTTGCCGGTGGCCGCCTCCAGGAAGCGGTAGTCGAGGTTCTTCTCGACGGCGGCCGTGACGTCCGAGTTGATGTATTTCAGGTCGCGCATCATCGATGCGATGGCGAGCGCCGAGGCGCGGTACATCTTCGGATCGGGATCGAGATTTTCGACCGCGCCGGTGGCGATCGCCTTGTCGAGGCCGGTGATCTTGGAGATCACCTCGATCAGCGCCGGCTTGTCGGCGGCGATGTGGGCATCGACCTTGACCACCGCGCGCACCACGCCCTCCAGCGCCTTCGGGTTCGACGCGATGACGTCGGAGCGGGTCAGGATCAGGTTGGTGAGCTTGCCGGCGGCCTGGTCGTAGGGGAAGCCGAAGAACTTCGCCGCCTTGGCCTGCATGATCTGGGTGGCAAACGGCTCGACCGTGCAGATCAGCTCGACCTCGCCGCGGCGCAGCGCCTGCAGATGATCGGACGGATTGGGAATGTTGACGAACTGCACGTCCTTGTTGATGTCGATGCCCTGCTTGGCGAAGGCGCCGCGCATGTGGATGTCCTGCGCATTGCCGCGCGAGGCGGCGACGCGGAACGGCTTGCCGTCGGCCTTGTACTTGGCGATCAGCGCCTTCAAGGCGCTCCAGTCGCCCTGCGGAATCTCGATGTCGTTGGCGAGCAGCATCGCCGAGCCGCCATTGACCTGGCCGGAGATGGCGACGACGTCGAAGCCTTTGTCGAGCGCGATGGCGTAGTGCAGATAGGTCACCTGCGCGACGTCGATATTCTTCGACACCAGGGCGGTCAGCGCGTCCGTGCCGGTGTTGAAGCTGACGGCATCGATCGCGACGCCCTCCGCGAATTGCGGCGTCAGCGACATCGGCGTGCAATGCGCGCATTTGGCGTAGCCGAGTTTGATCTTGGGGGCGTCGTCGGCGAAGCTGAGCGAGGGCAGCGCCAACAGGGCAAGAATGAGCAGCACGAAACGTTTCACATCCATCTCCAGGGCAGGTCGATCCACGGGCTTGTCTCTCATGGCTTGGGCTCTCATCAGCAAGCGACGTGCCAACTGGATGCGATATGCAATGTTGATTTTATACAATAAGATCAGTATGTAATGACACTTCAATTTTGAAGAACCTGCCTGATCCGCGGGCGCATCGCCCGAATTTCAGGCATCTCGCAGCGGAGCAGCCGCGCCCCCATGACCCCACCGGCACCCCGGCCCAGACTGAAGACGCGCTTCAAGCCGGCCCGGCTGAAGCTGTCGTCCGACCACTCCAAGCGGCCGCTCGAGCGGCTGTCGCTGCACGATCAGGTCGTCGCCAGGGTGCGCGAGATGATCGTGGACGGCGAGCTCGCCGCCGGCGCTGCCTTGCCCGAGCGCATGCTGTGCGAGACCTTCGGCGTGTCGCGCACGCCGCTGCGCGAGGCCTTCAAGATCCTCGCCGCCGAAGGCCTCATCGAGCTGCGGCCGCATCGCACGCCCGTGGTGACGCCCATCGACGCAAACGAGATTGCCGAGATCTTCGACGTGATGGTGTCGCTCGATGCCGCCGCGGGCCGCGCCGCGGCCGCGCGTGCGACGGCGGACGACCTTGCCAGGCTCGACGCCCTACATGCCGAGCTGGTGGCGCTGCATCGTGCCGCCGAGCGCGCCGCCTATTTCCGGCTCAACCAGCAGATCCATGCCGAGATCACCAGGCTCGCCGGCAACGCCGTGCTGCTCAACATGTGGAGCACGCTGCACGCGAGCGTCTTCCGCGCCCGCGCCGTGGCCAACTACGACGCGCGGCGCTGGGACGAGTCGATCCGGGAGCACGAGGCCTTCATGGCGTTGCTGCGGGCCCGAGACGGCGCCGGCTTCGCGCAGGCGCTCTCCGAGCACACCCGCAAGACCGGCGATTCGGTGCTGCAGATGCTGGACCAGGCCAGGCAGGACCTGGCGAAGGGCGGATAGACTTTGTTCACGTCGAACCGGGCATGCTGGCATCGCGACAGATGAGAGCTCCTCACGCCTGGCCCGATCATGATCCTGCAATCGCTCGCCGGCCTGCCGGCCTTCCTGGTCTATTTCTGTACCGCGCTGGTCGCGGTGACGGCCTACCTCTTCGTCTACACCCGCGTCACGCCCTACAATGAATTCCAGCTGATCCGGGACAATCACCCCTCGGCCGCGATCGCGCTCGGCCTCAGCCTGCTCGGCTTCACCCTGCCGCTGGTCAGCGCCATCGCCCATTCCGCCAACGTGCTGGACTGCCTGATCTGGGCGCTGGTCGCGCTGATCGTACAGGTGATCGTCTACTACCTCGTCCGCATTCCGGTGCCGGATCTCGCCCAGCGCATCGTCGCCGGCGAGCTGGCTTCGGCGATCTGGCTCGGTCTCGCATCGCTTTCCGCCGGCGCGCTGAACGCCGCCTCGATGATCATCTGACCATGGCCGAGAAACGCCGCGAATTCGGCAAGCGCCGGCCGATGCCGCCCCCGCCCGCGACGCCGCCGGTGAAGCGCTCCGGCCATGTTGCGCTGCTCTTGATGGGCACGCTCGCCGTCGGCAGCACGGCCTATGCGCTGATGCCGCGGCAGCAGAGCTGCCCGCAGCCAGGCGCCGAGACGCCGACGATGGCCGGCCAGCCGCAGACCGGCGAATGCACGACACGCCGCTCGAGCGGCGGTGGTGGCGGCGGCAGCGGCTCCGGCCGCTGGGGATTTTCCAGCAGCGACGGTGATTCCAGAAGCAGCGGCTCGGGCCATGTCGCCGAGGCCTCCTCCACCCATGTCTCGCGCGGCGGCTTCGGCTCGTTCGGGCACGGCCTCGGAGGCGGCGGCTGATTTTCGTCGCGCCGGCGCCGTGAAAACACCGCGTTCATGCTGCTATCTTGGATTCGGATCTTTGACACAGACTCAAAATCATAAAAAACTGGCCTACCGACTCATCGGAAATGATCCGATGCAACGTCCGCACCGGGTGGTGCGGGCGACGATCAGGGCCGCGGTGACCGCCGCCGCCTTGCATCATCTTGCTGGCAAGCGATCGCGTGGTCACCGACGCGGGACGGCGCCGGGACCGCGCGGGCGTGATCATGGCCGCATCATCGATGACGGCCGCGGCCGTGCTGCGCCCTGTTGCAATGGGCACGGCATGCCTGCCGATGCCCGGGGCTGACGCCGATGCAGCGCATCTCCTGTCCCGAGCGTGACGACTGGCGCGAGACGGCGGCGCGGTGCGGATTCGACTTCTGCGAGCTCGACGGCGAGCGCTATTGGGACGAGCGCGCCTACTACGCATTCACGATCGCCGAGATCGAGCTCGGCATCGAGGAGCCGACGGCGGAGCTCGAGCAGATGTGCCTCGCGCTGGTCGCGCGTGTCGTCGGCGACGAGGCGCTGCTGCGCCGGCTGAAGATCCCGCAGGCGGTCTGGCCGCTGTTGGCGGACAGCTGGCGCCGGAGGGACGGCAGCCTCTACGGGCGGTTCGACCTCAGCTATCAGGGCGGCCGGACGCCGGCGAAGCTGCTCGAATACAACGCGGACACGCCGACCTCGATCTTCGAGGCCGCGGTGTTTCAATGGACCTGGCTCGAGCAGGCGATCGAGCGCCGCATCCTGCCGGGGCGCGCGGACCAGTACAACTCGATCCATGAGCGCCTGATCGAGCGCTGGTGCGCCCTCGGCAAGCGGCGCCGCGTGCATCTGGCCGGGCTGACCGCCAACGCCGAGGACGCCACGACCCTGGCCTATCTGGCCGACACGGCAGCCCAAGGAGGCCTGACGACAACCATCCTTGACGTCGCCGACATCGGCTGGCGCGAGACCGGCGGCTTCGTCGATCTCGACGACGAGGACATCGCGCTCGCCTTCAAGCTGTATCCCTGGGAATGGATGTTTCGCGATGCGTTCGGCGCCAAGCTCGCGCAGGCGCCGACGCAATGGATCGAGCCGCCGTGGAAGGCCATCCTGTCCAACAAGGGCATCCTGCCGCTGCTCTGGCAGATGCACGAAGGCCATCCGAACCTGCTGCCGGCCTATTTCGAGGACGATCCGAAGGCCGCCAGCCTCGGCCCGAGCTTCGTGCGCAAGCCGATCTATTCGCGCGAGGGCGCCAATGTCAGCCTGGTGTCCGACGGCGTCGCCGTCTCGGCGCAGGACGGGCCCTACGGCGCCGAAGGCTTCATCCGCCAGGCGCTGGCGCCGCTGCCGGATTTCGGCGGTGTGTTCCCGGTGATCGGCAGCTGGCTCGTCGACCATCAGCCCTGCGGCCTGTCGATCCGCGAGGACACGAGCCCGATCACCGGCAACCGCTCGCGCTTTTTGCCGCACGCCATCCTGTAGGATATTAACGACGGCCGGCGAAAACGCCTCGACACGCCGGTCGAGAGCATTAGATAGGACCGAGGGCGAATTCCCTGCGCGATTGGGCGCGCATGGCCGGGACGAGGCATGGCGACGGACAAGACCGAACTCGAAGGCTTGCGCATCCTGGTCGCCGAGGACGAGGGCCTGATCGCGCTCGAGCTGGAAACGGTGTTGCAGGGGTTCGGCTGCGAGGTGGTCGGTCCCGTCTCGCGCGTCGGCGACGTGCTGCGCGAGGCCGAGCGCGGCGGCCTGGACGGCGCGCTGCTCGACGTCAACCTGCGCGGCGAGCAGATCTTCGCCGTGCTGCCGCAGCTGATGGCGCGCGAGCTCAGGATCGTCATCACCTCCGGCTATGACGACGCGACGCTGTTTCCGCCGGAGTTCCGCGGCCTGGCCCGGCTCGCCAAGCCGTTCGACGAGCGCGCGCTGCGCGCGATGTGCGAGGCCACGTTCGTTCGCCGTCAACGCAACTCATAACGCTTCGCTCACGCCCCGTGCATCGGGAGGCATCGCGTGTCCATCATCGAGGATACCGTGGCCTACGAGGCCTGGCTTCGCAGCCAATGCAAGGTGATCGAGGACGACCTCCTCACCAAGCACCGGCGCATGCGAAAGTCGCCGTTCGCCCTGCTGCGCGCCAGCTACTATCGCTGGGCGCAGCGCATCGAGGAGATCTGCCCGGAGCTGGCCGAGGCTCCGGTCGCGCTGTGCGTCGGCGACATCCATCTGGAGAATTTCGGCACGTGGCGCGACGCCGACGGGCGCTGGGTGTGGGGTGTCAACGATTTCGACGAGGCCGCGAGGATGCCCTACGCCTTCGATCTGGTCCGGCTCACGACCAGCATCGAGCTCGCGCCCGACATGGCAATCGACAGCCGCGACGCGGCAGACGCGATCCTCCAAGGCTATCGCGACGGCCTCAAGGATCCGCGGCCGGCGCTGCTCGACGAGCATGAGAGCTGGATCAGGCGCTACGTCAAATGCTCGGATGATTGCCGCCGCGCATTCTGGGAGGAGATCGACGGCCTCGCGGCCGCCGATGCGATTCCAGCCGCGGTGCGGAAGCTGCTCACCGCCAGCCTTCCGGAACAGGTGGAGACTGCAGCGTTCTTCCGCCGCTTCGCCGGCGGCGGCAGCCGCGGACGTCCGCGCTACGTCGTCGTCGCGACATGGCGCGGCGGCCGCATCGTCCGCGAGGCCAAGGCGCTGGTCCCTTCGGCCTGGACCTGGGCCAAGAACAGGACGGAGAACAGGACGAAGAGCGGGACGCAGCCGAAGCCGGCGCCGCCGCACAGATTCGTCGCGCTGTCGACCGGGACCTATCGCGCACCCGATCCATTCCTGCACGTTCACAGAACCAACGACGGAGACTACGTGGTCCGGCGCCTGTCTGCCGACTCGCGCAAGATCGATCTCGGCAAGGAGGCCGGTGCCGATCTCAAGCTCGAGCTCCTGCGCGGGATGGGCACCGACCTCGCCTCCATCCATGCCGCCGACCGCCGCGCCGGCGCCGAGATCGCGGCGGACCTCGGGAAGCGCGGTTCCGGCTGGCTGCGTCGAGCTGCGCGCGCCGCGCGTGAGGCGACGGAAAGGGATCACGATGTATGGCGCCGCAAGGCGCCAGGCTCGATTCCGACCGCGCGCTGAGGCAGGGATCCGGACGCGACCGCTCAAGTCATCAGTCCGGCTGCACGGCCGATGCCGGCAGATGTTCGGGGGTCGTCTCCGCGGTCAGCGCAAAGGTCAGCGAGCAGCGAATTCCGGCGGGCTCGAAATCCAGCAGAGCTTCGCCATCGAGGTCGAAGCGGACGACGCGGTCGATCAGCGTGGTGCCGAAGCCCCGCGCGCCGCCGCCTTCGATCAGCGGTCCGCCGCGCTCCAGCCAGACCAGCTCGAGCCGGCGGCGATCGTCGCGCAGGCGCCAGGAGATCGTGACCTGGCCGTGGGGGGCGGACAACGCGCCATATTTGGAGGCGTTGGTCGCAAGCTCGTGCAGCACCATCGAGAGCGGCAGAACGAGCCGTGCCTCCAGCAGAACCGGCGGGCCGTCGATGGCGATGCGCCCTTCGCCGATGCCGTAGGGCGCCAGCACGGTGGTGAGCAACTCGTTCAGCCCGATGCCGATCCAGCGGGTCTGCGTCAGGATGTCGTGCGCGATCGAGACCGCCTGGATGCGCCCGGAGAACGCCTTGTTGAAGGCCGGCAGCGACGGTGAGGTCCGCAAGGTCTGCCCCGCCACCGACTGCACGATCGCCAGGATGTTCTTGACCCGGTGATTGAGCTCGGCGACCAGCACGGTCTGCTGCTCCTCCGCGCGCTTGCGCTCGGTGATGTCGGTGAGGGTGACGATCGAGCCGACCGCCTCCTTGAGATCGTTCACCAGGGGTCCGCCCGACAGCAGGAACGACCGCCCCGACGCGGCCGCATTGCGCAAGGCGACCTCGACGCCATGGAAGGGCTTGGTCGCCAACGCCTGATCCAGGCTCTCGCGCGAGAACCGCGTCAACGTACTTTCCTGGCTGGCGCTCTGCCCGTCGAGCGGGAACGCTTCCGAAAACAACTGGCCGACCGGCGGTCGTTCCGCGAGCTGCTCGGCGACCCAGCTCGCATGGGTGATCCGGCCGTCGAGCGCCAGCACCACGACCGCATCGGTCGCCTGCTCCAGGATCGAGCGCGCGAAGCGCTCGGCATTGGCGACCTCCTCGGCGCGCCGCTGAATCGACATGTCCGTCAAGGTCACGAGCGTGGCGACGACGCCGCCCATCGCCATCTGCCGCATCCACACCGACACCGGCAGCTGGCCGCCATCGGCGCGGCGCAGCTGCGCGTCGGTCATGGCATCGTCGGCGCGCTGCTCGGGCACTGCTCCAGCGAACAGCGAGGCGAAGCTGCGTCCCACCAGCTCCTGGGCGTCGAGGCCGGTCAGCGCGCACAGCCTGGAATTGACATAGACGATGCAGCCGTCGGCATCGAGCGTCAGCGCGCCGTCGCTCATGCGCTCGACCAGCACATGATAGGGCGCGTCCGCGCCCTGCAGCATGATGACCTGGGGTCCGGTCGGGCCCTGCACCACCACGGCATCGACGTTGCCGCGATGAATGGCCTCGACCGTCTCTTCCGCCTCGTTACGCGGCCGTCCCGCCTGCATCGCGTCTGTTGATGCCACGCGTCCTCCGTTCAGCTCGGTGCGATGTCCAGACCAACCAGCACCTTCTCCGCATTGGAGAGATCGCCGATGATTCGCTTGAGGGGCTCGGGCAGTTGACGGATCAAGGTCGGGATCGCAACGATCTGGTCGCGTTGCGCGAGGGCCGGGTCCTTCATCAGGTCGATCACCTCGATGGTATAGCGGCCCGGCAGATGCGTCTCGCACAGCTTCTTGAGATTGGCGAGCGCCGCCAGCGATTTCGGGGTCTGACCGGCAACATAGAGCCGGAGATTGTAGCCATCCTGTTCCATCGGAGCGGCCATCATTTGCTGGATGTCAGCGGGTTGGCGGGGGAGCGCGGACCGCGCCGGGACGAGCGGCTCTCGACCTGCGCCCGGCGAGCGGCTTCACGCTGATCGTCGCGAGCCGCACCTTCCAGATTGATGAGCTCCATTTCGCTTTCCTCGTTGGCCAGTTGAGCCTTGAGCGTTTCGATCTGAGCCGCGAGGTCGCGGCGGCGACGTTCGATCTCGCGCGTGCGGCGTTCCGTCTCCTGCGTGCGCAGAAGGCGCTCGACGCGATCTCTCGCCTCCTGCGCCACCCTCGCCGATCCCGTGAGCACGCCCTCCGGGCCGACATAGACCTCGCGCAGCGAGATGCCGTCGGCACCCATCAGGAATTCGCGGACCTGGTTGGAATGCGCCATGCCGCGCGACTTCAACAGGTAGAGCTGGCGATTGTGCTCACCGTTGCTCTCGCGATTGTAGAGCAGCAGCCAGGTGTCGGTGAGCGATGAGATCTGCATCTCCGTGGTCGCCGTCTCGGCGCCGCCGGCGCCGAGATTGGTGAACAGCGCCGTGACGCCGCGCGCCTTCAGGAAGTCGATCAGGCGCAGCGTCATCGAATGCACGTCGCCGGCAACGCCGGCGCCCATGAGCGCCGAGATGGGATCGACCACGACAGCCGCGGGATCGAACTCCTTGACCTCGCGATGCATCGCGGCGAGGTGCGTTTCCAGTCCGTACAGATTGGGGCGCCGCGCCGAGAACCGCAGCAGGCCGCGATCGACCCATTGCTGCAGGTCGAGCCCGACCGACCTCATGTTGCGGATGATCTGCTGCGGGGATTCCTCCAGCGCGAAATAGATGCAGCGTTGCCCGCTCCTGCAGATCGAATTGGCAAAGTGTGCCGACACCGTCGACTTGCCCGAGCCGGCCATGCCCGAGATCAGGATGCTCGACCCCTTGTAGTAGCCCTGGCCTTCGAGCATCTCGTCGAGATCGGCAATGCCGGTGGAGACCCGCTCCGTCCACGCATCATGCGCGAGGCCCGACGAGGTGATCGGCATCACCGTGATGCCTTCCTGGTCGATGATGAAGGGGTATTCGTTGGTGCCGTGCGCCGTGCCGCGGTACTTCACCACGCGCAGCCGGCGCGTCGAGAGCTGATCATGCACGCGGTTGTCGAGCAGGATGACGCAGTCGGCGACGTATTCCTCGAGGCCGTAGCGCGTCAGCGTACCGTCACCGCGCTCGCCGGTGATGATGGCGGTGACGCCCTTGCTCTTCAGCCATTCGAACAGCCGGCGCAACTCGGAGCGGAGCACCGCCTGGTTGTCGAGGCCGCCGAACAGGGTCTCGATCGTATCGATCACGACGCGCTTGGCGCCGATCGAATCGATCGCGAAGCCGATGCGGATGAACAGGCCGTCGAGATCGTAGTCGCCGGCCTCCTCGATCTCGTTGCGATCGAGATGGATGTGGTCGACCACGATCTTCTTCTGCTCGATCAGCCTGTCGATGTCGTAGCTGAGCGAGCCGACGTTCTTGATCAGGTCCTCGGGCTGCTCCTCGAACGCGATGAACACGCCCGGCTCGTCATAGGCGACTGCGCCATTGTAGAGAAACGTCATCGCGAACAACGTCTTGCCGCAGCCGGCCGCGCCGCACAGCAGCGTCGGCCGCCCTTGCGGCAGGCCACCGAAGGTGACCTCGTCGAGGCCGTCGATCCCGGTCGGCGATTTGGCGATGACAGGGAGATCCCGCGTCACGATTCGAGGACGCACACTCGTTTTCATCAAATCCCCCGCCATCAATTCAACACGCATGAGCCCGCACCAAGGCGAGTAAACGCGTCGGGAACCTAAAAGTTCCATGGGGCCGGCGAGATTTGCTCCGAAAGGCGGCCTGCGGGCGCAGAAACGGCTGGCCGCCCGCGCGGGACGGACGCACGCGGGACGGAACGGCCGGCCGCACGACCGGTCGAAGCGCCCCGGTCATAGACGGTGCTGGCCGGCCTCAGCGCGCCGCGACCACCTTGAGGCCGGGCAGCAGCGCCGCGCCGCCGCGCGGACTGCGCACCGGATTGATCTGGTACAGACCCCGCCGCTCCTGGTTGGGCCTGAACGCGTCCGTGATGCCGACGACCGATTCGGCGGCTCCCAGCAACAGCGTGCCGTCCGGCTCCATCACCTTGGCCATCCGCTCGAAGATCGAGGCCTTGGTATCCTGGTCGAAATAGATCAGCACGTTGCGGCAGAAGATGATGTCGAACTTGCCGAGATGCGAGAAGTCCTGCAGCAGATTGAGCTGGCGGTGCTGGACCATGCCGCGAATGTCGGCGCTGAGCTGCCAGAGCTCGCCGAGCTGCGTGAAATATTTCACCAGCAGCTGGATCGGCAATCCACGCTGCACCTCGAACTGGCTGTAGAGGCCGGCCTTCGATTTCTCCAGCACCTCCTGCGACAGGTCGGTGGCGACGATCTCGATGCGCCAGCCGGCCAGCGCCGCGCCATGCTCCCGCAGGCACATCGCGATTGAATACGGCTCCTGTCCGGTCGAGCAGGCGGCCGACCAGATGCGCAGGGAACGACGATTGGCGCGCGACTGGATCAGCGCCGGCAGGATGCCCTCACGGAGATGATCGAACGGAATCTTGTCGCGAAAGAAGAACGTCTCGTTGGTGGTCATCGCCTCGACCACCTGCGTCGTGAGCTGCTCCGCGCCGCTCTTGATCTTCTGCACCAGCTCCGTGATGCCCGGCAGGTTGGAGCGGCGGGCCAGCGGCAGCAACCGGCTTTCGACCAGGTACTGCTTATCGGCCGACAGATCGAGGCCGGAGCGATCTTTCAGGACCTTACGCAAGAACTCATAGTCCAGGGGTGTCACGAACGGTCTCCAGCAAACAGACGAACCAGCTTCGGTCCAATCTGATTCAAGGGAAGGACGGCCGCGCAGATGCCGGCATTGGCGGCTGCGCCCGGCATGCCCCAGACCACGCTGGTCGCCTCGTCCTGCGCGATCACGCTGCCGCCGGCGGCGACGATGTCCTTGCCGCCGCGCATGCCGTCGGATCCCATGCCGGTGAGGATCACGGCCAGGGTCGAGCCCTGCCAGACCTCGATCGCCGACATGAACAAGGGATCGACGGCGGGCTTGCAGAAATTGACCGGAGGACCGTTGTCGAGCGCGATCACCACATCGGCGCCATGGCGCGCCACACGCATGTGGCGGCCGCCGGGCGCAAGGTAGATCTGACCCGGCTTCACCACTTCACCGTCGACGGCCTCGTGGGCCGGCCGGCGGCTCGAGCGCGCCAGATGTTCGGCGAGGATGGTGGTGAAGGTCGGCGGCATGTGCTGGGTGATCAGCACCGGAAAGCGATCGATCACGGGGCCGAGCTCGGTCACCAGCGACATCAGCGCCTGCGGGCCGCCGGTCGACGATCCGATCAGCAGCACCTTCGGCATCTGCGAGCTGAAGGAGCGGCGCGCCAGCTGGGTCGGCACGGCGGGCGCCACGGGGGCGACCATCGGCCGCGCCGTGGACGCAGGCCGGAGCCCCTGGACTTGCGGGACGATCGGCGAGGCTGCCGGCGCATGCGGAGCGGGAGCGGCGCGGCGCGCCTTGGCGCCGAGATTGCGGATCTTCTGAATCAGATCGTAGTGGAAATTGTCGGCCGCCGAGGCCTCGCGCGTGCTCTCGGGCTTCGGGATGTAGTCGGCCGCGCCGAGCGACAGCGCCTTGAAGCTGATCTCCGCGTTGCGGCGGGTCAGCGTCGACGCCATGATGACGGCGAGGTTCTTCTTCTTGGCAAGCAGCTTCGGCAGGGCGGCGATGCCGTCGAGCTCGGGCATCTCGATGTCGAGCACGGCGACGTCGGGATTGACGCGATCGATCTGGTTCACGGCTTCGAGGCCGGTGCGCAGCGACGCCGCCACGACCATGTCGGGCTCAGACGCGATCCAACGCGAGATCATGCCGCGGATGACCACGGAATCGTCCACGACCATCACCCGGAGAGGTTCCTGCCTGGTCGAACTTGGGATCGAAGAACTGGCCAACGCGACGCTCATAGTTCACCAACAGGACAGAGGCACGGGGTGACGGCAAGCCCGGATGACCACGGGACCGACGCACGCAACGGAGATCAGATCAGCCCGACTTCCTGAAACTTCGCGGTCACGATGTCCTTGTCGAAGGGCTTCATGATGTACTCGTTGGCCCCGGCGTGCAGCGCGCGCGCGATGTGCGCGACATCGTTCTCGGTCGTGCAGAACACCACCTTCGGCGCGTCGCCGCCCGGCATGCGTCGGAGGTTGCCGAGGAACTCGTAGCCGTCCATGACGGGCATGTTCCAGTCGAGCAGCACCGCATCCGGGAGGCCCCGCTTGCAGATCTCCAGCGCCTGCTCGCCGTCCTCCGCTTCTACGATCTGGAAATCCAGACCTTCCAGAATGCGTCGCGCCACCTTTCGAATGACGCTGGAATCGTCAACTACCAGACAAGTTCTCATTTCAGCCTCACGAGATCAGGGTCCAATGCAACGACGCCTGATGCGCCGCTGCCCTCACGTTGCAGTGTTCAGGCCGCCATCTTGTCGGCGGCGAGCTCGAGCACGCGATCGACGTCGAGAATGACCATCAGCTGGCCGTCGAGGCGGTGCACGCCGCCGGCAAGCTTCGCCATGCGCGGGTCGAGGTTGACGGGGTTCTCCTCCCGGCCTTCCTCGGGCAGCCGCAGCACCTCGCCGATCTGGTCGATCAGGAGACCATAGGACTCGCCGCGCAGATCGACGCCGAC